>NZ_JAHSTX010000001.1:3807500-4107500 GCF_019145375.1 Pseudomonas triticicola | reverse complement strand
CCAGGGCTACCGCAATACTTTCGTCGCCACGCCGTGGGACGTGGTCTTTCGTCCAACGCTGTGCCCGGAAAAACCGCGCATGTCGGGCTACCAACCTGCCGTGGTCACCGGCCCGAAAGACCTGGAAATCCATTGCGATGAATACGGACGGGTCAAAGTGCAACTGGCCTGGGATCGTGATGGCGAACTCAACGAGCACTCCAGTTGCTGGCTGCGCGTCGCGACCGGTTGGGCTCACGATCACTACGGCAGCGTGTTGATTCCGCGCGTCGGCATGGAAGTGCTGGTCGGCTTCATTGATGGCGATGCCGACAAGCCGCTGGTCATGGGTTGCCTGCCGAATGCGGCGACCCCGGTGCCGCTGGATCTGCCGGCAGACAAGACCCGCAGTATCTTCCGCAGCCAGAGCAGCCCTGGCGGTGGCGGTTATAACGAACTGCGCATCGAAGACAAAAAAGGTGCCGAGGAAATCTACCTGCGTGCGCAGCGCAACTGGACCCAGCATGTGCTCAACGACCAGCAGCTGCAGGTCGATAATCAGCGCAGTGTGGTGGTCACAGGGACTGCCCGGCATGAACTCAAGGCCGACGAGCAACGCATCACCCACGGCCAGCGCCAGACCGAAGTCAGGCAGGATGATCATTTGTCTGTGCTTGGCGACCGACAGGTTCGGGTAAACAGCCAGGCCACCAGCGCCTCGGCGCAGATCCATATCAGCGCAGGCCAGCAAGTGGTCATTGATGGCGGCGCGAGCGCGACGATTCAGGCCGGCGGACAGTGGATCAACATCGGCCCCGGCGGAATTTTCAGCAGCGTGCCGATTGTTGTGGGTGGCTCGCCAATGGCGGCAACGAGTGCGGCACCGGTGGTGCCGGGCTTGCCAGAGAAACTGGTCGCTGAGTCGGCGGCGGTTCTCACCGCCGCACAGATCATGAGTCTCAAAGGTGATGCGCCTTTCTGCGAAGAGTGTGAGCGGTGCAAGGACGGTGTCTGTGCAGCCTGAACAATTGACGCCCGAAGATTGGCTGGCGCGGCAGCCGCTGCACGCGTCGGAACAACTGTTCGCCATTTTCAGCCGCGCCAGCGATGCCGATGCATTCAAAGCCTGGCGGGGCACAGCTCATCCGGTCTGGGCCGAGACCATTTATGCCGAGTGGGACGCGGTGATGCCCTATGTGGGAATTGTCGCTGCGGACAGTGAGTTTTTACGTTGGGTGGCGGAAACACAATCCCGGGACTGGGGATGGTTGGCGGTGTCTTCGGCAGATATGGAAGTGCTGGTCGAACATTTCCGCAGCCTGACTCAAGTGCTGATGCCGGACGGTAAAGCGGTGTTTTTTCGCTTTTGGGATGGTCGGTTTCTGCTGCCTCTTTTGTACTCTGACGAGGTCATTCCCGCGCAATTGCTGCCAGTCGTTTCACGAGCCTTGATCAATGGCCAGGCCATTGAAATCGGGGGCCGTGCGCTGGTTTCGGGGCGGGTCTTTCCGTGGTGGAGCGTGCCGCAATCGCTGTTGACGCAGACTGATGCAAGCGTACGCATCGCCAATGCTCTGCAATGGCTGAGCGAGGAGCAACGGGCCGTGTTCGAGGCGTTTCCCGAGACGGTCCTGCGCTGCAAGGTCGGGCAGTTTTTCAAATTATCGATGTCGGAAGATTCGTCACGATCGGCGCTTCTGGAGTTTTTGCTGGCAGAGGCAGAGTGAAATTTCGGGGCAAACGCTTCGGACGTTTCCTTCGAATCGCGGCGGTTTTCATGAACTGGTGCGCGGTGGGTTGCAGGGATAGTCTTTTCGTTGTCACCACGAGAACGGTGACAGGGGGTAGGATCCCGAACTCTGAAGTGCATAAGTGCCGCAGGCTGAATACAAGGGTCAAAACGTATTCATGACAAGTTGACGGCGGCTTTGTGCGGGACACGTTTCGACGTGGCTGATTTGGAGTTCTCAGTTCCTACTCCCGCACATGGCTGCCACCCAAACCCGTAGGAAGGTCAATGGCGGCTCCACTCAGAACTTCAGGGATGCCAAGAATGACAACGACAAAACATGATCCGCCCTACAAGAAAATCACGCCTCACCCCGATAACCGCTTCATGGCCCTCACCGGCAATTGCAGCGACATGCCCAGCCTGTTCATCGACACCCACGTGCCCCTCGACATCCTCATGGACGCCGCCAACCATCGCATCCGCGCCGTGGTCCAGGTCCTGGAAAACATGTGCATGCGCGGCTCGATCGAATGCGACTCCGTGATCCTCAGCGACTTCGCCCTGCTGTGCGCCATCCCATTGCGCGATGGCTGTGATGTGCTCGATGTCATCGGCAAGCGCCTGCGCAGCTTGCCCGCCTGAAGATCAAAAGATCGCAGCCTTCGGCAGAGTGAGCGCCTATCCCATGTAGGAGCCGCCGAAGGCTGCGATCTTTTGATTGATTGAAATCGGGGGGGCAGTCAGAGATGTAGGCATCTTGGGTTTTGATAAAGCGGTTGAACGCTTCGGAGTTGTAGATCTTCAGGCACGCAAGGAACACCACTTTTTCATTTGAGAGTTTGCTGCGTGACGGTGTCTGCTGGTAAGCCGCCGATATGTAGCTCAGTGTTTCTTTATAGGGATCGTGCAGCACTTGCAGCATGTCTTCATTTTGCAGGATGGAATGCAGGCCGTTGCCCATGAATGAGTAGGCATTGGCGGATAGTGCAATGTCTTTCCTCAGGGCTGATTGCTCATTGAATGGCGCCAGGATGGAGTGGCTCAGCCCGTAGTTCTTTAGTGTCTGGCGTGCCTGTTCAATGTGGGTTTCGTCGGCAAGGGCGAGGTATGGACTAAGAAGGCTGAGTAAACAGATGATCAGATATCGCATGAGTTTTTGACTTCCTGTCGTTCATGGTTTGCCAGTTTAACGCTATAAAAGCAAAGCCCCTCACCCTAGCCCTCTCCCAGAGGGAGAGGGGACTGACCGAGTTGTCTGGGTGATGTATACCGACCTGCGACTTCAGGGGTGAACTTCGCTTGGCCAAGCCTGGATGGTGGTGTTCTTTCTGGGGACTGGTCGTGTGACGACTTGCGACTTGCGCGCTTATCTACGCTTGGCCAAGCCTGAGATCAAGTCGATCACTCAGGTCGATGTAACTCGCAAGATCACCACCGTCAGTCCGCTCTCCCTCCGGGAGAGGGTTAGGGTGAGGGGCAGGCTTTTGTCCGCTCAGCCGCCAACCCCTGACTTGCCGCCCGGTAAAAGGTAAACTTTGCGGCCCTCGCAGGAGCAACCATGAATTATCGTCACGCCTTCCATGCCGGCAATCACGCCGATGTGTTCAAACACCTGACCTTGACCCGCCTCATCGCCCTGATGTCGCGCAAGGAGCAGCCGTTTGCCTATCTCGACACGCACGCCGGCATTGGCCTGTATGACTTGCAGGGCGATCAGGCCAATCGCACCGGCGAGTACCTGGAAGGCATTGCGCGGTTGTGGGCTCAGCCGGATCTGCCGGCGCTGACCGCCGACTACATGAAGGTGCTGCACGAGATGAACCCGGATGGCCAGTTGCGCTATTACCCGGGTTCGCCGGAGCTGGCACGGCGTCTGACGCGGCCGCAGGATCGGGTGATGCTCAACGAGAAGCATCCCGAAGATGGCGTGTTGCTCAAGGACAACATGGCCGGCGATCGTCGAGTGAAAGTGCATCTGGGCGAGGGCTGGCATGTGGCGCGGGCGATGTTGCCGGTGCAGGAAAAGCGCGCGGTGATGCTGATCGATCCGCCGTTCGAGCAACTCGACGAGATGCAGCGTTGCGCGGCGTCGATGAAAGAAGCCATCGGCCGCATGCGCCAGACTGTGGCGGCGATCTGGTATCCGGTGAAGGATCAGCGTGCACTGCGCCGTTTCTATCAGGACCTGGCAGGCACGGGGGCGCCGAAGTTGCTGCGTGTGGAGCTGCTGGTGCATCCGCTGGATACGCCGAACAGCCTGAACGGTTCCGGGCTGGCGATCGCCAATCCGCCGTGGGGGCTGGAAGAAGAATTGCGTGAGTTGCTGCCGTGGTTGTCGAAGAAGCTGGGGCAGACTCAGGGTGGCTGGCAGATGGATTGGTTAATAGCGGAATGAAGCTACAAGCTACAAGCTGAAGCGAAAACAGCGCTTGCAGCTTGAAGCTTGCCGCTAGCAGCTTTCAGCTCGGCATGCAAACGCCGGTGCCGCCAATCCCGCAGTAACCTTCAGGGTTCTTCGCCAGATACTGCTGGTGATAAGCCTCGGCAAAGTACACGGTCGGGGCCTGGTCGATCTCGGTGCTGATTTCACCCAGACCGGCCTTGGCCAGTTCCGCCTGATACACGTCTTTGCTTTTCAGTGCCGCATCCAGTTGCTCCGGGGTGGTCGCGTAGATCACCGAGCGGTACTGAGTGCCGATGTCGTTGCCCTGACGCATGCCCTGAGTCGGGTTGTGCAGTTCCCAGAACATCGCCAGCAGTTCTTCGTAACTGACTTGAGCCTTGTCATACACCACCAATACCACTTCGGCGTGGCCGGTCAGGCCCGAGCAGACTTCTTCGTACGTCGGGTTTGGCGTGAAGCCACCGGCGTAACCGACCACGGTGCTGACCACGCCTTCGCGCTGCCAGAAGCGTCGTTCCGCGCCCCAGAAGCAACCCAGACCGAAAATCGCGAAGTCGACGTCCTGAAAGAATGGACCGAGCAGCGGGGTGTCTTCGAAGACGAAGTGTTTTTCCGGCAGGGTCATCGGGGTTTCGCGGCCGGGCAGGGCTTGTTCTTTGGTTGGAAGCACGTTTTTGTTCACCAGAATTTCCGAGCGCAGAACCATGATCGTTCCTCTCAGTCAGGTTGGAGGTAAAAAGTCAGACCGCCAGTGTGCCGAATGATGCCGAGTTAATCACTACCCAATGTAGGAGCTGCCGAAGGCTGCGATCTTTTGATTTTGCTTTTTAAAAACCAGACCAAAAGATCGCAGCCTTCGGCAGCTCCTACAGAGGGCGGCATGTTATGGCGAGAATGGGGTAGAGGGGTTAGAGACAGAGCGGCCCACGCGGATAGCGCCTGAGCGCTTTGATCAGTTCATCACCCGGAATCGGTCGGTCGAACAGATAACCCTGGCCGACGTCGCACCGATGCCGGCGCAGGAACGCTAGTTGCTCGGCGGTTTCGATGCCTTCGGCGACGACCTTGAGCTTGAGGTTGTGGGCCATGGCGATCACCGCGGAGGTGATTTCCATGTCGTCCTGGTTGTCCGGGATTTCATGGATGAAGCTGCGATCGATCTTGATGATGTCGATCGGGAATTTCTTCAGATAGCTCAGCGACGAGTACCCGGTGCCGAAGTCATCCATGGCCAGGGTCAGGCCCAGGCGTTTGAGCTGGTCGAGCTGCAAATGCGTGTCTTCGGTGGCTTCCAGCAACAAGCCTTCGGTCAGCTCGAGTTCGAGCAGATTGGCCGGCAGCGCTTCTTCCTTGAGGATGTTGGCGATCGAGGCGACCAGATCCGGATCAGAGAACTGTTTCGGTGACAGATTGATTGCCACCTGCAGATTGCCCAGGCCGGCAGCAGTCAAGGATTTGCTCATGCGGCACGCCTGACGCGCGATCCATTTGCCGATCGGAATGATCAGGCCGGTTTCCTCGGCGACGCTGATGAACTGGTCCGGGCGAATCATGCCGCGTTCCGGATGGTTCCAGCGCAACAGCGCTTCCATGCCCAGCAAGCGACCGCTGCGCAGGCACAGTTTCGGCTGGTAGAACACGTCCAGTTCATTCTGGGTCAGGGCGCGGCGCAGGTTGTTCTCGACGAAGAGTTTGTAACTGGCTTCAGCGTTCAGCGCTTCGGTGAACACCTGCAACTGATGTTTGCCGTTGGCCTTGGCCTTGTGCAGCGCCAGGCCGGCGTTGCGCATCAGGGTTTGCGGATCGCGCCCGTGCAGCGGCGCGCAGGCGAGGCCGACGGAGCCGGTGACACTGATCAGCTGATTGTCGACGAACATCGGCTTGTCGAGGGTCATCAGCAACTGACTGGCGATCTGCTGCCCGGCCTCAAGGTCGGTGTCGTCGAGCAACACGGCGAATTCGTTACTGGCAAAACGCGCCAGGCTGCCACTCGGGCTGAGGCTGTTGCGCAGGCGCCGGGCGAGGCTGATCAACAGTTTGTCGCCAGTCTGGTGGCCGAGGCTGTCGTTGATCCGCTTGAAGTTGTCGATGTCCACCAGCAACAGACTGATCGGCGTATCGCTGTCGCGGGCGAAGCGCTCATCGAGATTGCGGATGAATGCCGGACGGTTGCCGAGGTTGGTCAGGTTGTCGGTGTAGGCCAGGCGCTCGATACGTTGCTGCGCAAGTTTGGTCTGGGTGATGTCTTCGTAGATGCCGATGTAATGCGTCAGCTCACGGTTGTCGCCATAGACCTTGGAAATCGACAACTGCCCCCAGTACGGTTCGAGGTTCTTGCGCCGACTTTTGAATTCGCCCTGCCAGCTGTTGTTCTGGGCCAGCGCCGAGGGCGCGTCGAACAGCAGTTCGCTGAGATTTTCCAGGGCGGGCAGTTCCGACAGGCGCTGGCCGTGGACTTCCTCGGTGGTGTACTGGGTGATCGCGGTGAAGCTCGGGTTGACGTACTCGACCACGCCGTCGCAGTTGACCAGCAAAAAGGCGTTGGCGCTTTGCTCGACCGCGCGCTGAAACAGATGCAGGGCGCTAGTGGCGGTACGCCGGTTGTGATTGTTGATCACTTGCGCAAACTGGTCGGCCAGTTCGCCGGCAAAGGCGATTTCGTCGGACTGCCAGGCGCGGGTCACGCCGGTCTGTTCCAGGCACAACACGCCGACTACCTGGCCGTCGACGCGAATGCTGGCATCGAGCATGGCGTTGACGTCACGCGGACGCATCGCCTCGGCCATCTCGCGGGTGCGCGGGTCGTGCATGGCGTTGTGGGCATCGATGGCGCGGCTGCTGTGCAGGGCTTCCATGTAATCGGGGAAGCCGCTGATATCGATCGGCTCCGGCAGCAGATATTCCTGAGTTGCCCGGTGGTAGGCGGAGATCGGCAGCAAGCGCTGGCCTTCGAGGTTCCACAGGCTGGCGCAGTCGATTTCGTAGATATCGCAGGCGCAGCGGGTGATCAGCTCGGCGGCTTCCTGCAGCGAGTTGTGCGTGCTGTAGCGCTGGCGTGCGAGCAGCAGAATCAGATCCTGCTGGGCGCGCACGCGTTCCAGATGCTGCAGTTGTTCCTGCTGGGCACGCTGGTTCAGCTCAAGGGCGATTTGCAGGCGCGAGTTCTGGGTTTCCAGATCCACCGAAGGCAGCGCCTGGGTTTCGTCGAACACCTCGTCGACCGCCAGCAGATAGCCGCGCAGCAAGTGCCGGTTGTGCTGTTTGTAAGCTTCGCCCAGCTCGAGCATGTTCAACGCGCCGGCGGCGGTGTGCAGGGTGTAGCGCACCACGTAATGCGCGCTTTTGCTTAGTTGCTGCTGGATCGCGTCATGCAGTAGGTAGCGCGCTTCGGGCTCCATGAGGCTGGCGTAGGGCGAGCCGACCAGTGCGCAGAGCTCGACGGCCGGCTGGCCAAACTGGCGTTCGCAGTTGGGATCAAGGAACAGCATCGCCCAACTGGCTTCATTCAAGCGCTCGAAACGCAGCATGCCGAGCCGCGAGGGCACAGGCAACTGCGTCACTACCTCGGCCGCCATACGGCTGGCGGCATCGGGCTGGCTCTTCATGAAGGAAACTCGCTTGGAAATATGCTGAATGCGCCGGGCTCTCGCCCTCTTGTCTGTTGGCTGCGGCAAGGTTGCATCATTGCGGCACCGACTGACAAGAGAGATGAAGGCCAAGTGCTATAAGAATATGTCGGCTGCAGTGAACATTTCTCCAGTGCACAACTGAAATGAGCAGAAGATCGCAGCCTTGAACAACTCTTGCAGGCGCCGCGTAGCCATACAGGAGGTGCCGAAGGCTGCGATCTTTTGGTGTTTCAACGCAATTTCATACTGATCGACTGCAACTTCTTGCCATCGCGATCATGGTAATTGACCAATATCTGATCAGCCTCAACTACCACATGCGCAAAATTGTCCTGACTCACCACGGCACTGGTGAGCTCGTGCCGATAATCCCCGGCCGCCGTGCGCACCAGCGGTTGATCGAGGATAAACGTCGAGGCCTTGGCATACGGCAGCAATTTGCTGTTGTGCAACGGCGAGGACACGATGGTATGCACCTCGAAATCGGTGTCCTCGCTGTGACTCAAGCGACTGGTCAGCGAGCCATGGACGTCGCCGGAGACGAACACCACGTTCTTGATCCGGTGAGTGCGGATGGTTTCCAGCAGGCGCAGACGCTGCTCGGGAAAAGCTTTCCAGGCGTCGTCACCGTTGAACTTGCGATCGGGATAGAACATCACGCTGGTCACCACGAACTTCACCCGTGCCGGGCTATGGATCAGCCATTGCAGCAGGGCCTGTTCTTGCTCGATGTCGAGAATGCGCCGGTCATCCTTCGACAAGTTGCGTCGGGTGCGACTGTCGGTGACGAACCAGGCGATATCGCTGTCGCCGAACTGATACCAATAATGCTTCAAGGTATTCCGGTCTATCTGGCCCTCGCTGTTATATGCGTAAACCGGGCTGTGGCTGGCTTGATAAAGTTCATAAGCGGCCATGGCGTTGCGATACAAGTCCTTGTCCGCATCTTTTGCATTGGCGGGCCAGTTATCTTCTATTTCATGATCGTCGAGCATCATGTAAGTCGATGTATTGGACATCAATCGTTGAATATTCGGTTGCGAGAATGCCGTTCGATACTTCTTCAGAATGTCTTTGGCTTCGCGATCCGGTGCAATGATATTCAAATCATCTACATACACTTGATCGCCGGTCATGATCACCGCGCTGACGGGTAGATGACTGTTCTCGACAAGTTGATTGATCGAGCCAAAGATGCGATCGCCCAGTTGCGGCAAGGAAGCGATGCCCGCGGTGATCCGCAGATAACGACAAGATCCGACGATAAAGCCCCGGGGCTGGCTGGCTTGCGCGGTGCGGGTGCGAAAGCGGTAGAGCTGTCGCGGCCATTGCAGTGGAAACTCCACCACTGTGTCGATGGTGTGTACCGGATTCATCGGGCTTAACCAGCCGGCTTGATATTCGTATTCACAATCGGCGTCCAGATCCTGTAATACCAGTACGCCCGACATGTCGGTGGCTGGATTCAAAAGTGCAAATACGCTGTTGGACCACTTTTCCGCACCAGCCTTGCGAGCGCGAACTCCGGCAAATACGCGTTTTTTGTCCTGTTGTTCGCCGCGCATGAAAATGCGCACTTCGTTAGTTGTGGTATGGCCCACGATGGGGCCGATGGTCGGTTTGAACATGATCGATTCCGTTCGAGATTTTAATAAACAATAATTAAATAAGCGGAGCGCATTGAAGCAACTTTCCATAGCAGAGGTTAGTTGGCCGGCGGCAGAAAATATTGGCGTTAAGTGGACCAGGGCTGTGGCCGATGTCAGCGCAGGTTGTAGGAAAGAGCCGCGATCCGGTTTATTTCAGGCAAAAAAAAGCCCCGTCAATTGACGGGGTTGAGGTACGAGCGTGTGGCGCTCGAAAGGGTGCAGCAAGCGGCCCTCCGTCGCCGGAGGGCCGTTTGGGTTACAGCAAAATGGTGCGGATGTCGCCCAACAGGCTGCCCAGACGCTGAGTGAAGCGTGCAGCTGCAGCGCCGTTGATCACGCGGTGATCGTAGGACAACGACAGTGGCAGCATCAGCTTCGGCTGGAAGGCTTTACCGTCCCAGACTGGCTGGATGGTTGCCTTGGAAACACCAAGGATCGCCACTTCTGGCGCGTTGACGATCGGCGTGAAGCCGGTGCCGCCAATATGACCGAGGCTGGAAATGGTGAAGCAGGCGCCCTGCATCTCGTCCGAGGACAGCTTCTTGGTGCGGGCTTTTTCAGCCAGCGAAGCCGCTTCGGCTGCCAATTGCAGCAGGCTCTTCTGGTCGACGTTCTTGATCACCGGCACCAGCAGGCCATCCGGGGTGTCGACGGCGAAGCCGATGTTCACGTATTTCTTGCGGATGATCGCCTTGCCGCTTGGTGCCAGCGAACTGTTGAAGTCCGGAAGCTCCTTGAGCAGGTGCGCGCAGGTCTTGAGCAACAGCGGCAGGATGGTCAGCTTGACGCCAGCCTTCTCGGCCACGGCTTTTTGCGCTACACGGAAGGCTTCCAGCTCGGTGATGTCCGCCGAGTCGAATTGCGTCACGTGTGGCACGTTGAGCCAGCTGCGGTGCAGGTTGGCAGCGCCGACCTGCATCAGGCGGGTCATCGGCACTTCTTCGATTTCGCCGAAACGGCTGAAATCGACCACCGGGATCGGCGGGATGCCCGCGCCACCGGTAGCGCCGCCAGCAGCGGCCGGTGCTTCCTTGGCCTTTTGCATCATCGCCTTTACGTAAACCTGCACGTCTTCCTTGAGGATGCGACCGTGCGGACCGCTGGCGCCAACGGCGCTCAGCTCGACGCCGAACTCACGAGCCAGTTGACGCACGGCAGGACCGGCGTGAACTTTGGCGCCCGGCTTGGCCGGTGCGGCGGCTGGAGCGGCAGCAGCAGGTGCAGCGGCCGGAGCAGCAGCGGCAGGTGCCGGAGCGCTCGGAGCAGCAGCGGCGGCAGCTGGAGCCGGGGCAGCAGCAGGGGCCGCGCCTTTGACTTTCAGCTTGAGGATCAGGTCGCCGGTACCGACTTCGTCATCGAGCTTGATCGAAACGCTTTCAACCACGCCAGCGGCAGGTGATGGAATTTCCATGCTCGCCTTGTCGGATTCCAGGGTGATCAGCGACTGGTCGGCTTCGACGGTATCGCCGGCCTTGACCAGTACTTCGATGATCTTCGCCTTGCCCGCCGAACCGATGTCCGGGACGTGGATGTCCTGAACGCTGTCAGCGGCCGGTGCAGCCGGAGCCGCCGCCGGGGCTGGCGCAGCGGCAGCAGCAGGCGCAGCAGCCTGAGCCGGAGCGGCCGCAGCCGGGGCCGCAGCGCCCGCCACTTCCAGATCCAGAATCAGATCGCCAGTGCCGACTTCGTCGTTGAGCTTGACGCTGATGGCCTTGACCACGCCAGCGGCAGGCGACGGGATTTCCATGCTGGCCTTGTCGGATTCCAGGGTGATCAGCGATTGATCAGCTTCGACGCTGTCGCCGACCTTGACCTGGATTTCGATGATCTGTGCCTTGCCCGACGAACCGATGTCCGGCACGTGCACTTGCTGTACCGAAGCGGCAGCAGGAGCAGCGGCAGGCGCGGCAGCGGCAGGTGCCGCAGCCGGTTTCTCTTCGGCTTTCGCAGCAGGTGCGGCGGCAGGTGCAGGTGCCGCTTCAGCAGCGCCCTCGACTTCCAGCTCGAGCAGTTCGTCGCCTTCTTTCAGACGGTCGCCCAGCTTCACTTTCAGGCTCTTGATGACGCCGGCTTTCGGGGCCGGCACTTCCATGCTGGCCTTGTCCGATTCCAGGGTCAGGATGCTCTGGTCGGCTTCGATGCGGTCGCCGACCTTCACAAACAGTTCAATTACTTCACCTTCACCGCTGCCGATGTCAGGTACGCGAATGAGTTCGCTCACAAAATGTCTCCTCAGCAGTCCAGTGGGTTGCGTTTTTCCGGGTCGATGCCGAACTTGGCGATGGCTTCGGCCACAACCTTAGGTTCGATATCACCACGGTCAGCCAGTGCTTCCAGGGCTGCCAACACCACGAAATGACGGTCGACTTCGAAGAAATGACGCAGTTTCTTGCGGCTGTCGCTACGGCCGAAACCGTCGGTGCCCAGGACTTTGAATTCCTTGGACGGTACCCACTGACGGATCTGCTCGGCGAACAGCTTCATGTAGTCGGTAGAAGCAATGACCGGACCTTTACGGCCGTTCAGGCACTCTTCGACGTAGCTCAGCTTAGGCTTCTGGCCAGGCTTGAGACGGTTGCTGCGCTCTACAGCGAGGCCGTCGCGACGCAGTTCGTTGAAGCTGGTAACACTCCACACGTCAGCACCAACGTTGAACTCTTCACGCAGGATTTTCGCTGCTTCACGTACTTCGCGCAGGATGGTGCCGGAGCCCATCAGCTGAACGTGGTGCGCCGCATCACGAGTGTCTTCCTCGAGCAGGTACATGCCTTTCTTGATGCCTTCTTCGGCACCGGCCGGCATGGCTGGCTGCTGGTACGACTCGTTCATCACGGTGATGTAGTAGAAGATGTCCTGTTGCTCTTCGGTCATCTTCTTCATGCCGTCCTGGATGATCACCGCCAGCTCGTAGCCGTAGGTTGGATCGTAGGTGCGGCAGTTCGGGATGGTCGCGGCCAGCAGGTGGCTGTGACCGTCTTCGTGTTGCAGACCTTCACCGTTCAGGGTGGTACGGCCGGCGGTGCCGCCGATCAGGAAGCCACGGGTACGGCTGTCGCCAGCGGCCCAGGCCAGATCGCCGATGCGCTGGAAGCCGAACATCGAGTAGAAGATGTAGAACGGCAGCATCGGCTGGTTGTGGCTGGAGTACGAAGTACCGGCAGCGATGAACGAGCTCATGGCGCCTGCTTCGTTGATGCCTTCTTCAAGGATCTGACCTTTCTGGTCTTCCTTGTAGAACATCACCTGGTCTTTATCGACTGGCTCGTAGAGCTGGCCGACGGAGGAGTAGATACCGAGCTGACGGAACATGCCTTCCATACCGAAGGTACGGGCTTCGTCCGGGATGATCGGGACGATGCGCGGGCCGATTTCCTTGTCCTTGACCAGTTGCGCGAGGATCCGCACGAACGCCATGGTGGTGGAAATCTCACGGTCGCCCGAGCCATCGAGGATGGCTTTGAGGGTGTCCAGATCCGGAGTCGGTACGCTGAAGCTCTGCGCGCGACGTTGCGGCACGAAACCGCCCAGTGCGGCACGACGCTCGGCCAGGTAGCGGCCTTCGGCGCTGTTTGGCTCAGGCTTGAAGAACGGCAGGTTCTCCAGCTCTTCGTCCTTGACCGGGATGTCGAAGCGGTCGCGGAACAACTTCAGGCTGTCGACATCGACTTTCTTGGTGTTGTGCGCAGTGTTTTTCGCTTCGCCGGCACCGGTGCCATAACCCTTGATGGTCTTGGCGAGGATGACGGTCGGTTGTTCCTTGTGGTTGACCGCTTCGTGGTACGCCGCGTAGACCTTGTACGGGTCGTGGCCGCCACGGTTGAGTTTCCAGATCTCGTCGTCGGACAGATCGGCAACCATTGCCTTGAGTTCAGGCGTGTTGAAGAAATGCTCGCGAACGAACGCGCCGTCTTTGGCTTTGTAGTTCTGGTACTCGCCGTCGATGACTTCGTCCATGCGACGTTGCAGGATGCCGTCGACGTCCTTGGCCAGCAGCGGGTCCCAGAAACGGCCCCAGATGACTTTGGTCACGTTCCACTGTGCACCGCGGAACACGCCTTCGAGTTCCTGGATGATCTTGCCGTTGCCGCGAACCGGGCCGTCGAGGCGCTGCAGGTTGCAGTTGATGACGAAGATCAGGTTGTCCAGCTTCTCGCGGCCGGCCAGGGAGATCGCGCCCAGGGATTCCGGCTCGTCGCATTCGCCGTCGCCCAGGAAGCACCAGACTTTCTGTTTGCCCGGCTGGATGAAACCGCGGTGCTCCAGGTACTTCATGAAGCGTGCCTGGTAGATCGCCTGGATCGGACCCAGACCCATCGATACGGTCGGGAACTGCCAGAAGTCAGGCATCAGCCAAGGGTGCGGATAGGACGACAGGCCTTGACCATCGACTTCCTGACGGAAGTTGTTCATCTGGTCTTCGGTGATGCGGCCTTCCATGAATGCACGGGCGTAAACGCCTGGCGAGGTGTGGCCCTGGAAGTAGATCAGGTCGCCGCCGTGTTCGTCGGTCGGGGCCTGGAAGAAATAGTTGAAGCCGATGTCATACAGGGTCGCACTGGAAGCGAAGCTGGAGATGTGACCACCCAGGTCCGAATCTCGCAGGTTCGTGCGCATTACCATGGCCATCGCGTTCCAGCGTACCAGCGAGCGAATGCGGCGTTCCATGAACAGGTCGCCAGGCATGCGTGCTTCGTGGGTAACGGGGATCGTGTTGCGGTAAGGCGTGGTGATCGCGTAAGGGAGCTGCGAGCCGCTGCGGGTCGCGAGTTCGCCCATACGGGTCATCAGATAGTGAGCACGGTCTTCGCCTTCTTTGTCGAGAACCGATTCCAGGGCGTCCAGCCATTCCTGGGTTTCGACGGGATCGAGGTCTTGCATGGCTTGCTCCAGGGCGGAAAGGCTTCCAGAATCGGTTGCCTGAGTTTGCGACTGGCCTTGTGGGCAGACGATTTAAAATTCTTGGATTGCCGACAGGTTGTTCCGGCGGCGTGTAGTTTTACTACAAATCTTCCGGCATTTCAGCCTTTCGAATGTATAGACGAGTAGTAAAACTACAGATGAAAGGCTTGTGGCCTCCGACTGCGTTGTGAGGATAATCGTTAAGGCGGGTCGATTTCCATCCGAATAAGGTGAAAGTTTGATGCTGGATGCCAAAGAAGAAGAAATTTCAGCTATTTCTAACTTTTGTTCGACAGTCCTTCGCGTAGCGGGTTTTCATCATTCACTACAAGCGGCCCTCAATACGCCGATCAAGGATAGACCATGACCCTGCCCGTGCTTGCCGAACTGCCCGCCATTCTCCTGCCGTTGGTCAGCCGATCCGAGCAGTCGTTCCGTACGTCCGTCGCCGCCCTTGAAGACGATCACGGCCTGTCGAACTGGACGCCGGAGCGCTGGGCGCAATTCGCCCGTGTCAGCGCCGCCAGCGAATTTGTCATTGAACAGAGCATTCGTGACCCTTTGATGTTGTTGTCGCTGGTGGCGTCCGGCGAACTTGATCGAGCGTTTGCGCCCGGCGAGCTGTGCGCACAGATTGCCGCCGCTGTGAACAGCGCGCAGAGCGAAGACGAACTCGGCCGCGCCTTGCGTCGCCAGCGCGCACGCCATCAGGTGCGAATCATCTGGCGCGACCTGACCCGTCAGGCCGATCTGGTGCAGACCTGCCGTGACCTCTCGGACATGGCCGACGCCACCATCGATCAGGCTTATCAATGGCTGTACAGCCGTCATTGCGAGCAATTCGGCACGCCTACCGGTCGGCGCAGTGGTGAGCCGCAGCAGATGGTCATCCTCGGCATGGGCAAGCTCGGCGCGGTCGAGCTGAATCTGTCTTCCGACATCGACCTGATCTTCGCCTACCCCGAAGGCGGCGAAACCGTCGGCGTGAAACGCTCGCTGGATAATCAGGAATTCTTCATCCGGCTCGGCCAGCGTCTGATCAAGGCGCTGGATCCGATGACGGTCGACGGCTTCGTCTTCCGCGTCGACATGCGCCTGCGTCCATACGGATCGTCCGGTGCGCTGGTGCTCAGCTTCAACGCGCTGGAGCAGTATTACCAGGATCAGGGGCGCGACTGGGAACGCTACGCGATGATCAAGGCGCGGGTGGTGGCTGGCGATCAGGTTGCCGGCGCGCAGTTGCTCGACATGCTGCGGCCGTTCGTTTATCGGCGCTATCTGGACTTCTCGGCGATCGAAGCGCTGCGCACCATGAAGCAGTTGATCCAGCAGGAAGTGCGGCGCAAGGGCATGGCCGACAACATCAAGCTCGGCTCCGGCGGCATTCGTGAAGTCGAGTTCATCGCTCAGGCCTTTCAATTGATCCACGGTGGCCGCGACCTGAGCCTGCAACAGCGTCCTCTATTAAAGGTGCTGAGCACGCTGGAAGGGCAAGGCTATCTGCCGCCGGCGGTGGTCAGTGAATTGCGCGAGGGTTACGAGTTTCTGCGTTACACCGAGCATGCCATTCAAGCGATTGCCGACCGCCAGACGCAGATGCTGCCGGACAGCGCTCAGGATCAGGCGCGGATCGCCTTCATGCTGGGCTTCGCCGATTGGTCGGCGTTCCATGAACAACTGATGTACTGGCGCGGGCGCGTGGCCTGGCATTTCGCCCAGGTGATTGCTGATCCCGACGAGGAAGAAGGCAGCGAAAGCGAAGTGGTGGTCGGCGGTGAATGGTTGCCGTTGTGGGAAGAAGAACAGGACGAAGAGGCCGCGTGCCGGCAGTTGCAGGAAGGCGGTTTCGTCGATGCCGGCAAAGCCCTGAAAGCGCTGGCCGGTTTGCGCGGCAGTCCGCAACTGCGCGCGATGCAGCGGCTGGGACGCGAACGTCTGGATGCGTTCATTCCGCGACTGCTCGCGCAAGCGGTGGAGCATGACAATCCCGATCTGGTGCTCGAGCGCGTGCTGCCACTGGTGGAAGCGGTAGCGCGGCGTTCGGCGTATCTGGTGTTGCTCACGGAAAACCCCGGCGCGCTGCGCCGCCTGCTGACCCTGTGTGCGGCGAGCCCGTGGATTGCCGAGCAGATCACGCGCTTCCCGCTGCTGCTCGACGAATTGCTCAACGAAGGTCGGCTGTTCAAGCCGCCGCTGGCGCCGGAACTGGCGGCCGAGTTGCGCGAACGCCTGACGCGAATTCCCGAAGACGACCTCGAGCAGCAAATGGAAGCCCTGCGCCATTTCAAACTGGCGCACCGCTTGCGCGTCGCCGCTTCGGAGATTGCAGGCAGCCTGCCGCTGATGAAAGTCAGCGATTACCTGACCTGGCTGGCCGAAGCGATTCTCGAACAGGTGCTGGCCCTGGCCTGGCGGCAGACCGTGGCCAAGTACGGCACACCGCTGCGCACCGACGGCACGCTATGCGATCCCGGCTTCATCATTGTCGGTTATGGCAAAGTCGGCGGTATCGAATTGGGGCATGGTTCGGACCTGGATCTGGTGTTCATCCATGACGGCGATCCGCAGGCGGAAACCGACGGACCGAAATCCATCGACGGCGCGCAGTTCTTCACGCGTCTGGGGCAGCGGATCATCCACCTGCTCACGGCGCAGACCAACTCCGGCCAGCTCTATGAAGTTGATATGCGTCTGCGGCCGTCCGGCGCTTCCGGGCTGTTGGTGAGTTCCCTCGGCGCGTTCGCCCGCTATCAGGAAAACGAAGCCTGGACGTGGGAGCATCAGGCGCTGGTACGCGCACGGGTGCTGGTGGGCAGTCAGGACGTTGGTCAGGCCTTCGAGAAAGTCCGTGCGCAGGTGTTGGGCAAACCGCGGGATCTGGCCAAACTGCAACAGGAAGTCAGCGAGATGCGCGCCAAGATGCGCGACAACCTTGGCACCCGCAGCACCGCAGCCGGCACGGCGGCGAATGCGTTCGACGCGGGCGTGCCGTTCGACCTCAAGCAGGACGCCGGAGGTATCGTCGATATTGAATTTATGGTGCAATACGCGGCCCTGGCGTGGTCGCACAGCCATCCACCGCTGCTGCGCTGGACCGATAACATCCGCATTCTGGAAGAGCTGGAACACGAAGGGCTGATGCCCGCCGAAGATGCCAGTCTGTTGCGCGAGGCCTACAAGGCCTATCGCTCCGCCGCCCACCGGCAGGCCTTGCAGAAGGACGCCGGGGTGATAGCCGGGGATCAGTTTGTCGAAGAGCGAAGACAGATTTTACGGATTTGGCGTGAGTTGGGGCTAAGCTGAAACGCGCCAATGAACGCAATGAGATTCAAACGGTGGGAGCGAGCCTGCTCGCGAACGCGGAGTGTCAGTCAACAGCAATGTTGAACGTGCCGGCCCCTTCGCGAGCAGGCTCGCTCCCACAGTGATCTGCGGTGAGCGCAGTGATGTGAACAGATGCAAAAACCTGTAGGAGTGAGCCTGCTCGCGATAGTGGAGTGACAGTCGACAGACATGTTGAACGAAATGACCCATCGCCAGCAGCGCCGCTTCCACAATGATTATCGAGGCGGGGAGGCGTAAATGCCTCCCCGGTTCGTTTTTGGAAACCACATGAATATTCTGATCGTTGGGCCCAGTTGGGTCGGTGACATGGTGATGGCGCAGACACTGTTTCAGTGTCTCAAGCAGCGCCACCCGCAATGCGCAATCGACGTGCTGGCGCCCGAGTGGAGCCGGCCGATCCTCGAGCGCATGCCCGAAGTGCGCAAGGCCTTGAGCTTCCCGCTCGGCCACGGCGCGCTGGAACTGGCGACGCGCCGGCGCATCGGCAAATCCCTGCGCGGTCAGTACGATCAGGCGATCCTGCTGCCCAACTCGCTGAAATCGGCACTGGTGCCGTTTTTTGCCGGCATCCCGAAACGCACTGGCTGGCGCGGCGAGTTCCGCTATGGCCTGCTCAACGACGTGCGCACTCTCGACAAAGAACGCTACCCGCTGATGATCGAGCGTTTCATGGCGCTGGCCTATGAAGCGAACGCCGAGCTGCCAAAGCCGTACCCGCGCCCGAGTCTGCAAATCGACCCGGTGACCCGCGAAGCGGCACTGGCCAAATTCGGCCTGACCCTTGATCGCCCGGTCCTGGCCCTGTGCCCCGGCGCCGAGTTTGGCGAATCCAAGCGCTGGCCGTCCGAGCATTACGCCAAGGTCGCCGAAGCGCGCATCCGCGAAGGCTGGCAGGTATGGCTGTTCGGCTCGAAAAACGATCACGCGGTCGGCGAAGACATTCGCGCCCGGCTGATCCCGGGCCTGCGTGAAGAATCGGTCAACCTCAGCGGCGGCACCTCGCTGGCCGAGGCCATTGACCTGCTGTCCTGCGCCGATTCCGTTGTGTCCAATGACTCCGGCCTGATGCACGTCGCTGCGGCATTGAATCGTCCGCTGGTCGCGGTGTACGGCTCGACCTCGCCGGGCTTCACCCCGCCGCTGGCCGAGCAGGTCGAGATCGTGCGCCTGGGCATCGAATGCAGCCCGTGCTTCGATCGCACTTGCCGGTTCGGCCATTACAACTGCCTGCGTCAGCTGATGCCGGACGCGGTCAACGATGCCTTGCAGAAGTTGCAGGGCTCCGTGGTCGAGGTTCATTAACTTGCGGGTATTGCTGATCAAGACTTCATCGCTGGGCGACGTGATTCACGCGTTGCCGGCGCTGACCGACGCCGCCCGGGCCATTCCCGGAATCAAGTTCGACTGGGTGGTGGAAGAGGGTTTCGCCGAGATTCCGAGCTGGCACCCGGCGGTCGATAAAGTGATTCCGGTGGCGATCCGCCGCTGGCGCAAGAATTTGTGGAAAACCCTCACCAGCGGCGAGTGGAAACGCTTCAAGCAAAGCGTGCGCGCCAATAAATACGATCTGGTGATCGACGCTCAAGGCCTGCTGAAAAGTGCCTGGCTGACCCGCTACGTCAAAGCCCCGGTGGCCGGCCTCGATAAAACTTCCGCGCGCGAGCCGATGGCTGCGCGCTTCTACAATCGCAAACTCGCTGTCGCGCGAGGCCAGCACGCCGTCGAGCGCGTACGCCAGTTATTCGCCATCGCTCTGGGTTACGACTTGCCCAAAGGCCTCGGCGATTACGGCCTCAACGTCGAGCGACTGGTCGAGTTGCCACGCAGGAACGCTTACGTGGTGTTCCTCCACGGCACCACTTGGGACACCAAGCACTGGCCGGAAATCTACTGGCGCGAGCTGACCGAGCGGGTCGGCTACCTCGGCGTTGGCGTGAAGCTGCCGTGGGGCAATCCGCAGGAAAAGGCCCGCGCCGAACGCATTGCCGCCGGTTTCAAGCACGCCGAAGTGCTGCCGAAGCTCAATCTGGCCGGCGTCGGCAAAGTCCTCGCCGGCGCGCAAGCCTGCGTGGCGGTGGACACCGGGCTCGGCCATCTGGCCGCTGCGCTGGATGTACCGACGATTTCGTTGTTCGGCCCGACCAATCCGGGCCTCACCGGCGCTTACGGCAAGCTGCAGATTCATCTGGCCAGCGACTTCCCGTGTGCGCCCTGCATGCAGAAAAAATGTACCTATCAACCGACCGAGCAGGATGCCCGTCAGTTTGACCTGAAACGCGAGCAGCCTTTGTGCTTCACGCGTGTGAACCCCGAGCGTGTCGCCAGCCGACTGAGCACGTTGTTAATGGCTGAGGAGCTGCGCTGATGCAATTGGCATTTGTCCTGTACAAATATTTCCCGTTCGGCGGCCTGCAGCGCGATTTCATGCGCATCGCCCTCGAATGCCAGAAGCGCGGTCATCAGATTCGCGTCTACACGCTGATCTGGGAAGGCGACGTGCCGCGTGGTTTCGAAGTGCTGGTGGCGCCGGTCAAGGCCTTCTTCAATCACCGTCGCAACGAAAAACTCAGCGCGTGGATGGCAGCAGATCTGGCCAAGCGCCCGGTTGATCGCTTGATCGGCTTCAACAAGATGCCGGGCCTGGACGTCTACTACGCCGCCGACGGCTGCTTCGAAGACAAGGCGCAGAACCTGCGCAACTCGCTGTATCGCCGCTGGGGTCGCTATCGCCACTTCGCCGAGTACGAGCGCGCGGTGTTCGCCAGAGACGCGAAGACCGAAGTGCTGATGATTTCCGAAGTGCAGCAACCACTGTTCATCAAGCACTACGACACGCCGCTTGAGCGCTTCCATCTGCTGCCGCCGGGCATCGCCCAGGACCGTCGGCGTCCGGCGAATGCTGATGAAATCCGCGCTGGTTTCCGCGCTGAATTCAATCTCAAGGACGACGAGCTGCTGCTGGTTCAGATCGGCTCCGGCTTCAAGACCAAGGGTGTCGATCGCAGCCTCAAGGCGCTGGCCGCACTGCCCGCCGAATTGCGCAAACGCACCCGGCTATTTGTAATCGGCCAGGATGACCCCAAATTGTTCCAGATGCAGAGTGCGACGCTGGGCCTGGGCGACAATGTGACCTTCCTCAAAGGGCGCAGCGATATCCCGCGTTTTCTGCTCGGCGCCGACCTGTTGATTCACCCGGCCTACAACGAAAACACCGGTACCGTGCTGCTTGAGGCGCTGGTGGCCGGTTTGCCGGTGCTGGTCAGCGCGGTCTGCGGTTACGCCCATTACATTGCCGAGGCCGATGCCGGGCGAGTGCTCGACGAGCCGTTCGAGCAGGCGCAGCTGACGCAATACCTGACCGAGATGTTGAGCAACGACGCTGCACGTGCGGCCTGGAGCCGCAACGGTCTGGCCTTCGCCGAGACGGCCGACCTCTACAGCATGCCGCAGCACGCGGCGGATGTGATTCTGGCGGAGCACGCTTAATGAAGTTGATGCTGGCTGAACCGTTCAAAAGCCTTTGGGCCGGACGCGACCCGTTCGCCGCAGTCGAAGGCTTGCAGGGCGAGGTGTACCGCGAGCTGGAAGCGCGCCGGACATTGCGCACGGAAGTCGACGGCAACGGGTTTTTTGTGAAAATTCACCGTGGTATCGGCTGGGGCGAGATCTTCAAGAACCTGCTCACTGCCAAGCTGCCGGTACTCGGCGCGGGTCAGGAATGGACAGCCATCCAGCGTCTGCAGGAAGTCGGCGTGCCGACCATGACCGCCGTCGCCTACGGCGAGAAGGGCAGCAACCCGGCGGATCAGCATTCGTTCATCGTCACCGAAGAACTGGCGCCGACCATCAGCCTCGAAGACTTCAGCATTGACTGGGTCAAGCAGCCGCCGGAGCCAACACTCAAGCGCGCATTGATTGCCGAAGTGGCGCGGATGACCGGGATGATGCACCGCGCCGGGGTCAATCACCGCGACTGCTACATCTGCCATTTTCTGCTGCACACCGACAAACCGGTCACGCCGCAAGATTTCAAACTCTCGGTGATTGACCTGCACCGTGCCCAGACCCGCGCGAAAATCACTCAGCGCTGGCGCAACAAGGATCTGGCGGCGCTGTACTTCTCCGCGCTGGACATCGGCCTGACTCGCCGCGACAAGCTGCGTTTCCTCAAAGGCTATTTCCAGCAACCGCTGCGGCAGATTCTGGCGGAGGAAGCGCCACTGCTGAGCTGGCTGCAAGGCAAGGCCGACAAGCTCTACGCGCGCAAACAGCGTTACGGGGATGCGCTCTGATGGCGGGCTGGACACTTGAGCCGCAGTACGGCGACCTCGCCGAAGATTTCGGCAGCCTCGAAGCGGTGTTTGCGTTACAGGGCGAGCGTCTGACTCGTGATCCTCTGTCGGAGGTCATCCGCGTCCAACGCCACGGCGTCAATTACTACGTCAAGCGTTACGTCGGCGCCGGTAAGGGCCTGCGCCGCTACCTCGGCAAGCCGCGCGTAAAAATGGAATGGCAGAATCTCAAGCGCTTCGCCAAGTGGGGAATCCCCACGGCCGAGGTGGTGGCCTGGGGGTTGGAGCGGCGCGGTGCGGCTTATGATCGGGGTGCGATGATCACCCGTGAACTGCCCCATACCGAGGACCTCTCGGCACTGGCCGAGCGCAAGGATCCCAAACTCAAGGATCGCGCCTGGGTCGACGGTGTCAGCCGGCAACTGGCTGGCTACACCCGGACCATGCACGACCATCGGTTTACGCATAACGATTTGAAATGGCGCAATCTGCTGATCGACGATCAGGCGCGCATCTTCCTCATCGATTGCCCGAACGGTGAGTTCTGGCGCGGCTTCTGGCTCAAGTACCGGATCACCAAGGACCTCGCCTGTCTCGATAAGCTGGCCAAATATCACCTGTCCAATACCCAGCGCCTGCGCTTCTATAAGCAGTATCGCCAGTGTGATCGGCTCGATGTCGCCGACAAGAAACGGATTCGCCACGTGGTGAGATTTTTTGAGGGACGTGAATGACTGATTTTCTTGCCGTACAGGACCGCGCTCTGCTGGAGCGCCACGGTCTCGGCAATTTCGACGCACTGTGGGCCAAACAGCTTGAAGCTGTGGATGAGCCCAACACCGCTGGTGGCGGCTGGAGCAGCGTGTTCCGCCTGGATCTTGAAGGTCAGGGCTATTACCTCAAGCGCCAGAGCAATTACCTGACGCGGACCTTGCATGCGCCGTTGGGCGAGCCTAGTTTTGCCCGTGAGTTTCGCAACATCAGCCGTTACCGCAAGCTGGGCATTCCGGCGTTGCAGGCGGCGTTTTTCGGTGAGCGCAAGGTTGCCGGGGAAGTGCGCGCCATTCTGCTCACCCGCGCACTGGATGGCTGGAGCGACCTGGATTCGCTGCTGGCGCGCTGGACGCAGCTCAGTGCCGCGCAACAGTCGGCCATTCTCACTGCGTGCGGTCTGCTGGCGCGGCGGCTGCACGGCGCGCGTCAGGTGCATGGCTGTTTTTATCCCAAGCATATCTTCCTGCGCGCCACCGGCGACGGTTATGAGGCGCAACTGATCGATCTGGAGAAAACCCGGCCGTTGCTATTCGGCATGCGTGATCGGGTCAAGGATCTGGAGCCATTGCAACGCCGTGCGCCGCAATGGAGCGAGGGCGACTTGCGGCAATTGCTCGCGGCGTATCTCGAACAGCCGGCCGACAGCTCGCTGCTCGACAGCTGGCTGATGCGGCTGACGGCGCGGCGCAGTCACAAGGAGACTCGTTGATGCAATTGTCCGAGCTGGCTCGATCCGGGCGCGCCCCTTCGTTGCCGCTGACCGTGAGTCTCGCCGATGCGGCCGGTACTGCGGATTTGCAACTGCTGAGCCTGTTGCGCGTTTTGCCGGGGCAGCGTTATGTCGGGGCCGGTGTCTGGCGCGGTCGGCCGGTACTGGCGAAACTGCTGGTCGGCAGCAAGGCCGCCCGACATTTCCAGCGTGAGCTCGAAGGTGTGCGGCTACTCGCGGCACAAGGTATGACCACGCCGCTGCTGTTGGCCGATGGCCTGAAAGACAGCGAGGGTGGCTGGCTGCTCTTTGAGTTTCTGGAGGGTGCCGAAAGCCTTGGTGATGCGTGGGCGAATGTCGAGTCGCTGCCGGCATTGGCCGATGAGCAAACGGCCGTGTTGGCCGAAGCGCTGGATGCCATCGGTCGCCTGCACGGCAAGGGGCTCTGGCAGGAAGACTTGCATCTGGACAATCTGCTGCGCCACGGCGGTCAGTTGTACCTGATCGATGGTGCCGGCGTTCGTGCGCAAACGCCGGGGCAGCCCTTGTCCCGGCAGAAAGTGCTGGAAAATCTAGGCGTGTTTTTCGCCCAGTTGCCAAAATCACTCGAACCGTTCACCGAAGAACTGCTGGTGTATTACCTGCTGAGCAACAGCGAGCATGCGCTGCCTCTGGAGGCCTTGCAGAAGCAGATCGACAAGGTCCGGAGTTGGCGCCTCAGGGATTATCTGATCAAGGTCGGCCGCGACTGCACCTTGTTTGCTGTTCACCGCGGCGCATTCGCCTTGCGCGCCATTCGCCGCGAAGAAGAATCAGCCATGCTGCCGGTGCTGGCGCAGGCCGATGCGCTGCTCGAACAGGGGCATCTGTACAAGACCGGTGGCGCGGCGAGCGTTGGCAAGGTTCAGATCGGCGCGCGCACTCTGGTGATCAAGCGCTACAACATCAAGGGCTTCGCCCATTGGCTCAAGCGGTTCTGGCGCCCGAGCCGTGCCTGGCATTCATGGCGTGAGGGCAATCGCCTGGCGTTCCTCGGCATCTCCACGCCGAAACCGCTGGCGGTATTGGAAAAGCGTTTTTTGTGGCTGCGCCGCAGTGCCTATCTGGTCACCGATTTCCTGCCGGGGCCAGACATTATCGAGCGCTTTGCACCGTACGTGGAAAACGGTCAGGCGCCGGAAGCCGAGCTGCGTGCGTTGGATCAGCTGTTTGCCCGATTGATTGCCGAGCGCATCAGTCATGGCGATTTCAAGGGGCACAACCTGTTCTGGCAGGCGGATCGCTGGGCGCTGATCGACCTCGACTCGATGTGTCAGCACGGCTCTATTGGCAGCTTTGCCCCGGCGTATGCCCGCGATCGCGCGCGGTTCATGCGCAACTGGCCGCAAAGCAGTGCCTTGTATCAGGTCATCGATCAGCGGTTGCCGAAGGAAGTCTCCACCGCAGGGTGATTTCTCGGCCAGCAGGCTCGCTTCCCACAACGGACCCGATTTCCTCTGGGGATGAGCCTGCCAGCAGTAGCGGACAAAAAAACCGACATGTCCTACAGCTTCGCCAGAAACCATGAACTGTGCTCTGCTCAGCCTCGATGCTAGTTTGCCTGACGATCTCGGAGGGCAAATCTTGGGCATGAAAAAATTTCTTGCGCTGGGCGTCCTGTCTTCGGCTCTCTCAGGCTGTGGCAGTGTCTCAACCGTGTTGCAGGGGGACGCTGATGCTGCCCGTGACTTGCGCAAAAAGAAGACCTACTGCCAATCGATTCCGCGCGTCTACAGTGGCGTGGCCTTCGATTTTTGCACCTTGAATGCGCCGCCCGATCCTACGGGTATGCTGGCGCCCTTCGTGTTGTTCGATCTTCCGCTGTCCGCCATGTTCGATACGCTTTCGCTGCCTTACACGGTCTATCGGCAGATTACCGATTCAAATCTGAGTATTTACTGGCGCAGGGACGGCTATTGAGTCGTTGAACCCGTTGATTCGGACCAATCGTGCAGGTGGCAATTCGCACAAGGTAATTCCCGTCATGTTTACGCTATAATCCCGCCCTTTAGCTGCCACTCGCCCTGTGCGAGGGCGCATCAATTTTCAAGGCGCATCGCGCCTGCATGCAGACTAAAGAGGCTAGACCCCTGTGGCATTGACGATTCTTGGCCTGTCCGGCGCCCTTAGCCATGATCCTTCCGCAGCCTTGTACATCGACGGCAAGCTGGTCGCGGCGGCTGAGGAAGAGCGCTTCGTACGCGATAAACATGCAAAGAACCGCATGCCCTACGAATCGGCGAAATTCTGCCTCGAGCAGGCCGGTATCAAACCTTCCGACGTTGACGTGGTGGCGATTCCATTCGCTCCGATCAGCCTGTTCGGCAAGGCCCGCTGGCACTACGCCAAGCGCTACTGGTACGCCCCGGATCGTGCTCTCGATGCGATCCTGATGGGTAACCGTCGCTACAAGCGCTACCGCAACAAGATCGTCTGGTGCCTCGAGCAACTGGGCTTCGATCCGAAGAAAATCAAGATCGAGCCAGTCGAGCATCACCTGGCTCACGCCTCCAGCGCCTATCACTGCTCGGGTTTCAAAGAGAAAACCGCGATCCTCGGTATCGACGGTAAAGGCGAATATGCCACGACGTTCTTCGGCTATGGCGAAAACGGCAAGATCCACAAGATCAAGGAATTCTTCGATCCTGATTCCCTCGGTGGTTTGTACGGTGCGATCACCGAATTTCTCGGTTTCGAGATGCTCGACGGCGAGTTCAAGGTCATGGGCATGGCGCCGTATGGCGACGCCAGCAAGTACGACTTCTCGCGTCTGGCCTCGTTCGAGAATGGCGAACTGGTGATCAACACCGACTACGCCAACGTCATCGGCCTGCGTCGTTATAAAGAAAAGGGCAAAGGCTTCTACTTCTCGCCGAAGCTGATCGAGTGGCTGGGGCCGAAGCGCGAAGGCGATATCGCCGACGAGCCGTACATCCACTATGCCGCGAGCATGCAAGCGCTGTTCGAGAAGCTGGCGTTGCAGATGATCGACTACTACCTGGGCGACGTGCTCAAGGAAACCGGCAAACTGGCTTTCGCTGGTGGCTGTGCGTTGAACGTCAAGCTGAACCAGAAAATCATCGCTCGCGACGACATCAAAGAGCTGTTCGTACAGCCTGCGTCCGGCGATGCCGGCACCGCAGTCGGCGCTGCCGCTTACGTGTCGCACGCCCGTGGCGTACCGGTCGAGAAGATGGAGCACGTCTACCTCGGCCCGTCCTACAGCAACGAAGACGTTATCGCCGCCTGCGCCCGTCACGAGAACAAGCCGACCTGGCGCAAGCTCGACAACATGCCGGAGCAGATCGCCAAAATCATGGTTGAAGGTAATCCGGTGGCCTGGTTCCAAGGGCGCATGGAGTTCGGTCCGCGCGCGTTGGGTGGCCGTTCGATCATCGGTTGCCCGAGCGTGGCCGGTGTCGCCGACCGCATCAACCATCAGATCAAGTTCCGCGAGCGCTGGAGGCCTTTCTGCCCGTCGATGCTCGACACCGTCGCGCCACAGATGATCAAGATCGACCATCCGGCCCCCTTCATGACCTTTACGTTCGAAGTGGCTGAGGAGTGGAAAACCCGCGTTCCGGAAGTTGTTCATGAAGACGGCACTTCCCGGGCCCAGGTGCTCAAGCGCGAATACAATCCGCGCTACTACGACATGATGAAAGCGCTGGAAAACCTCACTGGTAACGGCGTTTCGCTGAACACGTCGCTCAACCGGCGTGGCGAGCCGATGATCTGCTCGCCGACCGACGCGCTGAACATGTTTTTCGGCTCGGACCTGCAATATCTGATCATGGAAGATATTCTTGTCGTCAAAGAAGGCGTGCAAGGAAACGGCCTTGACTGAAACACTGATCAGTGTCGTGATCCCGGCATACAACTACGCCAGATCGCTGCCGCGTGCGGTGGAGTCGGTGCTGGCGCAGCTGCACGAGGCAGCTGCGGATCTGTTGGTTATCGATGACGGCTCCACTGACTCCACGCCTGAGGTGTTGCAAGCGTTGCTGGCCGAACATGCCGGGCGTTTTCGTGCGATACGCCAAAGTAACGGCGGACTGTCTTCAGTTCGCAATCGCGGGATCAAGGAAACCACCGGGCGATTTCTAATTTTTCTCGACGCGGATGACGAGATGGCTTCCGGGGCTCTGGCAGCGTTATCGCGACACATCGCCAGTCACCCTGAAACGCGGATGATCATCGGCGCTCATTGGTCGATCTTTTCCGGCGGCAGGCGCAGCCTGCAGGCTGTCAAACCGTTGCCAGTCACGGTGCGGCAGCGAGTCAGGGGCTATTTGCTGGACAAAACGGTGTCGATCTCAAACGGTGCCTGCGCCATGCATCGTGAGGTATTCGCGCCGGGCAACTATCCGGAGCATCTGCGCAACGTCGAAGATTTGCCGGTGTTTGCCCAAGTGTTGGCGCGCTTCCCCTGCACAGTGGTCGAGCAGCCACTGGCGCTCATTTACAAGCACGCCGACAGCATGCGCCATGATCTGCGCCAGAGCCTGGCATCGGGTACCGAGCAGGTGGTCGGTGAGGTTTTTTCCAGTCAGCGGATGCCGCAGGAGTTTCACGACTTGCGCCAGGCGTATCTTGCTCAACGTTGCCTGTCATTGTTTCGAGATTGCTACTCGCATGGGGAATATGCGTTGGCGAAAACATTCTATATGCAAGCACTGCGCGCCGACTGGCGCATCCTCGGGCGCTGGTCATACATGCGCAAAGCCTTGCGCCTGCTGTTCCGATGAATCGATCTGTTTTTTTGCGTACCTGTGGCGCGTGATGTTGAGGGGGCTGGGTGAAAGGTACGGACAGTAAATGGGCGGTCAAGGTAGCTCGGGTAATCAATGAGCGACCGGTCAGTGTCGCGTTCTGGGCAAGCATTCTCCTTTCATTGATCGCTGTGTGGGGTACCGCAACGGTCGGTCGCGATGCTGCGCTGTACATCGATATCGCCCATCAGGTGGTCTTGCACGGGGCCGATGTGGCCTGGACGCATTTCGACTGGCCATGGTTTTCCATTCTTCTGGCTCTGACCCATCGCTTCCTGCTATTGCCGCTGGAGTTGAGCGCCTATCTGTGGTGCGGCCTGTTTTTCGCCGGCACCAGTGCTTTGATGGTCGATTGTATCCGTCGACGTTCTCCCGAGCTTGCCGGCTGGGCGTGCCTGATTGTGCTGGCGATGCCCGCAGTCAATGCCTTTCGAAATGACATCATCCGCGAATGCGGTTTCTGGTTTTTCTGCACGCTGGCGTTATGGCAGGCGCTGCGTTGGCAAGTCTTGGGCGGTTGGCTCAGAGCCGGTCTGATTCACTTTGCCATTGTTGCTGCAGCGCTGTTTCGGCTTGAAGCATTGCTGTTATTGCCTGCGCTCGGGCTGTGGCAACTGCCGGGTCTGTGGCGCTCTGGCCAGCGCACTCGTTTGCTGCAGTTTGCTCTGTTGCCGGTGGTGGGGCTGCTGGTTGCATCGGCCTTCGGGGTTTTCATGTCCGGGCGCTTCCTCCTGTATCTGGACATGATTGCACCGCACAGCGTCTACGCGTCGTTTCAGATGCTGTCCGAACAGTTCGCCAACTCGCTGATCAACAAATATTCCCAGGATGAAGCCGGGCGCATCGTGTTCTTCGGACTGCTGGCGACGATGATGATCACATTCGTCAAGCTGATGGGGCCGTTCGCTGTGCCCTTTGTCCTGCGTCGCAACTGGGGGGTATTGGGTGTTTACTGGCGTGACTATCGTCCGTTCGCTTTGGCGGCACTGCTGTATCTGATCGTGCTTATGCTGTTCTTCATCAAGCAGCAATTCATGAACGCCCGTTATCTGAGCTTTCTCAATCTGCTGGTCGTACCGCTGCTGGCGATGGCGCTGGCGGCATTTGCCCGGCAGTTTCCGCGCTGGACCAAAGTACTGGTCGTGGCAGCGTTACTGGTGATGTTGTCGAATGTGATTTCGACTGGCGCAGGCAAGACCCATTACGTGGCCGCCGGGCGCTGGATGTCCGCGCACGTCGAGCCTGAGGCCAGCGCCTGGTTCGAAGACGGCCGCATCAGCTATTACGCGGGGCGCGGTTATGTATTGCCGACGCTCACGCGTGAACAGGCCATGTCGCCGGAGCATGCCGATGAATATCGCTACTTCCTGATCGAGGGAAAGGGTGATGAGCCGTGGCTGAGCGAGTGGCTGGTGGCGCACAAGATGCGCATCATCGAGCGCTTCGCCAATCGCAAGGGCGCAACGATTCTGGTGATCGGCAAGTAAGGCTCAATTCAACAGCAGGCGCAGGCGTTCGATCAGCGCAGCCTGTCGCTTGCTCGGCAACGCCTGGCGATAACCCTCAAGAAAGGTTTTCCCGGCGTCGTCGCCGAGCAGCCACTGCCGGTCTTGTTTGTAGCGCAGCAAATGGGCGAAGTTGCGCAGGCGCTTGCTGTCGCTCAGAGCTCGCCTCTGGCAACGCAGGTCGGCGATGTCGATCAATCCGAGCTGATTCTCCGGCGTCTGCACGACATTGCCGAAGTGCAGGGACCGGAAGTACACGCCTTTTTCGTGCAGTTGCGCAATAAATGCCCCCAACTGACTGCGCAACGTCTCGGTCTCTTCGGGGGAGGCCTGCAATTGCCGTACGGTTTCGCCCGCCAGCGGTGCGTAATACACGCCATCGCGCTGAATACTTGGAATGCGGTAAACCGCGATGACGTTCGGACAGAGGATGCCGCGCTGCTGCAACGCTTTGGTGTTGTTGGCGAAGCGCTGGGCGTAAGGAAAGAACAGTGCCGAACTCAGCAAGCGTTTGCGGCGAAACAGTTTGAGCATGCGACCGTCGGCCAACCTGAGCACCTTGTCGCCGGAACCGTCGGCTTCGAGTACCTGAGCACCCTTGCGCAGTGCCTCGTAAGTGCTGTGATCAATCGATTGCATGCCTGACTCCCCATCGTGAGCCGGCTATCTTAACCGACTTGGCCAAAGGCTGGCGCCCGGTGATGTTGATCGGCGCAAAAGGGCGTGTGATATCATCGCCGCCTCACTGATTTACGCGGATTCCCATGAGCAGTCCTGAACCGAAAGCCCAGTCAACGCTGGCGATCTATTTCCGCCTTTTGGCTTACGTGCGTCCCTACGCCGGCCTGTTCATCCTGAGTATCGTCGGCTTCCTCATCTTCGCATCGACCCAACCGATGCTCGCCTACATCCTCAAGTATTTCGTCGACGGCCTGGCCAATCCGGAGGCCAGCCTGTTTCCCGGAAATCCTTATCTGGGCAAGTTGCAGTTGCTCGAAAGCGTGCCTTTATTGATCGTGCTGATTGCCGTGTGGCAAGGCGTCGGTTCGTACCTGGGCAACTACTTCCTGGCGCGTGTTTCCCTGGGGCTGGTGCATGACCTGCGTGTGGTGCTGTTCAATAAATTGCTGGATCTGCCCAACAGTTATTTCGACAAGAACAACTCCGGCCACCTGATTTCACGTATCACCTTCAATGTGACCATGGTCACCGGCGCCGCCACCGACGCGATCAAAGTGGTAATCCGCGAAGGTATGACGGTGATTTTCCTGTTCTGCACCCTGTTGTGGATGAACTGGAAGCTGACCCTGGTGATGGTCGCCATCCTGCCGGTGATCGGCCTGATGGTGAACAGCACCAGCAAGAAATTCCGCAAGCAGAGCAAAAAGATTCAGGTGTCGATGGGTAACGTCACGCACGTCGCATCCGAGACGATTCACGGCTACCGCGTGGTGCGCAGCTTTGGTGGCGAAACCTATGAAAAGGTGCGTTTTCGTGACGCCAGTCAGAGCAACACCGACAAGCAACTGACGATGACCAAGACCGGCGCGGTGTATACGCCGATGCTGCAATTGGTGACGTACAGCGCCATGGCGGTAGTGATGTTTCTGGTGCTGTACCTTCGCGGTGATGCGTCGCCCGGTGATCTGGTGGCCTACATCACCATGGCCGGGCTGCTGCCAAAACCGATTCGCCAGCTCTCGGAAGTCAGCTCGACGATCCAGAAAGGTGTGGCCGGTGCGGAGAGTATTTTCGAGCAGCTGGACGAGCCGGCGGAAGTCGATAACGGCACGGTCGAGCGCGACCGACTGCAAGGTCGCCTCGAAGTGCGCAACCTCAGCTTCAGTTATCCGAACAGCGAGAAGAAGGTGCTCGACGACATCAGTTTCGTCGTCGAGCCAGGACAAATGGTCGCACTGGTCGGTCGTTCCGGCAGTGGCAAGTCCACCCTGGCCGGCCTGATTCCGCGCTTCTACCAGCATGAGCAGGAACACGGGCAGATTCTGCTTGATGATGTGCAGGTGCAGGACCTGACCCTGCGCAGCCTGCGTCGGCAGATTGCCCTGGTGACCCAGCAGGTCACGCTGTTCAATGACACGGTGACCAATAACATCGCTTACGGCGACCTGGCGGGCGCACCGTTCGATGAGGTCAAGCGCGCGGCTACCGAAGCCTACGCCGATGAATTCATCATCAAGATGCCGCAGGGCTATGAAACCCTGGTTGGCGAAAATGGTGTGTTGCTGTCCGGTGGCCAGCGTCAGCGCATCGCCATTGCGCGGGCGTTGCTCAAGGATGCGCCGCTGCTGATTCTCGATGAGGCCACCTCGGCCCTGGATACCGAATCGGAACGGCATATTCAGGCGGCTCTTGATCACGTTGTGCAGAACCGCACGACGCTGGTGATCGCTCACCGCCTGAGTACGATCGAAAAGGCTGATCTGATTCTGGTCATGGACGAAGGCAAGATCGTCGAGCGGGGCACCCATGCCCAGCTTCTGGCGCAAAACGGCTACTACGCACGCTTGCACGCCAAGGAATTTGAAGAAGGTGATGAGCCGCAACCGACCCATGTGACCGACCTATGCTGACGGCGTTTCGCGCTTGGCGGGAGCGCGGCTGGAGCGAGATTGATCAGGCCGCCTACGCACAGGCCTGGCAGCGATTCGGTGGCAGTTTTGCAACTCATCCTGACGTGGTGGAGCGGCTGTCGGCGTTTGTCGGCATCAAGCTTCACTACCTGGGCTGGATCGTCGATGGCGAAGTCGTCGCGGCTGTTGCTTGCTGGGGCAGGCACGCCGCGCTGTCCAAGGAAGTGCTCAAGCGCGAAGGCAAGCGCGGCCTGCTGGACATGGGCAACGCCGAACTGATTCTGCCGATTGCTGCGGATGTCGTGGTTCCGGTGCGCCAGCGCATGGCATATGTTTCGCAACTCAACGCCGAGCAGATCAGCACACTGCGCCCGCAGCCGGAAGGGTTGGCGCTGGCGCGGCTGCCTGAAGATTATTCGAAGAAGTTTCGTTACAACCAGCGCCGCGAACAGCGCCTGTTGGAAGAGGCGGGCGGTGCGCTGATTCCGATGTCCGACTTGACGCCACAGGAGCAGGCCGCCGCTTATGGTGATCTGTTTCAGCGCCGTTGGGGCTTTGAAGTGCCCGGCAAGGCCGGACTTGTCGAAGTCTTCACGATGCTGCGCGAGTTCATGACCGGTTCGGTAGTGGTGCTCGAGTCGGCGCCTGTCGCTATCCAGATTCTGTACCGTGTCGAAGCGCCGCACTGGGTATCGCTGGAATACGTCAACGGTGGTGTCGACCCGCAAAGCCGCGAGTTCAGTCCCGGCAGCGTGTTGAGTTTCGTCAACACCCAGCAAGCGTGGGCGGAGGCTCAGGCACTGGGCAAGACACTGCGCTATTCGTTCGGCCGTGCCGACCGCGAATACAAGGATCGCTGGTGCCACACGGTGCCCGTCTACAAGGTCTGAAACCATGACTGCTCGCAAGCAACAGCTTCTCAAGGCGCACCGACGCAGCAAACGCTTGTTCCTTATCGCGTTTGTGATCGCTCTGGTGGCGGCCGGCTTCTTGCTTGGCTGGTGGCTGGTGCCGGTGCTGCTGGCCTTGGCGTGGGTGGCGCATGAGGCGTGGTTTGCCGATCACCTGTTCTATCGCGCGAGCGACGACTACCAATATCACTTTCCTGAGGATGCTGCGCAGCAGGCCGTGAATCTGGATGCCGGTGTCCTGCGTCTGAGCGAGTCGCTGGCGCCGGGAGAAACGCTGGTGCTTGAGCTTGAAGTCAAGGCGACCTGGCTCGGGCGCTGGCTGGATCCTTACGTCGAGCTGGACGACGATCGCCAGGACTTCGAGCGGGGCGTAAACGGCCGGCGTTACCTCAATCTGTCCGGGCAGGCGGCGCTTGGCGACAATACCCTGACAGTGCGTGGACGGCATTGCACGCTGAGTTCCAGCGGCACACTGTGGGTAATGAGCAACCCCGATTACGCGCAGCAACGGGTCATGGTCATCGCGCCCCACGCTGATGACGCCGAGCTGGCTGCGTTCGGGCTATACAGTCGCTGCGCAGAAGCGAGCATCGTCACACTGACCCAGGGCGAAATCGAAGCCGAAGTCTTCCAGCGCCTCGGACTGGACAAGGCTCAAGCCGCTCGCCTGAAGGGCAGGCTGCGTAGTTGGGATAGCCTGAGCATCCCATTGTGGGGCGGGGTGCAGGCCAGTCGTTGCGTACAGCTGGGTTATTACTGTCTGCAGTTGCCCGCGATGGCCGAGGAGCCGGACACATCATTCGGCTCGCGGGAATCCGGCGAAAACGATGTGCGCAGTGTTCGGCGGCACAATCCGCTCAAACTGCCCGGCGATGTCGATGGTGCGCCGACCTGGATCAATCTCGTCGGTGATATACGGCAATTGCTCGAGCATTTTCAGCCAGAAGTCGTTGTCACTCCGCATCCCGAGCTGGACCCGCACAGCGATCACGTCGCTTCCACCCGTGCCCTGCTGGAAGCCATCGCCGCCAGTACGTGGAAGCCGTCGACCTTGCTGATGTACGCCAATCATCTGCATGACAATGACCGCTGGCCAATGGGCCCGGCCGGTGGCGGTATCACGCTGCCGCCGGCAATCGAGCCGTTGCCGTCCGATCGTCTGTGGAGTCCATTGCTATCAGCGGATGTGCAATTGGACAAGGCCATGGCGCTGGCCATGGAGCATGACCTGCAGGGCTCGCTCGGGTTCAAGCGGCAGTTGCGTCGCGTCATTCAACAGGTGCTGGCGGGACGTCGCTGGCCTGTCACTGGCAGTAACGAGTTTTTCCGCAAGGCTGTTCGCCGCCACGAACTGTTCTGGGTCCGCGACCTTTCAGATTGAGGCGGACGGCGCTTTACCCTGTGTTAATATCGCGCCCCTGTTCATTTTGTATGTGGGTTGCTCCATGAAGTTGTCCATGCCGCGTTTCGATCAAGCCCCTGTCTTGGTGGTCGGCGATGTCATGCTCGACCGTTACTGGCATGGCGGAACCTCACGGATTTCCCCTGAGGCGCCAGTGCCGGTGGTCAAGGTCGAGCAGATCGAAGACCGTCCGGGCGGTGCCGCGAACGTTGCCCTGAACATCGCCGCACTGGGTGCGCCCGCGTCGCTGGTCGGTGTTACCGGTGATGACGAAGCCGCCGACAGCCTGAGCAACAGTCTCAAAGGCGCCGGCGTACGTGCTTTGTTCCAGCGCATTGCGCACCAGCCGACCATCGTCAAGCTGCGGGTCATGAGCCGGCACCAGCAATTGCTGCGTATCGACTTCGAAGAACCGTTCGCCACCGACGCTTTGGCGCTCGGCTCGCAGGTCGATGACCTCCTCGAAGGCATCAAGGTGCTGGTGCTTTCCGACTACGGCAAAGGCGCACTGAAAAATCATCAGGCGCTGATCCAGGCGGCACGGGCGAAGAACATACCGGTGCTGGCCGACCCGAAGGGCAAGGACTTCTCGATCTACCGAGGCGCCAGCCTGATCACGCCGAATCTCAGCGAATTCGAAGCCATCGTGGGCGGTTGTGTCGACGAGCACGAACTTGTCAGCAAGGGCGCAACGTTGATGCACGATCTCGAACTCGGGGCGCTGCTGGTCACCCGTGGCGAACACGGCATGACCCTGCTGCGCCCGGATCAACCCGCGTTGCATTTACCTGCGCGAGCCCGAGAAGTGTTCGATGTGACCGGTGCCGGCGACACGGTGATTTCGACCCTGGCCGCGGCGATTGCTGCCGGTGAGGATCTGCCACACGCCGTGGCCCTGGCCAACCTGGCAGCGGGTATCGTGGTCGGCAAGCTCGGTACGGCTGCCATCAGTGCCCCGGAACTGCGTCGCGCCATTCAGCGCGAGGAAGGCTCCGAGCGTGGTGTGCTGGGCCTTGAGCAGTTGGTGCTGGCCGTCGCGGACGCCCGTGCGCATAACGAAAGAATTGTCTTCACCAATGGCTGCTTCGATATCCTCCACGCCGGCCATGTGACCTACCTTGAGCAGGCACGAGCGCAAGGCGATCGACTGATTGTCGCGGTCAACGACGATGCTTCGGTCAGCCGCCTGAAAGGCCCCGGTCGCCCGATCAACAGTGTCGACCGGCGCATGGCGGTTCTGGCGGGCCTCGGTGCGGTGGACTGGGTCATCAGCTTCCCGGAAGGCACGCCAGAGAATCTGCTGCGCGAGGTCAAGCCGGACGTGCTGGTCAAGGGCGGCGATTACGGCATCGATCAGGTTGTCGGTGCAGATATCGTCACCGCTTATGGCGGTACCGTGAAAGTGTTGGGACTGGTGGAAAACAGCTCGACGACCGCAATTGTCGAAAAAATCCGCAGTCGCTGATCAGATGAATTTTTACCGTTGTGTACCGCGTGTGAACGGGTTTTGCCTTGGGGATTTAACCGTTTCCGTCGATGTGGGCAGGTTTGAATCCGCTGCGCCTGCCTGCCTACGTTACGTGGTCATTTAATTTATGAAAGTCATGCTTCTGGTGATGGACGAGCAGCGGGTCATTCTCGACCGGCTCTATGACATCGTTCAGCAGAACTGCGATGAGTGTTTCATCTATCGTCTGAGCAAACAGCAGCAGATGAACCTCGGAGCCTTTCTGGCTTCGGTCGAGTACCAGACCTTTGACCGCGTAGTGATCTTCTCCCGGGTCAAGCGTCTGGCGCCTCAATTACGCGTGCTCAAGTGCATTCCCGGTCTGGTCTTTCTGGAGCATGACGCCTACCAGAATTACATGCCCGCCAGTAAGTACCGTGGTGTTTACTCGCGCTTGTACAGCCGATTGCCGAGCTGCCGGGCGCTGGTTTCCGGCGCAGTGGTCGCGCGCAAGATGCTCGCCGAAGGCATCGATACCGTGTTCGTCTCTAAAGGCTACGACGAGCAGATGTTGCACAACACCGGCGTCGAGCGCGACATCCCGATCGGTTTCCTCGGCAGCCTGAAGAGCACCGAGTATGCCGAGCGCAAGGCCATGCTCGAATCCCTTTCGCGACGCACCGGCATGCTAGTGACTCGCACCCAGTCCGGGGCGGAGTACCTCCAGACTCTCAATCGCATCAGGATCTTCGTCAGCGCCGATATCGGCATGAACGAATTCATGATCAAGAACTTTGAGGCCATGGCGTGCGGCTGTGTGCTGCTGGCCTGGAGTCAGGGCGAAGAAGACCGGTTGCTCGGTTTCGAAGACATGCACAACACGGTGTTCTACCGCAGCGAAGACGAAGCGGTCGCGAAGATCAAGATGCTGCAGGACGACCCCGAGCTGGCACAACGTATTGCCAGCAACGGCCAGGCGTTTGCCGAGAGTCGCTATTCGTTTTCCCGGGTCGGCCAGGCGCTCGCCGAAGCCATACAGCGCGAGATGCGCCCATGGCAACCACCGTCAGGTTTTACAAGGTTTTGGGTCAAGCTGCGTTATGGCATGAAGGTGCCGGCCTGAATGGCGGACGAATACATGGCGCTGGATGCGCTGCCCGGTGGCGACCAGTCGGTTTTGCCAGCCTTGCCCGAAGCCCTGCGCGAATGCCTCAGCCGTGCGGCGCGGGTGGTATTGATCGCTAATAATCCCGCGATTACCGCAGCTGATTTCGCAGCGCTGAATATCGGCGCTGATGACGTCGTCGTCAGTTTCAATCATTGCATCAAGGCGACGCTGCTCAATGAGCAAAGCGTCAATGTCTTCGTGCACGGCTACAACGCGCCGGACGCCTATTTTTTCGGGTTGCCCTGCAACAAGGACGTACAGCGACTGTTCGACCGCGCGGGCGAGCGCTGCTTCACCATGCTGGTGGGTTGCGCAGCACCGATGTGTCCGTTGCCTCGCGTAGCGATGTACTGGGATCGCATTCCGTTGCCGCCGCTGTGGAACTACCCGGTCGACCGCCCGGGCGGCAAGCGCTACGTCGGCCCCTCCACCGGCTTCAACACGCTGGTGCTGTTCGACTGGCTGCGCGGGCATGTTGGTTACACCTATCAGTTGATGACTTTGGGCTTCTCCAACGAGGCGGGGAAGCTTTGGGGCGGCCATGCCTGGGATTACGAGCGGGACTGGTTAATAAAGTCCGATGTGATAGTCGTAGCGCTGCAACCCCGGCGCTGGTGGCAGAAACTGTTCAAGCGCAAATAAGCCACGCCGCAGTCAGGTGCCTGCCGGGCCGAATCATTTTTTCATAGGTGCAATCGAGTGTTGAAAATTGCCGTGGCGTTTTTCGGGATTCCGAGAAATTCGCCGATCTGCTTCCCTTCAATCGAACAGAACGTACTGGCGCAGTTGCCTGCGGGCAGCGAGGTGCGGTGCTTTTATCATCTGTATAAAGTCGATGAAGTGCAGAATTCGCGTTCCGGCGAGAGAGGCGAGCTGGCGGCTGACAACTATCAGCCCTTCGAATCCATGAGCGGCGCGTTGACCTCGACCGAAGGCGTGCTGGAGCGCTGGGATTTCGAGCGGGTCAAGGCACAGGGTGACACCTGGGCCGATGACTATGCATCGCTGCGTAACCTGATCTATCAGTTGAACTCCTTGCATACGGTCACCAGCGAGATCGAGTCATTCGATCCCGACTTCGTGGTGTTTGTGCGGCCGGACAATTTCTTCCACACCGCGCTGCCAGGCTACCTGTTCAACCACGCCGAGGCGCGGCGGCACCATGTTTATATCCCGGACTGGCAGTGGTGGGGCGGCCTGAATGACCGTTTTGCCGTGTGCGGGCGCGATACCTACGTTGCGTACGGCAAGCGCATTGAACGTATCTTCGATTTCTGCAAGGCGACCGGCCGCAAGCTGCACTCCGAGCGCTTGCTCAAATACGCCCTGCTTGAGGCAGGCGCCAAGGTCTGCACATTGCCGATCCAGGCCTCCCGCGTGCGCATCACCGGCGCATTTGCCGAAGAGTCGTTCTCCCCCAAGCGTGGCATGGGCAAGCGCGAAAACCGCTACTTCCACTTCTTCGCGACACTGCGCACCTGGTGGGATCGCCGGCGCTAGCGGCTCGCGCGTTTCCTGCCCAGCCCGACCAGGCGCAGTGCCTTGATGCTCAACTGCTTGAGGCCGGTGCGTGGCGCTTTCGCCGGTGTCAGACCCTGTTGCACCAGCCAGTCCTTCCAGCGAATGCGTTCGTCGTGCACGACCCAGCCTTGTTGCGTAGCGAAGCTCTCGGCCAGGTGAATGCCGCGAGTGCTGGCCGGTATCAGCTTGTCGCGTTTGAGGGTGAACAGCTCGGCGGTGGGTGCGCCGTCCTTGAGCGGCATCAAATACAGGTCAGGACGTTTTCGGTCGAGGCGCGCGACCAACTGATCTCCTTCCAAGCGTTCATCGACATGAAACAAGCTCAGCGATTTGGCTTCCCTGGGCACTTCCAAGCGCAAATCGTAGATCAATTGCAGCGACGCGGTTGGTAGATGCACATATGCCCGTGGCCGCTCCAGCAGTTGCAGGTTGGCGCAGCGCACCGGCCGTGCCGAACCGGACAGCGGTGTCAGGCGAAACGGCAGCGCTTCGCGGTAATGCAGCGCGGCGGAGTAGGGCGCGGGCAGCCAGGTGTCATTGAAACGCCCGCCGAGCCAGCCTTCCGGGGTTTCCAGCAGGCACTCTTCGGCAATTTCCTGAATCGCCGTGTGCAGCGGAATATTCAATTCGTGGGCCGGCACGTAGCCGGAAATCAGCTTCAGCACCACGTCGCCGCGATCCTGGCGACGCTGGCGTACCAGCACCCAGTAATCGCGATTCTGCCAATGCAGGGTCAGGCGCACGGACACGCCGAGGTTGGCCAGCTCCAGAGCAAAGCGTTCGCTGTCGGCAACGCTGACCGGTTTGCGCCGTTGGAGGGTCTGGGCGAAGTTCAGCGGCATGCCGACGCTCTGATAGCTCAGGCCTTCGGGCGTGGCTTCGACGAACAGCGGCAGCGTCTTGAAGTTGCTCGGGTTCTTGCGGATGAGCGTGCGCGGCATATCGGCTCCTGGCTTAAGGCCGCGGGGCGGCGTCAGTGACTACGCAGGACCTGGGCAACGGTCGCTACGTTATGGGCGAGGTGCAGCGGATTGATCGTGCCGACAATAGCACTGGCGACGCCGGGCTGAGTGAACAGCAATTCGAAGCTGGCGCGCACCGGATCGACTCCCGGGCTCAGACAGACATGACCGCTGGCCAAGGCTTTTTTCACCAGAATGGCTTTGCCGTGGGCAGCAGCATAGTCAATGACTGCCTTTTCGTTTTGTTCGTTCAGATTGTAGGTGACCATCGCGCAGTCGCCGTGCTCCAGCGCTTTCAAGCCGCCTTCGACGGTTTTGCCGGAAAACCCGAAGCCGCGAATCTTGCCCTCGGCCTTCAGCGCCGCGAGGGTGGCGTAGACCTCTTCGTGCTCGAGGATGGCCATGTCGTTGCCGTCCGAGTGCACGAGGACCAGATCGATAAAATCCGTTTCCAGACGTTGCAGGCTGCGTTCGACCGACATTCGCGTGTGCGCAGCGCTGAAGTCGTGGCGCGACAGGCCATCGGCAAACTCCTCGCCGACCTTGCTGACGATCACCCAGTCCTGACGCTGGCCGCGCAGCAGCGGGCCTAGGCGTTCTTCGCTGCGACCATAAGCCGGTGCGGTGTCGATCAGGTTGATGCCCAGATCCCGCGCTTGGCGCAGCAGCATGCGCGCTTCGTCATCGCCGGGAATCTGAAAGCCGTTGGGGTATTTCACCCCTTGATCGCGGCCGAGTTTGACCGTACCCAGGCCCAGCGGCGAAACCGACAGGCCGGTGCTGCCCAGCGGGCGATGCAGTTCGTGCAGAGTGGCGATGGTCATGGCAGCAGTTGCTCCCACGCGGGTACACCGAGCGGCGGTTTCGGCAGCGGCGGCAGCGGTTCAGTCGCCTGCGGCTGGATGCCGTCGCGTTGCAACGAAGCGATGACGCGGTCGGCGAAGTCTGGCGCCAGTGCCAGTTTGGTCGGCCAGCCGACGAGCAAGCGACCTTCCTCGGCGAGGAACGCGTTGTCCGGACGGGTCAGGCCGGTTTGCAGCGGCTCGGCGCGATCGACGCGCAGGGTCGCCCATCGCGTGGTGCTGAGGTCGATCCACGGCAGCAGCTGGGCGATTTCCTTCTGTGCGGTGGCAATCTGTTCGGCCGGCTCGCGAGCCACGCCTTCGCTTTCGGCAATGTCACCGCCCATGTACCAGACCCACTGACCATCAGCCGCCGGGTGCGTGGTCACGGTGATGCGCGGCTTGGTGCCGCCGCCCAGGCAGTGCGCGTACAACGGTTTCAAGCCGGGGCCCTTGGCGAGGATCATGTGCAGGGGGCGGCGCTGCATGGCCGGACGACTGAGGCCCAAGGCTTCAAGCAGTTCGGCCGTGCCGGCGCCAGCACTGAGGACGATGCGCTGGGCGCGGATCTCCCGCCCATCGACTTTCAGGCCGACCAGCACACCGGCTTCCAGCAGCGGCTCGATCACCTTACCGGCGAGCAGACCGTCACCGGCCAGCTCGGCCAGGCGCTGGATCAGGCTCGGGACATCCACTACCAGTTCGGCGAGGCGATAGACCTTGCCCTTGAAGCGCTTGTCTTGCAGGGCCGGCGGCAGTTCATCGCCCTTGACCTGATCGACCCGGCCACGCACAGCTTTACTGGCGAAGAAACTGGTGAGGTTGCCGGCCAAAGTGCCTGGCGACCACAGGTAATGGGCTTCGGACAGCAGGCGAACGCCGGACAGATCCAGCTCGCCATTACCGGCCAGCGCCTCGCGCCAGCGTCGCGGCATGTCGGCGATGGCTTCCGAGGCGCCGGTCAGCGCGCCATGCAGCGCGTACTTGGCGCCGCCATGGATGATGCCTTGAGATTTGACACTCTGCCCGCCACCGAGGCTGGCGCTTTCCACCAGCACGGTCGAAAAACCCTGACCGCGCAGGCGCGCATTCAGCCAGAGGCCGGCGACACCAGCGCCGACAATCAGAACGTCGGTGGAAATAACGGATGGCATGCAGCGACCTCGGAGCTTGAAGAAGCCGCAAGTTTCAAGCTTCAAGCTGCAAGCTGCAACCCGGACCAGCAAATCAGCAATGCTTGCGGCTTGCCGCTTGAAGCTTGCTGCTGCTTTTTAATGCCCGGCAGTTTTCGAAAACAGCTGAATCACGACGACCCCCAGCACGATCAACGCCATCCCCAGCATCGCCGGTACGTCGAGTTTCTGCCCGTAGATGAACAGTGCCGCGACACTGACCATGACAATGCCCATCCCCGCCCAGACAGCGTAGGCAACGCCCACCGGTACGGTGCGCACCACCAGCGTCAGCATCCAGAATGCGATCCCGTAGCCGACAATCACCAGAATCAGCGGCAGCGGCGTGCTGAAGCCCTTGACCGCTTTCATCGAAACGGTGGCGACCACTTCGGCGCAGATGGCGATGGCCAGATAGACGTAGGCGTTCATGGTTTGATCCTCAAATAAATCATCGCTTGCTGGAGTGACATTCTAGGGATTGCTCAGATGGGGTAAAGTCATTACCTATCTGTTCTATAGATGGGTTGGTAGCAAGCATGCAATGGAATCTCGATCAGCTGCGGGTATTTGTCGATGTCGCTGAACAGCGGTCTTTCTCCGCCGTGGCGCGTCGACAACGCAAGGCGCAATCGGCGATCAGCAGTGCTGTTGCGATGCTCGAAGAGGATTTGGGCGTGAGCCTGTTCGAACGCAGCAGCGGTCGGCAGCCGATGCTCACCGAGGCGGGCGCGGCATTGCTGGAAGAGGCACGGGAAGTGTTGCGCCAGTGCGAGCGCCTCAACGGCAGGGCCATGGCGATGCTGCGCGGCCAGGAGGCGCAGTTGCGGGTGGCCCAGGACGAGGCGATGCCCTATCAGGCGCTGGTGGAAAGTTTCGGCGAACTGGCCGAGCAGTTTCCCAGCCTAGAAGTGCAACTGACCAGCGCCGCCCAAGGCGAAGTCGCGCGCAAACTGGTCGAACGTCGCGCCGACCTCGGCCTGCTGTTCTATCACGATGAAATCCCCGAAGCCCTTGAGCGGCGCGTACTGGGTCGAGTGGAAATGGTCACGGTCTGCGGTGTCAATCATCCGCTGGCGCAGCAGGCCTACGTGACCTGCCAGCAACTGGCGCAGCACCGGCAATTGCTGATGTCGACGCAGACCAGCGTCTATCCCGGCAATGAGCCGGCCAGCCCGCAGGTGTGGCGCGCCGACAGTTTTTATGTGATGTCCGAATGGCTGGTGCGCGATCTCGGTTGGGCGTGGTTGCCGCGCCACGTTGTGCAGTACTCAGCGTATCAGGGCCAAATGGTTGAACTCGACAGCGAATGGACGCCGCCGGCGTTGGTGGTGGAACTGGTCTGGCGTCGCGACGAACCGCTCGGCCCGGCCGCGCGCTGGCTGGCAGAACGTTTTGCCGTGCACTTGCGGGCGATCGGAGACAAAAGCCGATAAACTCCGCCGCCATGAATAGAACTCTCTACACCGCGCTGTTTTACCTGGGGCTGCCATTGGTGGCGATTCGGCTGTGGCTGCGCGCACGCAAGGCGCCGGCGTATGCCAAACGGATTGGCGAGCGCTTTACTCTTGGCATGCCGACCTTGCAGCCCGGCGGCATCTGGGTGCACGCGGTGTCGGTGGGCGAAAGCATTGCAGCCGCGCCGATGATTCGCGCGCTGCTGGAGCGCTATCCGGCGCTGCCGATCACCGTGACCTGCATGACCCCGACCGGTTCGGAGCGGATTCAGGCACTGTTCGCCAACGAGGCGCGCATTCAACACTGCTATCTGCCGTATGACTTGCCTTGTGCGGCGGCGCGTTTTCTTGATCGCGTCCAGCCCAGGCTCGCAGTGATCATGGAAACCGAGCTGTGGCCCAACCATATTCATCAATGTGCCAGGCGCGGGATTCCGGTGGCGCTGGCCAATGGACGGTTGTCGCAGCGTTCCGCCAAAGGCTATGGCCGCTTCAGCAAACTCACCGCGCCTATGCTCGCGGAGATGAGTTTGCTGGCCGTGCAGACCGAAGCCGAGGCCCAGCGCTTCCGCGATCTCGGCGCGCGTTCGGAAACCGTTGAAGTCACCGGTTCGATCAAGTTCGACCTGACCATCGACCCGAAACTGTTGCAGCGTGCAGCCCATCTGCGTAGTCAGTGGCAGGCAGAGGATCGCCCGGTATGGGTCGCCGCCAGCACTCACGAAGGCGAAGACGAAGTGGTGCTCGACGCCCATCGTCGCCTGTTGGCCAATCATCCGGATGCATTGTTGATTCTGGTACCGCGTCATCCCGAGCGCTTCAATTCGGTGTTCGAGCTGTGCCAGCGCGAAGGCTTTGCCACGGTACGTCGCTCGACCGGGGCTAATGTCGATGCGCAGACGCGCGTGCTGCTCGGCGACACCATGGGCGAGTTGCTGTTTCTCTATGCCCTGGCCGACAGCGCGTTTGTCGGCGGCAGTCTGGTGCCGAACGGCGGGCACAACCTGCTCGAACCCGCCGCTCTGGCGAAACCGGTACTCAGCGGCCCACACCTGTTCAACTTCCTCGACATTGCCGCGCAACTGCGCGAAGCCGGGGCGTTGGCCGAAGTGGATGATGCCGAAGGCCTCGCAATCGAGGTGCAGCGCTTGTTCGAACTGCCGCGTGATGCGCAACGCATGGCCGAGGCCGGGCTGGCGGTGATGCGCCGTAATCAGGGCGCGTTGCAGCGGCTGCTGGATGGCTTGGGCAGATTGATCAAGTATCCATGACTGCGAGGCAAAACAGGTAGATCACATCACAAACCGGCCTGAAGTACACCTGTTACTTCTTACAGTATCGGGTCTGCAAGAAAGCGTTCAGTCTTTCCCTCAAATGAAAGAGAACCTTGAGTCATGAGCGTTCAGGCTTCTTCTGTCACCCCCACGTTATCGGTCATGGATTCCCGCAGACTGGCTGTCCGCAGGGTGTCTTATTACCTGCATCCGGATATACCGGATATTGAGCCACGCATTACCCGGCAAGTGCTCGATGGTATGGGGCGTGAGGTGCAATCATGGGACCCGCGTTTGTGGGGGACTGCACCGAAGCCAAACATAGAGACAGTCTATAGTTTGAGCGCCCAGGCGTTATTGACCGACAGTGTTGATGCGGGTTGGCAATTGAAGTTGTTGAATGACGTTGGCTCGCTTCATTTACTTTGGGACGGCCGGGGCAGTCAGCGTCAAGTTGAGTACGACGATCAGCAGCGCCCGGTAGCGATGACGGAGCATGCTGCTGATGAGCTTCCCAAAGTGGTCGAGCGGTTGCTCTACGGTGCTTCCATTGCAGAGCACAATCAGTGCGGTCGTTTGATTCGCCATGATGATCCCGCTGGCTCTCAAACCATCGAAGAATATGGTCTAGCGGGTGATGTGCTAGTTGACAGCAGGCGCTTTCTCATCGATCTCGAAATACCGGACTGGCCAGTCGAAACAGATGCTAAAGAAGAATGGCTGGAGACGCAGGAGTTCGTCACGCGCCATACCGTTGGCCCCACTGGCGAAGCCCATCGCCAAACCGACGCGAAGGGCAATGTTCGAAGGTTTTGTTACGACGTATCAGGCCAGTTGGTTGAAACATGGCTGCTACGGGTGGGTGGAACCCAGCAACCACAACTACTGGTTGGTAACATCCGCTACAACGGACAGGGCCGGATTGAAAGTGAAACCACTGGTAATGGCCTGACAAGCCAAGCCAGATACTCGGCGGAAGATGGCAGCCTGATCAGGCTGGTCGCCAGAGTCGGAAACAAGAAACCCTTGCTGGATCTGAATTACGTCTACGATCCGGTGGGCAATGTCATCGAGCAGGCAGACACGTCCCAGGACGTCAGTCATTTCAATAATCAGCGCGTTGAGCCGATTAATCGATATCGTTACGACAGCCTGTATCAACTCGTCGAAGCTCGGGGGTGGGAAGTCAGTCAGCCGAGTCACGGCCCGGGTTTGCCTGCCCTGCTCCCCCTGCCGTTGGATCCCAACCAGCGTCGTAATTACACTCGGAGTTTCGATTACGATCGTGCAGGTAACCTGCTCGCGCGCCACCAAAATGGTACACCGGGGTTCTCGATGTTTACCTCGACGCTCAGCAACCGCAGCCTCGCTCAACGAGATGATGGGTCGCTGCCGGGTGAGTCCGATGTAGCCTCTGCTTTCGATGCCTGCGGCAATCAACGGCAATTGCAGCGTGGTCAAGACATGATCTGGGACTGTCGAAATCAGTTGCGCATGGTGACGTTGGTCGCGCGCGGGGGCGAGGCCGACGATGATGAGTGCTATGTCTACGACCATCCTGGCCATCGGATACGTAAAACAAGAATTGCCCGAAGTAGCGGCCGGACTCTGCATTGCGACGTGCGTTATCTCCCGGGGCTGGAGATCCACCGCGAGAGTGATGGCGTAGAGCGCCATGTCATCAGCATCGAGGCCGGGCGCAGCCAGATACGAGCGCTACATTGGCCGGGTGCTCCGCAAAGCGATCAGTTGCGTTACAACCTCAGCGATCATCTTGGTTCCAGTACTTTGGAACTGGACCACGAGGCTGGTGTATTGACTCGCGAACACTATTACCCCTTTGGCGGCACGGCGTGCTGGGCGGCGCGAAGTTCGTTGGTGGCGCAGTACAAATCCATCCGTTATTCGGGAAAGGAGCGGGATAAGACCGGACTTTATTACTACGGTTATCGGTATTACGCACCATGGTTACATCGCTGGATAACGGCAGATCCTGCCAGCGATATAGACGGACTGAATGTCTATATGTTTTGCGCCAATAACCCTTTAACTTATCTAGACGTATCGGGGTTGGCCAAATATAAGGGCAAGGGTGATGCGATCGAGAAATTTAGAGGAAGTATGGGAGGCGTGATTGCTGCGCGAGGTTTGAAAGAAATAAAGAAGTTATCTCCGGAAAAAGGTCAGCGTCTGGAAAATAACCTGCAACTTATCCCCAAGGCGACCGCAGAAGCGATTCGCATGTTAAAGGAAGAAAATGTTGATTGGGTTTATCAAAATTTCACTTCACGAATCTTTGGCTCCCACTCAAGCCCGCAGGCGCTACGCGAGCAACTATTAAGCGTGCTTGTGCCATTGAAGGCAACGGCTGACAAGTACGCGGGTGGCAGGTCAGAACGACTGGTTTTGGCGGCGCCAGGCGGGAATCTGGGAAACACGGCAAATACCCACCCGGAAGATCCCAGAAAACGTTTATTTCTAAGTGATGAAGCCCTGGATCTGTCGCCGGTCAATCTTGTGACCACGATTGTGCACGAGTCATCGCATCGCTTGAACAAACCGACTCACGATTTCATGTATTACGCTCTGGATTTTGTGTTGACTGCTGATGATCCTGATCGTTCAAACTCTATAGTCGACAGGATCTCCAGTGGTCTGGAGAATAAATATTTGGCAGAAACGGCAATGGCGAAGCTTACTAATGATGTGCGCAAAGAGTTTTTTGCAGATATGGATGTTCAAGCGGTTACCGAAAAACTAAATGCTGACCCTGGGTTTTTGCAAAAAACCTTACTGTCGAATGCGGACTCTTACGCGCTGTTGGTGAAGTCGATGTCATATCCGTTGTTCAAGAATAACAATGTCTGAAAGACACTTCCGTTGCCCTGCGTAATCTTAAGCCAACCGGAGCGTCCACAGACTATCTCTGTAGAGGCTCCGGCACGCTGCGATCTTTAGCTTTTAAGGCCGCGCCTTGAGCTGCGCTTCAGCCGCCGACGCCAGATCCGGCGGCAGGAAGTCCTTGTCCGGGTTGTAATCGGCTTTCAGATAGCGCCGCAGATCTTCCAGGTCACCCGGGTTCAGCGTCCCCGCCGCCTGCTTCAGGCGCAGGTTGTCGAGGATGTAGTCGTAGCGGGTGTTGTTGTAGTTGCGCACCGAGGTGTACAGCTGGCGCTGCGCGTCGAGCACGTCGACGATGTTGCGCGTGCCGACCTGATAGCCGATTTCCGTGGCTTCCACTGCGCTCTGGTTGGAGATGATCGACTGGCGGCGCGCCTGCACCTGCTCGACGTCGGTGTTCACCGCGCGGTGCAGATTGCGAGTGTTTTCCACCACTTGCCGGCGCAGCGATTCGCGCTGCTGTTCGCTCTGATCCAGTTGCGCATAGGACTGACGCACTTGCGAACTGGTCAGCCCGCCGCTGTAGATCGGGATGTTCAGTTGCAGGCCCAGGGTGCTCTGCTCGACGTTGCCGCCATAAGGCGCGCCGAAGGAGTTGGGGTTGGCGAAGCCGAGGGCATCGTTGTCGCCTTTCTCGTATTTCGCCACGGCGTCGAGGGTCGGCAAGTGGCCGGCCTTGCGCTGCTTGAGCGTCTGCTCGGCGGAGCTGACCGCGTAGTTGCTGGCGAGCAGATTGAGGTTCTGCCGCGCCGCCGTGTCGACCCAGGATTTCGCATCGTTGGGTGCCGGCGGCAGGATCGGCAGCGTATGGACGATGCCCTGAATCGAGTTGTACTGACGGTTGGTCAGGGTGATCAACGCCTGGAACGCATCATCGACCTGACGCTGGGCGACGATGCGGTTGGCTCGCGCGGTGTCGTAACTGGCTTGCGATTGCAGCACGTCGGTCTTGTCCGAGAGGCCGACATCGAAGCGCTCATTGGACTGATCGAGCTGACGTTTGAACGCCGCTTCTTCAGCTTTGGTCGAGGCCAGATTGTCCTGGCTGCGCAGCACGTTGAAGTAGCTTTCAGCGCTCTGCAGGATCAGGTTCTGTTCGGTCGCCGACAGTTGCAGCGCGGCCTGTTCGTTGACGTCCTTGGCTGCTTGATACTGGAACCAGCGATCGGCGCGGAACAGCGGCTGCGCGAGGGTCGCCTGATAGGAATGCGCGCTGCGGTTGGCGATGGCTGAAGGCTGGTCGATCGAGGTGCGCACGTCAGCAACTTCGGCGCCACCGGACAGGTTCGGCAACAGACCGGCGCGGGCCTGCGGCACCACTTCTTTCTGCGCGCCATACTGGGCGCGGGCCGCCGCGAGGTCGGCGTTGTTGTCGACCGCTTCCTGATAGACGCTGACCAGATCGGTTTTGGTCGACAAGGGTGCTTCCGCTGCCCAGGCCATTGTGTTGGACGCACAGGACACGGCAACAGCCAATGAAAGTTTGCGCAGCATGAGGCGATCCCTAGCATGAATATTATGGAAGTAATCCGGGCGCCAAAGGTAAGGCGCAGCCCGCACAGCGTCAAGGCTGAGCCAGGCCAAGCGAGTGTAGTTGCGCATTGCTCCGGCAACAATCGGGCAAGCCTGGGTATTTACGCCATTCATCATGGCCTTCGCTGCGGTGTTGGCGTTCCTCGGCTGTTGTGTCTAGACTGGCCGGGTTCTTGTCGGGGTGCCTTGCTATGAGGCTGAGATCGAATAATTTCGGATCCCGTTGAACCTGATCAGGTTAGCGCCTGCGTAGGGAACAAGATTTCTCGTCACCCGGCGAGTCCTCTTGTGCTTCGTCCGGGATATTGTTCGACAATCGAACGCCATGACGAATGCACAGCACCGGTCCTGGTGCGTCCGTGCCTTTCAGGTTCTGCTCCGACAATCCACTGCTGGATGCTGTCTGGAGAGCCCGTGATGACAACAAAAGAAAAAAACGCGATCAACCTGAGTGACTCGGCCAAGGTCGACGAGCAATCGGTCAAGCCGTTCACCCGTTCGCAAAAAGTCTACGTTCAGGGCTCGCGCCCGGACATTCGCGTACCGATGCGCGAAATCAGCCTCGATGTAACCCCGACCGATTTCGGCGGCGAGATCAACGCCCCGGTCACGGTCTACGACACCTCTGGCCCGTACACCGATCCGAACGTGGTCATCGATGTGCGCAAAGGTCTGGCCGATGTGCGCTCAGCGTGGATCGATGACCGTGGCGATACCGAGCGCCTGCCGGGCCTGAGTTCGAACTTCGGTCAGCAGCGTCTGGCCGATGCCGAACTGACCAAACTGCGCTTTGCCCACGTCAACAACCCGCGCCGGGCCAAGGCCGGGGCCAACGTCAGCCAGATGCACTACGCGCGCAAAGGCATCATCACCGCCGAGATGGAATACGTCGCCATCCGCGAAAACATGAAGCTGCAAGAGGCCCGCGCGGCCGGCCTGCTCAAGCAGCAACATGCCGGCCACAGCTTCGGCGCAAGCATTCCGCAAGAAATCACCGCGGAATTCGTCCGCGAAGAAATCGCTCGCGGCCGCGCGATCATTCCCGCCAACATCAACCACGTCGAACTGGAACCGATGATCATCGGCCGTAACTTCCTGGTGAAGATCAACGGCAACATCGGCAACAGCGCCCTGGGTTCTTCGATCGAAGAAGAAGTGGCGAAACTGACCTGGGGCATTCGCTGGGGCTCGGACACGGTGATGGACCTGTCCACCGGCAAACACATTCACGAAACCCGCGAGTGGATCATCCGCAACTCGCCGGTGCCGATCGGTACCGTGCCGATCTATCAGGCGCTGGAGAAGGTCAATGGCGTTGCTGAAGACCTGACCTGGGAGCTGTTCCGCGACACCCTGATCGAACAGGCCGAGCAGGGCGTCGACTATTTCACCATCCACGCCGGCGTGTTGCTGCGCTACGTGCCGCTGACCGCCAAACGCGTGACCGGCATCGTTTCCCGTGGCGGTTCGATCATGGCCAAGTGGTGCCTGGCGCACCACAAAGAGAACTTCCTCTACACCCACTTCGACGAAATCTGCGAAATTATGAAGGCCTACGACGTCAGCTTCTCGCTGGGCGATGGCCTGCGGCCGGGCTCGATTGCCGACGCAAACGACGAAGCACAATTCGGCGAACTGGAAACCCTCGGCGAGCTGACCAAGATTGCCTGGAAGCACGACGTGCAATGCATGATCGAAGGCCCGGGCCACGTGCCGATGCAGTTGATCAAAGAGAACATGGACAAGCAGCTCGAATGCTGCGACGAGGCGCCGTTCTACACCCTCGGCCCGCTGACTACCGACATTGCGCCGGGCTATGACCACATCACTTCCGGTATCGGCGCGGCGATGATCGGCTGGTTCGGTTGCGCGATGCTCTGCTACGTGACGCCGAAGGAGCACTTGGGCCTGCCGAACAAGGATGACGTGAAAACCGGGATCATCACTTACAAGATCGCCGCGCATGCGGCGGACTTGGCCAAGGGACACCCGGGCGCGCAGATTCGTGATAACGCACTGAGCAAGGCGCGTTTCGAATTCCGCTGGGAAGACCAGTTCAACCTCGGCCTGGACCCGGACACCGCGCGCTCCTATCACGACGAAACCCTGCCGAAGGACTCGGCCAAGGTCGCGCATTTCTGCTCGATGTGCGGACCGAAATTCTGCTCGATGAAAATCACCCAGGAAGTCCGCGAGTATGCGGCCAACCAGCGCATCGACGCGGTCGATGTGGACGTCGCCAAGGGGCTAGCTGAGCAGGCCGAGCGGTTCAAACAGGAAGGCAGTCAGCTGTACAAGAAAGTCTAGTCACAAGCTGCAAGCTGCAAGCGGCAAGCGGCAAGCGGCAAGCGGCAAGCTGCAAGATTAGAAGCAGTCCGCGTACCGCTTTTAACTTGCGGCTTGCAGCTTGCAGCTTGCAGCTTTTTCCTGCTCCTCTTTGAGATAACACCCTTGAGCATTCAACCCGGCACTTATTCTCCCGACCTCGCCGTCCCCGCTGAAAAGCGTGTCTTCGGCGGTCGCGATCTGTTTTCCCTGTGGTTCTCCCTCGGCATCGGCCTGATGGTTTTGCAGACCGGCGCATTGCTCGCGCCGGGCTTGGGCCTGTCCGGTTCTTTGCTGGCTATCTTCCTTGGCACGCTGGTGGGCGTGCTGCTGCTCGCAGCGGTCGGTGTGATCGGCAGCGACACCGGCCTTTCGTCGATGGCGGCGCTGAAGCTCAGCCTCGGCAGCAAAGGCGCGAGCCTGCCGGCGCTGCTCAATCTGCTGCAACTGATCGGCTGGGGCTCGTTCGAAATCATCGTCATGCGCGATGCCGCCAGCCTGCTCGGCACCCGCGCCTTCAGCGAAGGTTCGCTGTGGGCCAATCCGATGCTGTGGACGCTGTTTTTCGGCGCACTGGCGACCTTGCTCGCGGTGAGCGGGCCGTTGACGTTCGTGCGGCAGATTCTGCGCAAGTGGGGCATCTGGCTGTTGCTCGCAGCGTGCCTGTGGCTGACCTGGAACCTGTTCGCCAAAGCCGACCTCGCGGCGCTGTGGGCGCGCGCCGGTGACGGTTCGATGCCGTTCGCGGTGGGCTTCGACATTGCCATCGCCATGCCGCTGTCGTGGCTGCCGTTGATTGCCGACTATTCGCGTTTCGGCAAACGCGCAAAGAATGTTTTCGGTGGCACGGCTGTGGGTTTCTTCATCGGCAACTTCTGGCTGATGAGCCTTGGTGTGGCCTACACCCTGGCGTTTGCGCCGAGCGGTGAAGTCAACGCGCTGTTGCTGGCACTGGCTGGCGCCGGTCTGGGCATTCCGCTGTTGCTGATTCTGCTCGACGAGTCGGAAAACGCTTTTGCCGATATTCATTCGGCAGCGGTCTCGAGCGGGATCCTGTTGCGTCTGAAAGTCGAGCATCTGGCCTTGGCCATCGGCGTGATCTGCACGCTGATCGCACTGCTGGCGCCATTGGCGCAGTACCAGAATTTCCTGCTGTTGATCGGCTCGGTGTTCGCGCCGCTGTTCGGCGTGGTGCTGGTGGATCACTTCATCCTGCGCAAGCGCAGTGCTCAGGTCGCCTCAGCCGCATTGCGCTGGCCGGCGTTGCTGGCGTGGCTGGGCGGGGTGAGCACCTACCACTTGCTGGCGAATCTGTATCCGTATGTCGGCGCAACCCTGCCGGCGCTGGTGCTGGCAGGGCTGTTGCGGTTAGTGCTGGGCCGGGCCTTCAGTTACGGCCGGGAAACAGCTCAGGCTTGAGAATGCCGTTCAGGCGCGGATAAGGGATCTTCAGTTCGACGTGGCCCAGCGCATAGGGCGCGATGGTGGTCACGTCGTACTTGAGGATCACGCCACCGTAGGTCAGCGCCACGTGCGGGGTTTTCACGAACGGCCAGTTCGCGACGAATTCCGCCTCCTGATCGAGCTTGGTGCTGATCAGCCAACTGTTGTGCGCCACTTGCGCGGCTTTCCAGAATGCCTCTTCCTGACCCGGCAGCAGCATGTCGGAGAGATTCAACACCTTGTGCTGCTGGCGCGAATAGTTGATGAAACCGCGACCCGGCGTGCCGTGGGCGCCGCCGGTATCGAGGTAGCTCGACAGCTCGATGATCACCAGTCCGTCATGCTGCTCGCGTACTTTCGCTTGCAGATAGCTGCTGTTGCGCGGGCCGGCGCTGGCGAGGAACTGCTCGCGGTAGGCGGCCAGGGTTGGCGCGACCGGTGCGTTCTTCTCGGTGCGGGTCATTTGCAGCAGACGTTTTTCGATGATGCCGTCCAGTGCCGGCTCATCCGGGAAGCGCAGGGTGTCGATGTTCACCAGCGGGCAATCGGCGTTGGAACAGCCGGGTTTGAGTTGTTCCGAGGCGTCGCGGGTGGTTTCCAGCGGCGTGCGATAGTTGGGCTGGAACAGGCTGGCACAGGCGCCCAGAGTCAGGGCAATAGCGGCCACAGAGGCAATTTTGAAAAGCGACATGGGCGTCCTTTCGAAAGCAGGGGAAGGCAAAAAGATACCGCTTCGACTCTCAACGGAGCAGTCAGTTCGCCACTAAGCTGATTAGAGTGTCTTTCAGCTTCACCGTCCATCCCGCTGACGGTAAAGGGGCTGCATCAAACGGTGCGGGCGCGTTAGGATGGCGCGAAGTCGAGGTTGCCGGTTGTACACGGAAACCCCGTAAAGGATATGCAGTAAAGAGGATGATCATGACTGACTTTGCCAACGCCATTCCGACCGCCGTGGATATCGTGCGGCGCGAAAAATGCTACGAGGGCTTCTACAAGCTCGACCGTGTGCACTTGCGCCATGAGCTGTTCGCCGGGGGCATGAGCCGCGAGATCAACCGGGAAATCTTCGTGCGCCACGATGCCGTGTGCGTCCTGCCTTACGATCCGCAGCGCGATGAAGTGGTGCTGATCGAGCAGTTTCGTGTCGGCGCCATGGGCAAGGCCGACAACCCGTGGCTGGTCGAACTGGTCGCCGGTCTGATCGACAAGGATGAGCAACCGGAAGAAGTTGCTCACCGCGAGGCGCAGGAGGAAGCTGGGCTGGACATCAAGGCGTTGTGGCCGATGACCAAGTACTTTCCCTCGCCGGGTGGCAGCAACGAATTCGTGCATTTGTATCTGGGGCGGTGCAGCACCGACGGTGTCGGCGGTCTGCACGGGCTGGAAGAAGAGGCCGAAGACATTCGCGTAACGGTCTGGGCCTTTGAAGATGCCTTGCAGGCCGTGCGTGACGGTCGGATTGCCAACGCGGCGAGCATCATCGCCTTGCAGTGGCTGGCGCTGAACCGCGCCGAAGTGAGGGGGCTATGGTCGTAAACAAGCTGCGCGATCGTTATCGGGTTGACCTCGTGGGGCTGCAAGCCGCCTGCGAGGCCAACTACGCGCGCCTGATGCGACTGCTGCCGGACATGCGCAACGAACCCGAGGCGCGGCGTATCGCTGTGACCCAGGGCGAGCAGATGCTCGGCGTGCTCGCCCTCGAAGTGCTGCAGACCTGCCCGTACACCACGACCTTGCAGGTACGCCAGGAGCACAGCCTGCCATGGTTGCCGGTGCCGCAACTGGAAGTGCAGGTCTACCACGACGCGCGCATGGCCGAAGTGGTCAGCGCCGAGCATGCACGACGCTTTCGCGGCATCTATCCTTATCCGAACGCCGCCATGCACCAGCCCGATGAAAAGGCCCAGCTCAATGTGTTTCTGGGCGAATGGCTGAGTCATTGCCTGGCGTTGGGGCACGAGTACGAAGTCGTTCGCTAGTTGTGAACTGCGTCCGCTTCGGCGGTTTCCCCTTTGTGTCATCCCCCAGCATAATTGTCGCACCCATCCATTGCGTGCTTAGCCCCGGGAGAGCGCCTTGCCCAGCGTATCGACAATTACCAGCGCCGACCCGGCGCTGCTGGTGCAGTTGTCCGACAGCCACCTGTTCGCTCAAGCGCACAGCAAGCTGCTGGGCATGAAGACCCGCGAAAGCCTGCAACAGGTCATCGACCTGGTGTTGGCGCAACAGGCGCAGATCGATCTGCTGCTGGCCACTGGCGATATTTCCCAGGACGGCACGCTGGAGTCGTATCAGGCCTTCCGCCAGATGAGCGCGCAGATCAAGGCACCGGCGCGCTGGTTACCCGGCAATCACGACGAACCGATGGTCATGGCCGAGGCGGCGGTGCAGAGCACCTTGCTCGAATCGGTAGTCGATATCGGCAATTGGCGGGTGACCATGCTCGATTCAGCGGTGCCGGGTTCGGTGCCGGGCTATCTGCAGGATGATCAGTTGCAACTGCTCGCCCGCGCGCTGAGCGAGGCGCCGGAGCGTCATCATCTGGTGTGCCTGCATCATCATCCGGTGTCGATCGGCTGCGCGTGGATGGAGCCGATTGGCTTGCGTAACCCGGAAGCGTTCTTTGAAGTGCTGGATCGCTTCCCGCAGGTTCGCGCGGTGCTGTGGGGGCATGTGCATCAGGAAATCGATCGCGACCGCAATGGCGTGCGCTTGATGGCCTCGCCCTCGACGTGCATCCAGTTCGAGCCGGGGAGTGCGGATTTCAAGGTGGGCGAGCAGGCTCCGGGGTATCGCTGGCTGCGGTTGTTGCCGGACGGGAAATTGGAAACGGGCGTCGAAAGAGTCACCGACTTCGAGTTCACAGTCGATTACGGCTCCAACGGTTACTGAACTGACAATCAAAGACCCTCACCCCAGCCCTCTCCCAGAGGGAGAGGGCTGGGGTGAGGGTCTTTGGCTGTGCATCGACCTGAAACAGCGAATCGATTATGGATTCGCAGCAAAACGTTCAGGTCGGTGTAGCTCTCGAATATCCCCCAGTCGGTTCCCTCTCCCTCCGGGAGAGGGCTAGGGTGAGGGCAGCTTGTGCTGTCACACCAATTTATTGAACCCACCCCCAATCCCGGTCCTTCTCCCTGTAAACTCCGCTATCTTTCGCCGACAGCCAGGGAGCTCAAATGTCCGGTTCGATCCTCTATATCCACGGTTTCAACAGCGCGCCGGCCTCGAAGAAGGCCTGTCAGCTGGTCGCGGTCATGGAGCGGCTGGGTTTGAGCGGGCAATTGCGCGTGCCGGCGCTGCATCACCATCCGCGCGAAGCCATCGGTCAGCTCGAGCAGGCAATCGCCGAGCTGGGCCGGCCGTTGCTGGTGGGAAGTTCGCTCGGCGGCTACTATGCGACTCACCTGGCCGAGCGCCATGGCCTGAAAGTCCTGCTGGTCAACCCGGCGGTCAGCCCGCACCGGATGTTCGATGGTTATCTGGGCACGCAGAAGAACCTCTACACCGATGAAACCTGGGAACTGACCCACGACCACGTCACGGCGCTGGCCGAACTGGAAGTGCCGCCACCGCAGGATCCGCAGCGTTATCAGGTCTGGTTGCAAACCGGCGACGAAACGCTGGATTATCGCCTCGCCCAACAGTATTACCGCGCCTGTGCCTTGCGCATCCAGGCTGGCGGCGACCACAGTTTTCAGGGCTTTGCCGGGCAATTGCCGGCGTTGCTGAGTTTTGCCGGCATGGCTGCCGATATGTATCAGGCAATCGATTTCACCACGCTGTGAAGTCTTGCCCCTCTTTCATGAATGACTGACGACGAGACCTTATGGCCACTCCCAGCGCTAGTTCTTATAACGCCGACGCCATCGAAGTCCTCTCGGGCCTCGACCCGGTGCGCAAACGCCCCGGCATGTACACCGACACCAGTCGGCCGAACCACCTCGCCCAGGAAGTCATCGACAACAGCGTCGACGAAGCCCTGGCCGGCCACGCCAAATCGGTGCAGGTCATCCTGCACGCCGACCATTCGCTGGAAGTCAGCGACGACGGCCGTGGCATGCCGGTGGACATTCACCCGGAAGAGGGTGTCTCCGGCGTCGAACTGATCCTCACCAAGCTGCACGCGGGCGGCAAGTTCTCCAACAAGAACTACCAGTTCTCCGGCGGTCTGCACGGGGTGGGTATTTCCGTGGTCAACGCGCTGTCGACCGAAGTGCGCGTGCGGGTCAAACGTGACGGCAACGAATACCAGATGACCTTCAAGGACGGCTTCAAGGCCTCCGAGCTGGAAATCGTCGGCACTGTCGGCAAGCGCAACACCGGCACCAGCGTGTACTTCGCGCCGGACCCGAAATACTTCGACTCACCGAAATTTTCCATCAGCCGCCTCAAGCACGTGCTCAAGGCCAAGGCTGTGTTGTGCCCGGGGCTGCTGGTCAGCTTCGAAGACAAAGGCACCGGCGAGAAAGTCGAGTGGCATTACGAAGACGGCCTGCGCTCTTATCTGGTCGATGCGGTCAGCGAATTCGAACGTCTGCCGAACGAGCCGTTCTGCGGCGCTTTCGCCGGTAATAAAGAAGCGGTCGACTGGGCACTGCTGTGGCTGCCGGAAGGTGGCGACGCGGTGCAGGAAAGCTACGTCAACCTGATCCCGACCGCGCAGGGCGGCACGCACGTCAACGGTCTGCGTCAGGGCCTGCTCGATGCGATGCGCGAATTCTGCGAGTTCCGCAGCCTGCTGCCGCGCGGCGTGAAGCTGGCGCCGGAAGACGTCTGGGAGCGCATCGCTTTCGTCTTGTCGATGAAAATGCAGGAACCGCAATTCTCCGGCCAGACCAAAGAGCGTCTGTCTTCCCGTGAAGCAGCGGCGTTTGTCTCCGGTGTGGTGAAAGACGCTTTCAGCCTGTGGCTCAATGCCAACCCGGAAACCGGTCTGGCCCTGGCCGAACTGGCGATCAATAACGCCGGTCGTCGCCTCAAGGCGAGCAAGAAAGTCGAGCGCAAACGCGTCACCCAAGGTCCGGCGCTGCCAGGCAAACTGGCTGACTGCGCCGGGCAGGACCCGATGCGTTCCGAACTGTTCCTGGTCGAGGGTGACTCCGCCGGCGGTTCGGCCAAGCAAGCGCGGGACAAGGAATTCCAGGCGATCCTGCCGTTGCGCGGCAAGATCCTCAACACCTGGGAAGTCGACGGCAGCGAAGTGCTCGCCAGCCAGGAAGTGCACAACATCGCCGTGGCCATCGGCGTCGATCCGGGCGCGGCGGACATGAGCCAGCTGCGCTACGGCAAGATCTGCATCCTCGCCGACGCCGACTCCGACGGTCTGCACATTGCGACTTTGCTGTGCGCGCTGTTCGTCCAGCACTTCCGCCCGTTGGTGGATGCCGGTCACGTCTACGTGGCGATGCCGCCGCTGTACCGCATCGACCTCGGCAAAGAAATCTACTACGCCCTCGACGAGGCCGAGCGCGACGGTATTCTCGATCGCCTGGTCGCCGAGAAGAAACGCGGCAAGCCGCAGGTCACCCGATTCAAGGGTCTGGGCGAAATGAACCCGCCGCAACTGCGTGAAACCACCATGGACCCGAACACTCGGCGTCTGGTGCAGTTGACGCTGGGCGAAGACTTCGCCGAAACCTCGGAAATGATGGACATGCTGCTGGCGAAGAAACGCGCCGGCGACCGCAAATCCTGGCTGGAATCCAAAGGCAACCTCGCCGAGGTGCTGGCCTGATGCAGTTTGGCTGGGCCTTGGCGGGTGCGTTGCTGCTGAGTGCGCTGAGCGTGTCGGCCGAGCCGCTGCAACAATTGCGGCTGCTTTCCGAACACCCGGTCGAAGGCATGCGCGGCGGTAACCTGTCGGGGCTGGCCAGGTGCGGCAATGAGCTGTGGACGGTTTCCGATCGCGATGACGAGCAGATCTATCGGCTCGATACCCGCGATCCGGTCTGGCAGGCGCAAACCGTGCACATCGACGTGCCGCCTGTGCCGGAGAGCGGCTTGCCGTGGGGCTTGAGTTCGCGCACCTGGGCGGCGTCGTTCATTCGCGGTGGCGATCTGGATTTCGAGGGCATCAGTTGCGACAGCGTAGGCAATCGCTACATCGTCAGTGAAGCCCATGCGGCGGTGTTGCAGGTGCCGGTCAGCGGCCCGGCGAACTGGCTGAAAATCTCGCCGCTGCTGGTTCGCGAAGCGCGGGCGAGCGGCCTGCTGCTCAAGTTCAATTCGATCTTCGAGGGCCTGGCGATCAACCCGGCCGGTGATCAGATATGGCTGGCCGCCGAACGGCAAAAACGTGGTTTGCTGCTGATCAAACGCCAGCAGACGGTGTGGGATTGTGACGGTCGCTGCGTGCTGCTCAGTGAGGGCGGCAAGGAGATGCAGCCGCCACAGTTTCCCAAGGCGAAAGCGGTTCATCGCGACTTTTCCGACATTTCCTTGTTCAACGGCAAGCTGTTTACCCTTGAACGCAACGCTTATCAGATCTGCCGTCGCGATGCGCAGACGGCCAAGGTCGAGCAGTGCTGGTCGTATGCCGGCGAACTGTTGCAGGAAAAACGTCGCTACTCGCAGAACTACGGACTGGAGGAAGCGCTGATCATTGATGCCGAAGGTGCGTGGATCGGCGTCGACAACAATTTTGGCCCGCGTGCCGATGGCGAAGTCCGCCCGGTGGTCTGGCGCTTTGCCGCGCCGGACGGTGGCTGGAGTGCCAGGCCATGAGCCAGCAGCCACCGGGCAAGCGTGCCGGTCGGGTGTTGATGATCCTCGCCTGGTGCGCGGCGCTGTTTCTCGCGACGCGGTTTTTCGGTCAGTGGGAACAGCGCCAGCAGAATCCGAACATAGTGGTCACGTCGGAGCAGGGCGAAGGATTTATCGAAGTGAAACTGGCGAGCAATGCCCAAGGGCATTTTGTCGCCAGCGGCCAGATCAACGGCGAGCCGGTCGAGTTCATGCTCGACACCGGCGCCACCGATGTGGCGATCCCGGCGGATCTGGCCAAGCGTTTGAAGCTGCAAGAAGGTTTCGGCGTGACCCTGAGCACGGCCAATGGCCTGAGCCAGGGCTATCGAACGAAGATTGCCCGCCTGCAATTGGGCGACATCGTCCTGCGCGATGTCCGCGCACTGGTGGCGCCGGGGCTGCATGGCGATCAGGTGCTGCTCGGCATGAGCGCCCTGAACAGACTTGAATTTACCCAGCGCGGTGGCACCATGCTGCTGCGCCAGACAACGAACCGATGAGGCCCGCATGAGCGACTCCCTTGATCTCAGCCTGGACGGTGTAGAACGCCGATCGCTGGCTGACTTCACCGAAAATGCCTACCTCAACTACTCCATGTACGTGATCATGGACCGCGCCTTGCCGCATATCGGCGACGGCCTGAAACCGGTACAGCGGCGTATTGTCTACGCCATGAGCGAACTGGGGCTGGACGCCGATTCCAAGCACAAGAAATCGGCGCGTACCGTCGGTGACGTGCTCGGCAAGTTCCACCCCCACGGCGATTCGGCGTGCTACGAAGCGATGGTGCTGATGGCGCAGCCGTTCAGCTATCGCTACACACTGGTCGACGGCCAGGGCAACTGGGGTGCGCCGGACGATCCCAAGTCCTTCGCCGCCATGCGTTACACCGAAGCGCGGCTGTCGCGCTATTCCGAAGTGCTGCTCAGCGAACTGGGCCAAGGCACCGCTGACTGGGGGCCGAACTTCGACGGCACCCTGCAGGAGCCGCTGGTATTACCGGCGCGCCTGCCGAACATTCTGCTCAACGGCACCACGGGTATTGCCGTGGGCATGGCCACCGACGTGCCGCCGCACAACCTGCGCGAAGTCGCCACCGCCTGCGTGCGTCTGCTCGATGAGCCGAAAGCCACGGTCGAACAGCTCTGCGAGCATATTCAAGGCCCGGACTATCCGACCGAAGCGGAAATCATCACGCCGCGCGCCGATCTGCTGAAAATGTACGAAACCGGCAAGGGCTCGGTGCGTATGCGCGCCGTGTACCACGTCGAGGACGGCGACATCATCGTCACCGCGCTGCCGCATCAGGTCTCCGGCGCCAAAGTGCTGGAGCAGATCGCCGCGCTGATGCAGGCAAAACCGTCGAAAGCGCCGCAGATCGCCGACCTGCGTGACGAATCCGACCACGAAAACCCGTGCCGCATCGTGATCATTCCGGTCAACAGCCGCGTCGATCACGAAGCGCTGATGCAGCATCTGTTCGCCAGCACTGAGCTGGAGTCGACCTACCGGGTCAACGTCAACATCATCGGTCTGGACGGCAAGCCACAGCTGAAAAACCTGCGTGCGCTGCTGGTCGAATGGCTGGAATTCCGCGTGCTGACCGTGCGTCGCCGCCTGCAATTCCGCCTCGACAAGGTCGAACGTCGCCTGCACCTGTTGGACGGCTTGCTGATTGCCTATCTCAATCTGGATGAAGTGATCCACATCATCCGTACCGAGGAGCATCCGAAAGCCAAGCTGATCGAGCGTTTCGCCCTCAGCGAGATTCAGGCCGACTACATCCTCGACACCCGCTTGCGTCAGTTGGCGCGACTGGAAGAGATGAAGCTGCGCGACGAGCAGGACGAACTGCTCAAGGAACAGGCCAAGCTGCAAGCCCTGCTGGGCAGCGAAGCGAAGCTGAAGAAGTTGGTGCGCACCGAGCTGCTCAAAGACGCCGAAACCTACGGCGACGACCGCCGCTCGCCAATCGTCGAGCGCGCCGAAGCCAAGGCGTTGAGCGAGCACGATCTGCTGCCGAACGAGAAAGTCACTGTCGTGCTGTCGGAAAAAGGCTGGGTGCGTTCGGCCAAGGGCCATGACATCGACGCCACCGGTCTGTCGTACAAGGCCGGCGATGGCTTCAAGACCTCGGCGGCGGGGCGCTCCAACCAGTTTGCCGTGTTCATCGACTCCACCGGACGCAGCTATTCGGTCGCCGCGCACACCTTGCCTTCGGCCCGTGGCCAGGGCGAACCGTTGACCGGCCGTTTGACGCCGCCACCGGGTGCAGCTTTCGAATGCGTGCTGATGCCGGAAGACGATTCGCTGTACGTGATCGCGTCCGATGCCGGTTATGGCTTCGTGGTCAAAGGCGAGGATCTGCAAGCGAAGAACAAGGCTGGCAAGGCTCTGTTGAGCTTGCCGAACAACGCCAAGGTCATCGCGCCGCGACCAGTGGCCGATCGCGAGCAGAACTGGCTGGCCTCGGTCACGACCGAAGGTCGCCTGCTGATCTTCAAAATCAGCGATCTGCCACAATTGGGTAAGGGCAAAGGCAACAAGATCATCGGCATTTCCGGTGAACGCGTGGCCAGTCGCGAAGAATATGTCACGGACATCGCCGTTCTGCCGGAAGGCGCCACCCTGGTGTTGCAGGCTGGCAAACGGACTCTGTCACTGAAAGCCGACGACCTCGAGCACTACAAAGGTGAGCGTGGACGGCGCGGAAACAAACTTCCGCGGGGCTTCCAACGGGTCGATGCGCTGCTCGTCGAAAACCTCAATTAGGCGAGAACGCCTTCCTAGAGCGTTCGATCTGCGATTAAACGCGTAGATCGACGCTTTGGCGCTGGAGTCGGAACGCATATTCACGGATGATATGGCCTTTCAAGCGCCGGCGTGGCCGAGCGTTCTTCATATTTATTGAGTATTTTCACTGTGGTCAGCCTTGTGGCGGCCACCTGGACGGGATGATGACTGCTCTACGCCCCCTTATTTTGTTGCTCGCCGGCGTTCTTGGCCTGGCGGGTTGCAGCGTTCACCAGCCGGTGTCGCTGTACCAACTGGACAGCGGAAGTCCGGTTCAGCCTGCGCAAAGCGCGGGCATGGCGGTTTTGCTGGGGCCGGTGGTTGTAGCCGATTACCTGCAACGCGAAACCCTGCTGCAACGTCAACCCGACGGCAGCCTGCAAGCGGCGACCGACGGTCGTTGGGCTGGCAGCCTTTCGTCGGATATCGATCAGCTGTTGATGCGTCAGGTCGCCGGTCACCTGGACAGCCAGCGTGTGGTGCTGGCGCCTGCTACCGCCGGCTTCACGCCGGATGTGCAGGTTTTGCTGACCATCACCCGTCTGGATTCCGGGGCGAAACAACCGGCGATTCTCGATGCGCAGTGGCGTTTGATCGATCGTCGCGGCAAGGTGCGTGATAACCGCATCATTCATCTGCAAGAGTTGCACGCCGGCAGCACCGCTTCCCAGGTGCAGGCACAGGGGATTCTGTTGCAGCGTCTGGCCGAGCAATTGTCGGTGGCGCTCAAGCCACTGGCCAACCAGCCGCCCGTGGCCGAGGCACCGCGTAAAGCCGCGCCGAAGCCCGCAGCGCCAGCGGCGGATGCGGAGAAGCAACCGAAGATCCCGATGGCGTCGCCGATTCGTACGGATATGGAAGTGTTTCGCTTCTGAAGCTGGAACGCGTCAGAACAGAGCCCGCCTAGTGCGGGCTTTGTTGTGTCTGGAGGCAGGGTGGAAGATCAAAAAGCCCCTCACCCTAGCCCTCTCCCAGAGGGAGAGGGAACCGATTGGGGGATATTCGAGAGCTACACCGACGTGTACGCGCGGCGGTGAATCCATAATCGCCAAGATCTGTCAGGTCGACGTATGACGCTAGACACCTCGGTCGGTCCCCTCTCCCGGAGGGAGAGGGCTAGGGTGGGCTTTTCAGGGATGCGCACGATTCCAATAAGACCGCGCACAAAAAAGCCCGCAGACAATCACTCATCTGCGGGCTTTTGCGTATCTGGCCTAAGCCTTACGCCCGGCGCTCATGCATCCGCGCCAGTTGCCGTTCCAGCATCGATGGATAAGGCTCCATCAACCGCTCCACACAGCAAGCGCCCTCAGGGCTGGCGATCGGCCGGATCCGCGCACGCTGGCGGATCAACGCGTCATCGCTGATCTTGCGTTCAACCAGCAGCAGATTGCGGCTGTGCTGCGACAAGGCCAGTGCATCCTGGGCCGAATCGGTCAGTAGCAGATCAATCTGGCTCAGGCCAAACAGCTCATCGCCCAAGGTCAGGCCCAGCTGCAATTGCAGGGTGATGCCGCTGTCTGCGACCTCGATCTGCAATTGGTGGCCGAGTGCACGAAGCAGTTCGCCGCAGCAGATGGCATTGGTCAGGTAATCGTCGCCGCAATCTTCGGTGTGGAACAGCAACAGCGTGCTGCCGTCGTTGAGGGTCTCGATTTCGCCCTGATACAGCGAAGCGGCCTGCTCGAGGCAGTCGCGATAGCGTTCCTGCAATTCTTCCAGACGTGCGCGAGGCAAACGACGCAATTGTTCCTGCGAGCCCAGTTGCACGGCCAGTACGGCGGTGTGCTGTGGCACGTCAGGGCTCGGTTTGCGCGTGAGCGGTTGGGCGGCGCCGTTGAGCGATTCGTCGCGCAGGTCGGCGAAGGCGTCATCGTCATCATCGTCTTCGACGGTGCTGACCAAGTGACGCGGTGCCGGTTTCTTCGCGGCCAGCGGGCGGCTTTCGTCGAAGCTCGGATCGCGCAGGTTGCGCACCTCGAACTCCAGCTCGTCGTCTTCCTCGGCGAATTCCGGCTCGGGTTCAGGCTCGGGCTCCGGTTCCGGGGCGTAGCTGGCGTGCAGCTGGCGCGCCAGATCGCCGATTTCATCCTGACGATCGATGCCCGGGGTGTGCGCGTCGATGCGGCGCAGCCACACGCGCAATTGCAGCAACGGCGTCGACAGATAACGGCCCATGCGCAGGCTCAGAGCCAGCGACAGTGCCAGCAGAATCGCGCTCAAAATGCCCATGCTCTGCAGGCTGATCGTCATCGGCTGCTGGAACTGATCCATGTCCAGGCTGATGCGCAGTTGCCCGGCAGTCACGTCCTGGAAAGTGATCTTGCTCTCGTACATGCCCTCGGCTTCGCCCAGCAGGCTGTGCTTGGGACGCTGACCGGACTCGGCGAGGATGCGGTTGTCCACACTGTAGATTGCCGCGTGGGCGACCAGTTTGTTCTTGGTCAGGTTGTTGAGCAGCACGTTGAGGCTGAGTATGTCGTTGGACACCAGCAGCTCGGTGGCGGAGGTGGCGGTCTGCGTGGTCAGGCTTTCGCCCAGCGCATCGGCCTGCTCGTGCATGGCCTGCTTGAATTGCAGCCCCATCACCCCGGCATAGATCACCAGGGCCAGAGCGACCAGGATCACGTTGTGGCTGGCAATGCGCAATGCAATCGGTACACGGCGATGGCGCAGTGCACGGAAGATCAGCAGGAAGAAGTTATCGGTTTTGACTGGCGTGGGCCGGTTCACTTGAGCTCGGCTCTTTGTCCGTGAAGTTGACGCGCAGTATAGCGACAGGCCCCAGACCGGCAAAGCGCTCGCGGTGCCCGATGGTCACTGAAAGTGGGTAGAATGCGGTTTTTTTCCAGTTGCGGGGGTGCGCGTTGCGCGAAATCGTCCTGATTAACATCACGGGAGTCGACCGTCCGGGTCTGACGGCGGCCATCACCGGTGTTCTGGCACAAGGTGGTGTGAACATTCTCGACATCGGTCAGGCGGTGATCCACGACACCCTGTCGTTCGGCATCCTGGTTGAAATTCCCGATTCCGAACAAGGCAAGTCAGTGCTCAAGGACATCCTGTTCAAGGGCTACGAACTGGATCAGCAAGTGCGCTTCACCCCGGTGTCCGAAGAGGATTACCAGCAATGGGTGGGCAATCAGGGCAAGAAGCGCCATATCGTTACCCTGCTGACGCGCAAGGTCACCGCCGGCCAGTTGCAGGCGGTCAGCGCGATCACCGCCAAATATGGCCTGAACATCGACCATATCGACCGTCTGTCGGGGCGCATGCCGCTGGACACACCGGCCGACAAGGGCAAGGGCTGCATCGAGTTTTCCGTGCGCGGCGAAGCGGCCGATCCGCAGGCCCTGCGCGCCGAATTCCTCAGCGTTGCCCAGGAATTGAACGTCGATATCGCCTTTCAGGAAGACTCGCTGTTCCGTCGCAACCGACGTCTGGCCGTGTTCGACATGGACTCAACGCTGATCGAAGCGGAAGTCATCGATGAGCTGGCCAAGGCGGCCGGCGTCGGTGATCGGGTCTCGGAAATCACCGAGCGCGCGATGGCCGGCGAACTGGATTTTCGCGCCAGCTTCAAGGAGCGTCTGGCGCTGCTCAAGGGCCTCGACGTCAGCGTGCTCGACTCGATCGGTGCCTCGCTGCGTTTGACCGAAGGCGCCGAAACCCTGTTCGCCGAACTCAAGCGCCTTGGCTACAAAACCGCCATCCTGTCCGGCGGCTTCACTTATTTCGCCAAGCAACTGCAGGCCAGGCTGGGCATCGACTACGTGTTTGCCAACGAGTTGGAAGTGGTCGACGGCAAGTGCACCGGCGTGGCGATCGAGCCGATTGTCGATGCGCAGCGCAAGGCTGACTTGCTCAAGGAATTGGCGCACAAGGAAGGTCTGCGTCTGGAGCAGACCATTGCCGTCGGCGACGGCGCCAACGACTTGCCGATGCTGGCGATTGCCGGGCTGGGCGTGGCGTTCCGCGCCAAACCACTGGTCAAGCAGTCGGCGAAGCAGGCGATCTCAACGCTGGGGCTCGATGGCGTGTTATATCTGCTGGGTTTCCGCGATCGCGACGGGCAGCTCTGAGATCTCGATAAGCTGATCTGGCCTCTTCGCGAGCAGGCTCGCTCCCACGGGAAACCTCATTCCAGTGTGGGAGCGAGCCTGCTCGCGAAGGCCGCACCTCGGTCTAAAGCGAATTCCACAACGAATCAAAATCCTCCTCACCTCCGCCATTCTGCGCAGGATCCAGCGAGCGATAGGCGAACTGGTTGAAGCTGTGGGTACTCGCCACCCGCCGATCCAGTCCGGCGCGGTGTTCCTCGCCCTGGGTGTTGATCAACACCTTGTTGCCTTCCTGAAACGGCAGGCGCGGCGCAAGCACGGTGGCCGGCACATCGATCGCGCTGATCTCAGGCAACAGCAAGCCGCGCAAATACTGGCTGTGATCGTCTTTCGCTCGCACCAGTTGCAGACCGCACGGCTGCGCGTGTGGCGCGACCAGTTCAATGCCCATCTGCGTGCCGCTGCCGCGCACCTGGCGGATCCAGCGAATCACCGCAATGCTCCAGCCTTTGCTCTCGCTGTCCTGAATGCCGAGCATTTCCCCGGCCTGCAATTCGGCCGGTACTTCGCTCGGCCAGGCCAGGCAATAGCCGCCGGGGCTATGGTTGATCACCGGCAAGGCGTAAGTCGGATAATTCGGCGCGTTGCCCGGGCCTTCTTCTTCGCTCAACTGGTCGTACTGGATTTCCTCGTACGGCAACAGCTCATCGTTACTTTGCGGGGCAGCGTCGAACGCCTGACTCCAGCTGTCCTTTTCGCCGTTGGCCACGACGCTGCTGAAGTTTGCCGCGCGGGCGCCGGGATGTTTGAGCAACTCGCTGAAAGTGCGCTCGCCGCCGAGGTAGAAGTGCAGGGCGCTCATGCCAACGCACACGGTCAGCGAGCCCTGGCCGGCGATGCGTTGAAAGCTGCGTTCGGCCGCTTGACCCCAAGTAGCGTGCAGATGTTGCAGGGTGTCGACGCTGAGGCCGACGGAAACGGGTAACGGGGTCGAGGTGGACTGGTGCAGCAGGTGCGTTTCGAGCTGTTTGACCAGCGGTTGCGGATCGAAGCCCAGCAGCCCGTTCTGTTGTTCGCTGCGAAACATCTTGCGGTAGCGCGGGCCGACATCGAGTTCCGGACTGACCGCAAACAAGCCGTCGTCGGCGCTGTCGGGATGCAGTTTGAGCAGGGCGCTCCACGGCTCGATCACCTCGGCCAGCCGGGCAATCTGGCTTTGACGCAATTGGTTGCAACGGGCACTGCCCAATAGCAGTGCGGCGATGTAGGTCTGTTCGACGCTCAGTTCGCTAGTCAAAAAGGCCAGATCATCGCGCAGCCGCCGTTGTTGCAGCTGCAATTGCGCCGCGCTGCGATACAGCTGGTGCAATTCGAACCACGCATGTTCCGGCGGTGAACTGTACAACTGCGTGGCGCGCACCAGTTGCGCCTTCAGGGCATGCGCGGCGCGTTGCAAGGCGGTGCTGACCAACGTCGCGCGGTCCTTGCTGTATTTGGGCAGGATGCGCAGAACGATCTGTTTATAGCCGATGGCCAGCTGACCTTGTAGCGCCTGACACAGGTTGCTGACCTTGCGCGAGCGCTCGTCGAGCATGATCGCCTGATGCAGAAAGTGCCGTTCCAGATGCTGGCAGACGAAATACACCTCGGGCCGCAGCAGTTCCAAGAGTTGCAGGCGATTGTCACTGGGAGTGAGCAACAGGTTCAGTTCGCCGAGGCCTTGATACAGCAGGCGGGCGGTTTCGCCGATGTTGGCCTTGGGCAGGCTGGCGATCCAGCGCTTGAGGTCGCGCGGGCTGGCGTCGCAGAACGACAGGCGCGTTTGCGTGGGAGTCGGAGCGCGCAGCTTGGGAGAAAAGTTGGTCTGGCTCATGAGCAAAACCATAGCAGCAAATGCCGCGGTTTGCGGAAGCAGCCTCGGCTGCTTCCGCAAATTGGGTCACGCTTTTGGCAGTGCCAGGCCTTGGCCCATCTGCACTGGCGAGCCGGCCACCAGCTCTTCGGCCCACTTCACCTGATCCGGGCCAAACAGCACGATCGCCGTTGAACCGAGCTTGAAGCGCCCCAGTTCCGCGCCTTTTTCCAGATGAATCGGTGCGCGTGCGGCTTCGTCGTAGCGGAAGGTTTTCAGCTCGCGCTTCGGTGGCGTGACCAGACCGGCCCACACGGTTTCGATCGAAGCGACAATCATCGCACCGACCAGCACCACGGCCATCGGCCCGCGTTCTGTATCGAATATGCACGCCACGCGCTCGTTGCGGGCGAACAGCTCCGGGACGTTTTCGGCAGTGGTCTGGTTCACCGAGAAAATGCGGCCCGGGATGTAGACCATTTCGCGCAGGGTGCCGGCCAGCGGCATGTGCACGCGGTGGTAGTCCTTCGGCGACAGGTAGATCGTGGCGAAATCGCCGCCCATGAACGGCGCTGCGTTGGCCGCATCACCGCCGAGCAATTCGAGCACGCTGAAACTGTGGCCCTTGGCCTGGAACACGCGACCGTGCTCGATCGGGCCGAGCTGACTCACCGCACCGTCGGCCGGGCTGAGGATCGCGCCCGGAGTTTCGTCCAGTGGACGCGCGCCGTCTTTCAACGCACGCGTGAAGAATGCGTTGAAGTGCTCGTAAGCGGTCAGGTCTTCGACCAGTGCTTGCGACATGTCCACTTGATAACGCTTGGCGAACCATTGGGTGAAGGCATTCTTGAACCAGCGCACACGGCATTCGGCGATGCAGCCGGCCAGGCGCGACAGCAGGTGATGCGGCAGCAGGTACTGGCTGAGGATAAACAGACGCTCTTTCATTAGTTGTCCTTAAAAACCTTAAATCTCGACTGGCGTGTCAGGGTGGTTGCCCCATTCGCCCCAGGAACCGGCGTAGCCCTTGACCCGGGGATAACCGAGGGCTTTGGCCACCAGATAAGTGAAGCCCGACCGGTGATGGGTCTGGCAGTGGGTAATGATTTCCTTGTCCTTGGTGATCCCGAGCTTTTCGAGGATCTGCGGCATGTCGCTGCGGATACGCAACTGACGCGTCTGGTCCATGCCGGCAGTCCATTCGAAATTGACCGCACCGGGGATGTGGCCACCCTTGGCGGCGAGGACTTTCTCGCCGGAATATTCCAGCGGCCCGCGCGCGTCCCAGATCGCCAGATCGGCGGCGCCGAGACGGCTTTGCAGGTATTCGCGGGTGGCGGTCGGTTCGTCGTGCAGGGTCAGCGAGACCGGGCCGCCGACAACGGATGGTACCTGGATCGACATCGGCATACCGTCCGCCAGCCAGGCCGGCAGACCACCGTCTATATAGTGGTACTTGTCGTGGCCAATGACATCGAGCAGCCAGATGAAACGTCCGGCCCAGCCACCACCCTCATCGTCATACACCACATAGACCGCGTCTTTGCGATGACCGAGTTCACCAAACAATGCTTCCAGATCGGCTTTCGCCGGCATCAGCCCCGGCGCCGGTGGCTGGCCGAGCTGGGTGCGTTTCGGGTCGACAAAACGTGCGCCGGGCAAGTGACCTTCGGCATACCGGGCAGGACTCGTCAGGTCCACCAGGATCAGTTCCGGGGACTCCAGACGCGGCAGCAGGTCGCTCGGCTCGATGACAAGCGCCAAGCCAGAGAAGTCAGACATGTGAGGTCTCCAGAGCACAAAGGGGAGGATTGTAGCGCAGGCTCATTGGCCACGGCTGCTAAAGCTGTGCAGGGCTTTTTCGATGCACTGCGCGGTTTTGCCGAAGGCTTGTACGGTGATGTCGGCGAACGGCCCGCCGCCCTGATCGGCAACGACGATCATGATCACCCGGCCGTTGTTGACCAGCGAACGCAGGAACAGATGCTCACCGCGAAACAGCGTGCGCAGGCTCGCTGGCAATAAGGCCGAGAATTGCCCGTTGTTCTCCGGCGTGATTCGCACCTGCGCCTGCTGAGCGAGCAGGCGTTGCAGGACTTTGCTTTGGCCGACGGCAAAACTCAGCGCCGCCGCATCCTTCGGCAAACCGGCGGTCTGGTGCACGCGCAGGGTCGTGTGTGTGCGGTCGGCCATCATAATCATCACCCGGCGCATGCCGCTGGCGACCAGTGCCTCGCGGGCGGCGACGGTCAGGCTCATGGCATTGGTGAAGCGGCTGGGCTCGGCGAGGAGTTCGGCGCATTGCCGACGCCACTGGCCCAGATCATCCGCATTCGGCGCTGCTGCCGGAAGCATGCCGGCCGGCAAACGACGAGCGCCCCAAGGCCAGATCAGCGAAACCGCCGGGTGCCACAAATCAGGCATCGCATGCTGACGCGCGCTGTTCGCCGCTTGCTGGTGCAGCTGTTGCTGCACTTCGTCCATGGAAATCTGCAGATACAGGCTGGTCAGGTACTGCCAGCGCTTGCTGTGCGGACTGTCCCAGGCCTGTTGCGCCGACAGCGCCAGCCCATTGGCCAGCAGCACGGTATTCGCCGGCTGGTTGAGCCAGCGGCGCAATGTCGGGTCATCGTCGAGGCGATTCTGCTGGCGCAGTGGGTGTTCGCTGTCGCGGGCGATGCGCAGCACTTTGACCAGTTCGCGTTGTTCGCTGAGCAGCAACTTGTAGCCTTGCTCGACCCAGATCGGCAGATGCCAGGCCTGGACCAGAGCCTCGGCAATCTTCAACAGTCGCACGCCGAACAATTGCTTTTCGACCACCCGCGCCGACTCGCCCTTGTGGATCACCCGCAGTTCCCACTCTTCGAGCAACTGCGGATAGGTCAGCGCCAACGGCCACAGCGGCGACAAAAACAGCAGGCTGCCCCAGTGGATGTCCTGCCACAGCCGCGCCAGGCGACTGGCAAAAAAACCGTTGGCCTGCTGTGTCGCGTGTTGGCTGATCAACTGCAACTGACGCAAGGCCTTGGGGATCTGTCGGTGCGGTTCGGCCGGCAGGCGCGCGAGCAGTTCTTCGGTGCGCGCAAGGCCCAGGCGATTGATTGCCACCTCAAGATTTTCCGCTGGCGCGGCCATGGTCCCGTGGGTGTGACGATTCGCCTCACGGATGATGCTCAAGGCCAGCGCCGGGCTGTCCTGCATCAGATCGGCGATGTCGCGCAGCGAGCTGCGATTGTCGCGGATCGCCCGGCAGACTTTGTCGTGAGCCTCTTGTGGTACGGGCAGGCGGACGCTGTCGAGCAGCTTGACCCAAGCCTGGAGCGTGGTCGGTTTTACCGATGGAATGTTCGTTTCATTAGCCATGTCTGGACGAGATCTTCACTGACTGTAGACGCGCCCGGCATGGGCTAAATTGGCTTTTCGCCTGAACTGGCTATAGTCTGGCGCAGTTTTGCCGATAAGTAGAAGAAGAGATTTTTTAACTTCCGAATATGACCTTGAACCCGACTTAAACAAGTACCTTCTACCTATGGCTAAAATTATCGGCATCATCGTCGTATTCGCGAGCGTGCTCGGCGGATACGTGCTCTCCCACGGCAAGATTGCCGCCCTGATCCAGCCCTTCGAGGTGATGATCATCGGCGGTGCGGCCCTCGGCGCATTCCTCCAGGCCAACCCCGGTTACATGACGATGCACGTGCTCAAGAAATCCCTGAGCATGTTCGGTTCGCGCTTCACCCACACCTTCTATCTGGAAGTGCTCGGGCTGATCTACGAGATCCTCAACAAGAGCCGCCGCGAAGGCATGATGGCGATCGAAGGCGACATCGAAGATGCCGCCGCGAGCCCGATTTTTGCCAAGTACCCGGCGGTGCTCAAGGATGAACGCATGACCGCGTTCGTCTGCGATTACCTGCGCATCATGTCCTCCGGCAACATGGCTCCGCACGAACTGGAAGGCCTGTTCGACATGGAGCTGTACAGCCTCAAGGAAGACCTCGAGCACCCATCGCACGCAGTCAACGGCATCGCCGACGGCATGCCCGGTTTCGGTATCGTTGCGGCGGTACTCGGTATCGTGGTGACCATGGCCTCGCTGGGTGAAGGTGACCAGGCGTCGATCGGTCTGCACGTGGGTGCGGCACTGGTCGGTACCTTCTTCGGTATTCTCGCGGCGTACGGTTTCTTCGGTCCGCTGGCGCATTCCCTGGCCCACGATGCCAAGGAAGAGCTCAACGTCTACGAAGCCATCAAGGCCTCGCTGGTGGCTTCGGCGTCCGGCATGCCGCCGTCGCTGGCGGTCGAGTTCGGACGCAAGGTTCTGTACCCGGCGCACCGTCCAAGCTTCGCCGAGCTGGAACAAGCGGTTCGCGGTCGCTAAGTCATGGAAAATAATCAGCCGATCATCGTCAAGCGCGTCAAGCGCATTGCTGCCGGGCACCACGGCGGGGCGTGGAAAATCGCCTTCGCCGACTTTGCCACGGCGATGATGGCGTTCTTCCTGGTGCTGTGGCTGCTGTCCACTGCTACGCCGGAACAGAAGATCGCCATCGCCGGTTATTTCAAGGACCCGGTCGGCTTCTCCGAAAGCGGCACGCCGTACATCATCGACCTCGGCGGTACACCGACCCTGGCGCCGGAAAACACCCTCAACCCGGAAGTGAAGTCGCAGCCGCAACCGGACAAGGTCACGGTCGACACCGATCAGGTTGAAGGCATGGCCGAGCAGGTCGAGAAGGAGCGTCTCGAGCTGCTGTTGCAAGAACTGCAGAACAAGGTCGACGAGAACCCGCAACTGCAGAAGTTCAAGGATCAGATCCTCTTCGAAATCACCCCGAACGGCTTGCGCATCCAGATCATGGACGCCGAGAACCGGCCGATGTTCGACTCCGGGTCCGCACGCCTGAAACCGTACTTCGAAGACATCCTGCTGGCCATGGCCGACACCATCAAAGCGGTGCCGAACAAGATCAGCATCAGCGGCCACACCGACGCCAAGCCGTACATCGGTACTGGCGACTACGGCAACTGGGAACTCTCGGCCAACCGCGCCAACGCCGCGCGTCGCGCATTGGTCGCCGGCAGCTATCCGGACGCGCAGGTGGCGCGGGTGGTCGGTTATGCCTCGTCGGCGTTGTTCGATCGGGAAAATCCGTTCAACCCGGTCAACCGCCGGATCGACATTGTCGTGCTGACCAAAAAAGCCCAGGCGGCGATTGAAGGTGCGCAAGGTCCCGAGGCGGCCAAACCGGCGGATCAGGGTCAGAACGGTGCTGCTCCGGCAGCCCCGGTTGATCCGAATTCCTTGCCGGCGGACAAGCAGCCGGTGCCGGCTCATGAGTTGCGCGAACGCTTGAATCTGTTTGATGACGCTGCGCCGAAGCCGGCTGAGCCGGGTGGGGCGGCGCCAGCGCCGAAGCAATGATTAAAAAAAGAAACCGACAGTGATGTCGGTTTTTTTTCGGCTGATTTTCGGCTTTGTATTTAGTGCGTTGCCAAGAGCAACCCCCTCACCCCAGCCCTCTCCCCCAAGGGGGGCGAGGGGGAAAGGGAGCCGATTTGTGTGCTTTTCGAATTCGAGTTCGACTCGGTATTTCAGGTCGGCGTACTCGGAACATTCACCTCGGTCAGTCCCCTCTCCCTCTGGGAGAGGGCTAGGGTGAGGGGCTTTTCGAAAGTAACGAAACTCTAGAACCCGCGACGAATCCGGTTCTTCAACTGTTCATGAAACATCTCCGCATCGCGCTTGTAAGCACCCTTGACCGAGTCGCTGAACGAATCCAGTGTTATCGAGCGCTGGTTCGACACCTCATCCCGATACGCATCGATAAAGAGATCCAGATCGCTGGCCGTGCTCAGCTTTGGCCACTTGTCCAGATAGATCGGCAGTTGTGCCGGCCCGGTCTTGAACGTACAGATTCGCCGATTGCTGATCGTCGCCTCGCCAATCTCGAACGGCACCCACCACGACAGTGCAGTCTTCTCCGATACCACCGCCAGCAGATGCGTGCACTCGGTGATGTTGCGGGTAATGACCCCAGTGATGTCGTCGGTGGTCTGCGATTCCGGGTCCAGCACGTCGAGGTAAGTCCTGATCTTCGCCTGAGTCAGGCGGGTGTTGATGGCGATCGCATGGGCGCGATCCATGTGGCGGTAGCTGATAAAGACTGGCATCAGAAATGTCCTTTGAGGGCGAGTTCGCGGTAATAGGCGCCGAGTGCCGTCAGGCGGCAGCCGGTCGAGTGAATGGCGGCGTAGTACATGTGCTCGGCGTCGACCGGTTCGATCAGGCTGTGGCGGTTGCACTTTTGCAACTGGGCGAAAACCGCGCCGTGCTTTGGCACGAAAGCCTTTTCGGTAGGTTCATAGCTGGGGTCGAGCGCGAACACCGATTCGGCTTCGGCGAACCAGTCCGGCAATTTGCGCAGGATCTCCTTGGGAATCAGCGGCGAGACTTCGCGTAGGGAAATGAACTGCGACACATTGGTCTTGAACACCGGGCGCTGTTCCCAGGCGCCGAGGGCGTTGTCGACGAAGGAATACAGACTGCCGGGGGTGATTTTGCCGAGGATATTCGCCGCACCGCCATGCAGCGCTTGCAGGAGCAGGCCGGTGAACACGCCGTGCTGCGCGCTCTCCATTGCCGGCTCGGCTTTTTTGCAGGCGGTGAGGATGGTCATGCCTTCGCTGACCATGCTGCTCTCGCTGCGCAAGGCGCGGACTTCTCCGGCCGAACCGCTTTCGCAGCAGTCGAGGATGATCACTTTGTTTTTGATCCGCGTGGTTTTGTCCGCCCAGTTGAGAATGTCACTGATGCGGATGCCGTCCTTGGCGTTGCGGTAGTCCTGGGGTATCAACATGCCTTCGTCAGTGTCGGCATCGAAACCGCCATGACCGGCGAAATACAGCAGCGCGACGTTGCAGTCACCGGAAAACAACTCGCGGATCTGATCTTCGAGTTTTTCCCGGCTCAGGTAATCCTCGGCAGACGTCAGTAGGACATTTTTGAAGTTGGGGTCGCCGTTGGCGTTGGTTTTCAATACCGAAGCCATGGCCATGGCGTCGTTGCAGCAACCGCTGAGCCCGCCGATATGCGTGTAATCGTTGATGCCAATGAACAATCCCTTGCGCATGGTCACACCGCCTTGTGCAGGCGGATCGCGCCGGGGATTCTGTGGGTATTGCACGGGCGGGCGCTGCGAGACAAATGGCTGATGAACACAAGATGTTTTTTCATGGCTTTCCTCGATGGTCGCTGTGAGCGAAGGAGGAAAAAAATGTAGGCCGCTGGCTCAGGCCTACAAGGTCTGCGCGGCAAAACAGAAAGGTCCTGCAAGCAGTCGCGCAAGTGCCTACAGAAGAAGCTGACGTTTAAGAGAAGAGGGTGAGTCAGATGCAGTCCGACAACCGGCAGCCCATCGCGTAGGACTGCCGGCGTGGCTGTTTAATAGCCGTTTTCAGGCAGGCTGGCGATGATCGAGCGATAGCTGTTCATCCGTTGCTGCTGGATGCGGCCATCTTCCAGCGCCTTGAGCAGTGCACAACCCGGTTCGCGATCGTGCTTGCAGTCGCGGAAGCGGCAAGTGCCAAGCAGGTCGTCGAACTCGATGAAACCGGCTTCGACGTCGGCGCGGCTGACGTGGCCCAGACCGAATTCGCGGATGCCCGGGGAGTCGATCAGTTCACCGCCACCGGGGAAGTGGAACAGCCGCGCAGTGGTGGTGGTGTGCGTGCCCTGACCGGACAATTCCGACAACGGACCGACGCGGGTTTCGACTTCCGGCAGCAGGCTGTTGACCAGCGACGACTTGCCGACGCCGGACTGGCCGACGAACACGCTGATGCGCCCGTCGAGCTGCTTTTGCAGCTGTTCCATGCCATCGCCGTGGTGCGCCGAAACTTCCAGCACCGGATAACCCAGCGTGCGATACACCGCCAGCAACGCGTTCAGCGCCGGGGCGTTCTGCTCGTCGATCAGGTCGAATTTGTTCAGCAGCAAAAGCGGGCGGATGCCGGCATGTTCGGCGGCGACCAGATAGCGGTCGATCAGGTTGGCGTGAGGCTCGGGCAGCGGCGCGAACACGATGACGATCATGTCGACGTTGGCAGCAACCGGTTTGAGCTGGCCACGGCTATCAGGGCGGCACAGTTCGGTGCTGCGCGGCAGTTGCGCGACGATCACGCCAATGCCTTGGTTGCCCGCGCGCCAGACGACTTTGTCGCCGGTGACCAGCGCTGGCAGGTTGGCGCGCAAGTGGCAGCGGAACACTTGACCGGCGAGTTCGCCGTCAACAGCTTCGACTTCGACCTGCACGCCGAAGTGGGCGATCACCAGGCCGTGCTGCTCAGGGCCAAGGTCGCCGCCCTCGAGGGCCTCGACCGCCGAGGACTCGCGTTTGGCGGCGCGTGCGGCGCGCTCGCCCTGAATCTTTTCGATGCGCCAGTTTTGACGACGATTGAGTTGGCGTTTGGCCATGGGTGTTCCGTCTGAAGAATGCAGCGATTAGGTAAAACGGCCGCGAGTTTAGCACGCCCGGTCACCGGCCTAGGCTAAACTGCGCAGCATTGCCTAGGAGCCCGAATATGCAAAACCCGCAGAACCTGATCTGGATCGACCTGGAAATGACCGGTCTGGACCCGGACAACGACGTCATCATCGAAATGGCCACCATCGTCACCGACAGTGAGCTCAATACATTGGCCGAAGGCCCGGTGATCGCCATCCATCACAGCGACGAAGTGCTCGCGCGCATGGACGAATGGAACACCCGCACCCACGGCAATTCCGGCCTGACCCAGCGTGTACGCGACAGCCGCATCAGCATGGCTGAGGCAGAAGCTGAGACCATTGCTTTCCTTGAAAAGTGGGTGCCGAAGGGCAAATCGCCGATCTGCGGCAACAGCATCTGCCAGGACCGTCGCTTCCTTTATACCCACATGAAGGCGCTGGAAAGCTACTTCCACTATCGCAACCTCGACGTCTCGACGCTCAAGGAACTGGCCGCGCGCTGGGCTCCGGATGTGCGCGACAGCTTCAAGAAGGGCAGCACGCATCTGGCGCTGGATGACATCCGCGAATCGATCGCCGAGCTGCAGCACTACCGCAAGCACTTCATCAGGTTCTGAGGCAGCGGCATCAGCCCAGACGCTTTCGCGAGCAGGCTCGCTCCCACGCGGGATGCGCCGTATGTGGACGCGAGCTGGCTGGAGAGAGGCGCGCCCTCTTCTGGTGCGACGCTGAAATGGCTAGACTGCGCGCCTTCCTGCCTGGACTGCCACCATGTTGCTGATGCTCTATCTGATCGCCATCACCGCCGAAGCCATGACCGGCGCGCTGTCCGCCGGACGACGTGGCATGGACTGGTTCGGCGTGGTGCTGATCGCCTGCATAACCGCGCTCGGTGGCGGTTCGGTGCGCGACGTGTTGCTCGGGCACTACCCGCTGACCTGGGTCAAACACCCCGAATACCTGGTGCTGACCTCGGTGGCGGCGATGTTTACCGTGTTCACCGCACGCTGGATGCGTCATTTGCGTTCGCTGTTTCTGGTGCTCGACGCGGTGGGGCTGGTGGCATTCACCTTGATCGGTTGCATGACGGCGCTGGAAATGGGTCACGGCATGTTGGTCGCATCGGTCAGCGGCGTTATCACTGGTGTGTTCGGCGGCATCCTGCGCGACATCTTCTGCAACGACATTCCGCTGATCTTTCGCCGCGAACTTTATGCCAGTGTTTCATTCGCTGCGGCATGGTGCTACATGTTTTGTCTTTATATAAATGTGCCGGGCGAACAAGCTATCCTGATCACTTTGTTTGGCGGGTTCCTGTTACGTCTGCTGGCCATCCGTTTCCATTGGGAAATGCCGAAGTTCGTCTATAACGACGAACATTGATCATTCTTGAATTGGTGTATTTGCAGCCGGCTTAGAGACATATGAGTTGCTGGCGGCTGGCGCGCGCATATTTCTTACACTTTTCACTTTGATATTTTCTTGGTGGGTATGTAACTTTTTTTACTGGCATGTTTTCGATGTCACTATCAATTATATTCTCACAGAGGGCTGTATTATGAGTGAAAGCATGGACGCTACAGGTAATCAACAAAGCACTTCGCCTGTTCTTGTGGGGTTGTCCAGTCTGAAGGTAAAGTTTGACGCCAGTGATAATACTCAAAGCCGGGCACTTTTCGCTAATGGGCGGATGCAAGTTAAAGTTCAGGTGCTCGTTGCCGGAGTAGACGCCGACGGCAACGCTGTACATGTACCGGAAGATGTAATGGAAAGCATCCAGCTTATTCATTACGCGACCGGCAAGACCTTGCGCAATGGTTGGGCCGCGAGCGCAGCCCAAGGGCGGTTTACGCGTGAGGCTCGGCCTGCACCGGATGCCTTGGACAGGTACGATGATGATCTTGAGAATGACAGCGTTCATCCACAGGTGCGTACGTTCTGGGTTTCCTCGTCAAGCGCCGGAACGACTGAAGTCGGTGCGCGCCTGTCTCTCAACGGGGAGAGGATCTTGAGCAACGGAACCACCCCTGCCAGTGTTCATTACAGCAGCGTGACTCTAGCGGCTGAAAAGCCTGAGACATATTCAGTCTTTCAGTTGTATCAGAACAGGATTGGTAATGAGTCACCGGGTAATCGTATCTGGAAGTACCATCTGGGGCTGTACCCGGACGGGAAGCAAATCCGCCTGGTCGATTGGGTTGTCGAAGGGGCAGAAGAGGGCGAAAATCTCGATTTTGCGGGGGGGAACAGGCTTAACGAAATAAAAACAAATTATATGAAGTGCATTTTCGTCCGTCCCGAAAAAACCAGTGTGACCGTCACCTTGCCTGATAGGGGTGATCCGTTTGTATATGCTTTCACCGGCGATGCACAAACATGGAATCACAAGCATTACAAAGTGAATACTCAAAGCGACGGGGAGCTGACTATTGTCCAGGCGTTATCCGAATACTCGGAAAATACCGGTGCGCAAAAATATGGAAATGTCCTCTACTTTATCGCTATCGATGAATATGGTACCGGGCATAAATTGGCGATTCGCGTGAATTTTTACGAGCGCAATTTGTCTCTTCAGCGAGGCTGAGTTTCATCATCCGATGATGCAATGTCGTTGGATGTAGTAGCTGTATATGCGTTTGGCATGGCGGCCGCAGTTAAGCTGCCATGTCCGATGATCAGGCATGTGCACGAAAGTGCTCTTTCTGATGTCCTGCGGTGGCCACGCAGCTATGGGTGGCCAGCGTAACCACTCCTCAAGGATGAGCTTCCATGACTGGCAAACCGCCGAAAATCAAACCTGTATCTGCCCCATCCAGACCCCCCGATTCCAGCAGGGACGGCTCCCCCCGACTCCTGTCTTCGTCTTTGACAGCGGCGCATTTGACTATTGCACACCATCAGGGACCTTTGACTTCGCCATCTTCTTCAGATTCGCTGGCAGTGATGCCGGTCATCAGTCTGAGCACGAGCCCGAAATATTCCACCATTGACGAGTTCGCAAGTGTTTCCGCAGGGAATTCGCTGGAGAGCTACTGGATACCTACGCAGGAGCGTCTCGACGAGACCGTTGCAGGGGGTATCAGAATCATGAAGCAGCGTCAGTATGTTGCCGTCGCTGATAATCACATCGTACAAGTGGTCCGAGACGCCGAAAGTGGCCTGTTTCGCGCCACACATGCCAGAGAATTGCATCCTTCCGGTCCGCTGTTGAGGCCTGACAGCGAGGGTCGGTTCTGGGTTGCAGTGGAGAGTGACGGTTTTAATATCTCCGATTTAATTGCAGCGCAGGCCGCAGAACTTTTTCGCCGATCGGGACGCTCCGTTGCGCAGCTTTCCGACACCACGGTTGTACGCATGCTGGCAGTGAGCGGGGTCAACGAAGCAGTGCTGCGCGATGTGATTGCGCATGATCGCCCTGTGCCTTTTTTGTTGGAGGACACCCTCAGGCGATTCGAACTTGATCAGCAAGTACAGGCGGAGGGCCGGGTAGCCCCTGAGAGTTTCACGCGCTTCAAGGACGTTGAGGATGCGTTCGAGTCCGATTGTGATGAAGATACTTTGCGGATGCGCCGGGTATTTCCTGATCTACCGAAAACCGCTGCACGAGCGATATGGCGTAATACCAGTGCTGCCGAGCGTTTGCATATGCATAACCAACCGGGCATCCCACAGAGAGTGGCGCTAGAGGCTCTATTGGCTCTGCGAGAAGTACGCTTGGCAAGGGCCGTGGAAGGCATTTATTTGGAGGCGGTAGTCAATCCCGACAGTGATCGGTTAGTGCTGCATATGATCGGAGATCTCGTGGATTGGCCCCACCAGATTCGTATCGAGATTCGCCAGGGTGCGATTGACGGAGACGTCTTTGCGGCGATCGGCGATGCCCGGTCATCGGATCGTCACCTGCTGATTCGTCATGATGATGGTTACATCGTTGCAAGCGGCGGCCCGCCGTCCGTTCTGGGTGCGCAAAATCTGTATACGACACTCTGGACCCTGTTGTTGCCAGTACATCGCCAATCGCTCGGCATCTCGGACGACGCTGCCCAGGCGCTGCAAAAATTAATCCGTAGTCAGCCTTCACCATCGCGGCGAGTGGTGAGTGAAGTGCTGCGCCTGGCACCGCTACCAGCCACCGTCAACGCTGCCAGAACGCAAGGCCGGCAAGAAGGGCTATTGCGCGGCGGAGCCGACGTCAGGCCTGAATCGCCAAAGTCTTTCGAACGTCGCGTGCGTGATCTTCATCCAGAAATTTCGGATGAAGACGTGGCTGCTTTTATCCACAAGCGTTTACAGCACGACCCCTCTGGAGTTTTAAGTCGTCTGGAAAATGAGTTCGCCACGCTGCGTCATGAATTGGAAGTGTGGCGCGCTGAGGTGCCTCCACATCCATCAAAGGGAGTGGAATGGAGCGCCGAGGCGTTTGCTGAGCAATCGCGGTTGCGTCAGAGGTTTAGCGAAAAACTGCAATCCACTTGGCAGCAAAAGCTGCTTTCAGTTGACGGCGTAGCAGATGAAAGCTTCGATTCATTTATCGATTTCACCGACGAGTTGCCGCAAATGAGCGCCAGATTCGAGCATGTGGCCGGGCTGGGGCTGGAGGCGCGCAATCCAGGTGTGAAATTGGGTAGGTTTCTCGACAGCTTCCCCAACCTGGCTTATCTGGTCCTTGAAAACGTGCGCATGGATCGATTCGCTCCGGGCATTTTTCAGATGCGTGGCTTGCAACACCTGATCTTGAAAGATTGCTCACTGAGACTGTCCGAAAATGATGCGGAGGGGCTTTCGAGAATTGAAACGCTGACACTGTTAAGGCTTGATGGAAACCCGTTGGGTGTCGCTCTTCATCTGGGATTCATGCGTCAGATGAAAGAGTTGTATCTGGCTAACTCGGGGCTGACCGGTATTCCTGGCGGTGTAGAGCAATTGAGTAGACTGAAAATTCTTGATTTACGCGATAACAATATTGTTGATGTCGGGGATGATTTTTTTGAGATCCCGGATACCCAAGACACGTATGTCGATCTGAGGGGTAATCCGTTAAGCCAGGTAGCACTATTGCGTATCAATGACTATCTCCAGAACACCAGTATGGATAGCGAAATCGATATCAGGACTCAGGAACAGGTGTTTGATGAGATTTTCGAGCTTTCCGAATTTTCGGACAGCGGTGTAGGGTCTGATAGTGACGAGGGTTGAAGTTTTTCTGACGTGATAATCACCTTCCAGTAACAATTGACAATATTAACAAAGTCCACTTTCAGTCGCGTTTTGCAAACGGTTTCGTGTGAGTGGGCTTTTTTGTGTGTGAAGGTTTTCGGTGTTGCATTGTGTTGGCTGTTTGGTTGGTTTCGGTGTTGAGATTATTTTCTGGCTCTGACTAAGTTTTTTCGGTTTGTGTTATTCGGGGCGTTTTTAATCATTACAAGTGGAAATAAAGCGCTTGTTTTATTTGTGTTTAGTGCGTGTATTAATACCGGTTCAAGCAGCGCTGTCGTGCTGCGTAAATAAATTGGTTAAAGGGTTTTATATGTTTGAGCAAGATTTGAGTATTCAGCGGTTTCAAGTAACGCTCGACACTTCAACAATTCGGCATAAGGCGCTTTACGCCAACGGTCGTATGCAAGTCAGGGTATTGGTGCTAATTTCGGGAGAAAATTCGAATGCTGAGGAGGTGTCGCTCTATGGGCATCCGGCCCTTGAGACTCTCAAGCTGATCGGCTATGACACCTCCGCACCATTGGGGGGTAGCTGGAGTGTCGGAACTCAGGAGAACCGTTACGCGCACGATATGTCAGGTGGCGCATCCCGCGTTTTTCCGCTAGTGCCAGCGCCTGATAACCGGATATCGGGTCCATCGGAACGTGTGCAGATTTTTGAATTTTGGGTCACCAGCAATCGACCGGGTTCGATTCAGATTGCCGCTGAAATCACATTGCAAGGCGTAACATATCGAAGCGATGGCCGGAACGGCTATGACAGTAGCGTTACCCTGGAGGCGATCGCCCCCAAGCAGTATCCAATCGCGAATTTCATGATAAAAAAAACCAGAGTTCTTGATCTGCCCAGCCTTTTTGAACGAACCGAATTACACAGTCTCTCTTTACATGCGGAAGGACGGCAGATCAATTTGCTGGATTGGACGAGTTTCGACACCAGATACGACGAAGAGTTTGCAACCGAATTTTTCTCATCGGGTAATGCCCTCAATGTATCTCATGGGATGAGAAGTTATGTTGGTTTTATTGGGCCGATCTATGGTGTGCAAGTCACCGCCCGCACTTCAAAAGGATTTCGCTCTTTGGCTCAGGATCCTGGGGTCATATCGATACTTAGCCATTTGACACAAGACTATCCGAACAAACCTGGTCGTACGGCTCAATTGAGTCTGCAGGTTTTTGATGAATACGGTACCGAGCACAGAGTTCGTGTCAATCCTGATATTGCTACTCGCTCTTATACATTGAGTTGACAAGTTTTGCGATTCCCCCGTGTTCGTTGTTCTGTGCAAAGTAAGCGGGGCGCTAGCTGGTGTGCTTTTTTTGAAAATGACAGGGAGTTATCCATGAACAGTCAAGCTACTGATTCAGTGCGTTCCAATGCATTCAATTTCGGCGGATTTGTCGCTGGTGGCGTAGATCCCCGCACGGGGATATATACCTTGGCTCTGACACTAGGTGCCATTCGCTCTACCGACCTTAACGGACCATCATTCAATCTTTCGCTGGGCTTCAACCCTATTGACACGCGTAACGCAGGTTATGGCTCAGGGTGGTCGCTGGCGACCAGTCGTTATGACTTGCGCAGTAAGGTCATGACGCTGGCCAACGGTGAGACCTATAAAGCCTCTGAAACTTCTAAGGCTTTATTTTTTAAGGAAATGAAGCTGGAGAGCGCCAAGGTTCTGAAAACGGGTGTCGGGCAGTATGCCGTCCACTACAAGGATGGTCGGCGAGAAGAGCTTGAGGTTTTTGGTGCCACCCAGATCGCGGTGCCCAAGAAAATTATCGCTGCGAACGGCGCAAGCATCGCTTTGAAGTATGCCTTGTTCAATGAGCAACCAAGACTCGTTGAGATAAGGGACGCAAAAAGAGTACTGCTCAAGGTCAGCGGTACTGCTGGCAAGCTTACGTTGACGCAGAATCCCGGCATGCTGGAAAGCACAGAGTTCTCGCTGACATTCAGTAATGATCGTGTCACCACCATTGCCTTACCGGTCGGCGGGCGCTGGGATCTCCAGTACGAAATCATTGACGGTATTAATTATGTCAGTCGTGTGGAGTCGCCTCTCGGGACCGTTGAAATCATTCGCTACAAGCGCGATGGCCACTTGCTTCCTGGTGGAATGCAACGCGTGCCGTACGTGATAGCGCATGATATTTTTGCCAAGCAAGGACAGCGAAAAATAATCAAGACCTATACCTACTCGGAACCAAACTACCTGGGCTATGGTGTAGAAGCGGATAGCAAGGATGACATTGACCTGCTTTACCGTGCACAGGCGAAATATCAGTACAGCTCCACTGAACAGTTGATTGTGGGGAGTAAGCTCCATACTCACACCAAACGCACTTACAACAAATTTCATCTGTTGGTCTCTGAAGTGACGCAGTGTGGTAATGCGGTGACGGCGGCTGCTACCGAATATCACTGTAACGTCACCAAGCCGTTTACTGAGCAGGACCCGCAATTCAGGATGCCCAAGTCCCTTACACTCAGTTATGAAAACCGCACGACCAAAAAAAAGCGCACCGAGGTATCCACCACTGAATTCGACTCTGTCGGCAACCTTGTCAAGCAAGTGAGTGCCAACGGGCTGACCACGCAGTTTGAATACTACCCAAACTCCGAATCAAAAGACTGCCCGAAAGATCCCCTAGGGTTTGTCCGCTTTCTGAAGCAGAAGACCGTAGTGCCTGCGGTTGGCGGCGGTGCCTCTACCGTTACCCGCTATCGATACGCTTTGCATCCCGCACTCGAAGGTGCGACGCACGCTAATGTGGTGCCCATCCAGGAGGAGTTTTTCGAACTGGTGGATGGAAGTGAGATTCTTCGCTCCCAAGTCGACCTGACTTATCTCAATACACCCAAGGACCCTGCCAGGCACGGATTATTGCTACAGCAAAGCGTGGTCCGCAACGCCACGACAACTCGCATCGAGTACTCGTATGTATTAGACGGTAGCAGGCTGGTGCTGAAAAAAACCGTGCACGGTTTTGACAACACCACCAGTTCGAGTGAGCAAACGCTCTCGACCCTGAATGGACTGATAGTGTCGGAGCGAGATGCTGACGACCGCGTTATCGAGTACGAATACGACAAGCTTGGCCGCCGTCTGCGCAAGACACTCGCAGCCGGTACGGCGTATGCCTCCTCTACTCATTGGAACTATGAGGCTGCCAAAGATAACAAGCCTGCGAGGATGACCACGACAGACTCGTCAGGTGGTATGCAAATCGCCAAATACGATGGTCTGGGCCGCATCATGGCGATTCAGGAAAAGGATTGCGACAACCCCGACACGCATGGCAACTGCCCGATGCGCACGGTCTACAGCGCGTTTCATGACCAGTCGGGACGGCCCGTGGAGGTCATTCACAGCGATTGGTGGGAAGGCCTTCTGCGTGAGGTCAAGACGGAGTTTTCTTACGACAATTGGGGGCAGGTCACGGAGACCCGCCATGGCGATGGGCGCATCGAGCATAGTGTGTTCGACCCGATCAGCCGCCAGCAGCAAAACTGGCAGCAGGGCATGGGCAAGACAGTTGTCGCCGTCAATGCTTTCGGTAAGCCGGACAGCGTCGAGATGTTCGATCTCAAGGATCAAAGCCTGGGTAAAACCGTTTATAAATATGACGGTTTGGGCCGAACCTTGAGTCAGACCGATCCCGCCGGCAACATCACTCGCTACGAATATGATGCGTTCGACCGGATGGTTCGCAGTGTTCTGCCGGACGGCCATGCCGTGGAAACCACATTTGCCGCCCATAGCACTGGTGAGCTGCCGGTTGAAATCAAAGTGGCGGGTTTGCCACTGGGACAACAGAGGTTCGATGGTTTGAACCGTGTGACCGAGATTACTGTGGGGGGGCGTAAGTCGGTCGCCAGTTACGAGGCCGGGCGCAGCCTACCCAAGTCCTCCACAGATGCAGCGGGTCAGAAGATCGAGTTCGTCCATGCCCCTGAGCTGGGCGGGGTGTTGACTGAGCGCAAAGCAGTGACCGAGGGGGAAGATAACGGGTTGACCACCCGATTCACCTACGATGTCCAGAACGGAAAAACCAAGAGCTGCATCGAACAAGGTCGCGAGCGTCATTTCGAGTATTTCCCCTCTGGACGCCTGAAGTCGGAAACCAGCCAATTCGGCGAACAGCGCAAGACGGTTTCCCATACCTATTCTTTCGCCGGTTTGCCCCTTACCTACATGGATGTGCTCGGTACAAAGCACCAGACCCAGTACGACAACTGGGGGCGAAGAACCTCATTCAAGCAAGGTGCGGTGCAGGCTGATTATTTCTATGACAAACGCGGCCTGCTGGAGAGGATCGAAACACGCGATACTTCGACCAAGCGCCTGTTGACGACGCGTCTGACCTACGACGATATAGGGCGTGAAACAAAACGAAGTTTTGAAGTCAGCGGTTTGCCCACTCAGACGCTGAGCTCCAGCTACACCGTGGCAGGTAAACTGGCGCAGAAGGTTTTGAGGCGCGGCGCTTTCGTGCTGCGTGACGAGCGTTTCACTTACGACGTGCGCGGGCGCCTCAAACAGTACGACTGTGATGGCAGCCAGCGGCCACGGGATCCGTACGGAAAGGAGATTGCTCAGCAAATATTTACCTTCGACGCGCAGGACAACATCCTGACGCTGCAAACCACCTTTCCCCAAGGTGTCAACGTAACGACCTTCAGTTTCAGCGAAATCGATCCGGCGCAGCTTATTGGGGTAATGCACTCCCATGCTGACTATCCCGCGCCGGTCACCCTGGAGTACGACGCCAACGGTCGAATAATCAAGGACGATCAGACGCGCACTTTGGCTTATGACGCCTTCGGTCGGCTGACTCAGGTGAGCAATGCACGCGGGGATGTGGTGCGTGGTTTCCATTACGACGGTTTTGACCGAGTCGTTGAACTGTCGCAACCGCGCATGCCGGATGTGCAGCGCTACTATCACGACTCGGCAGTCAGTAGCGAAATTCGTGGCGCGGATTCGCGCAGTGTCGTGCGCGATGGTGGCCTGATACTGGGGCAACAGCAATTCGGGGCTAACGTCGGCAGCCGGATCTTCGGGGCGGATCAACAGCAAACAGTGCTGACACAGTTACACGGGGAGCAATGGGAAGATAATGCCTACAGCCCTTATGGGCATCGTCCTGCCGAAGGCGCGTTGTTCAGCCTGGCGGGGTTCAATGGCGAGCAACTGGATGCAGTCACAGGTCTGTACCTGCTCGGCAACGGTTATCGGGCCTACAGCCCGACCCTGATGCGGTTCACCAGTCCCGACAGCATGAGTCCGTTTGGTGCGGGCGGTTTGAATGCCTATGCATACTGCCTGGGTGATCCGGTCAACCGCATTGACCCTACGGGACATATTTCCTGGCAGTCGATTGCGGGGATTGCGCTGGGGGTTATCGGGATTGTCGCGAGTATCGTGACCCTCGGTGCTGCTACGCCATTAGCCCTGTTGGCAATGGGGTTGGGCGTCGCTTCAGGGGTGACTGCCGTTGGCAGCGAGATTGCCTATGCGTATGACCCGCAGTCGCGGGTAGGCGAAATACTCGGCTGGGTAAGTATGGGACTGGGTATTGCGTCGGCTGCTGCGGGTGCACTGGCGGTTCGACACGCAGTCGCGCAAACACTGAAGCCGCGCCCGTATCTTGTGAAACTGGCTGACGAGCCGCCAGTCAGGATCGTTGAAAAGGAATACGCGACGTTCGGCATGCCTTTCAAAAAAGAGTTTTCCAAATCAAGCAAAGCCGGAGCAGCTGCTGCTGAGGCGGAGCCGCCAGCAAACTGGACGGTTATTGAAGATTTTGCCGGTCACAATTATCTCGATGAGGGAAAACGTGGAAAAGCACAGCTTGCCAAGTACTACGAGTACAAGGCAGAGATCATTAACCACAATACGCATCCTCGAGAAGCAGCCAAGGTTTTTCCCACGGGCCTGTACGAGAACTATCCCAACTACAACAACTTCAAGCCCAATGGTGAGCATAAGGGGTTCATGCATGCACACATGCGTGTGACGTATGGACACCGTGCTTTTTTTCTGGTGAATGACAACACCAAACAAATCATCATCAAGCAAGTCGGCACTCACGACCCGCAATGGTGATTAGCGGGGCGGACCCGTTTTCGTAGCAGAGTCTACGGGTCACCCGTTCCGTCCGTTGGCAATGTAGTGGCATGGGTATGGATCAAAGCCGAATGCTGGCTTAACGCCCACTCCACATGTTCTTTGACCAACTCTGACGGATAATCCCGTCGCGCCTTCAACGCTTCCAGCACCGGAATCGTTGAAGGCGCATTTCCCAGCCCCACCGCCAGATTGCGCAACCAGCGCTCATACCCGGCGCGCCGCAATGGCGAACCTTCGGTGCTGCTTAGAAACTTATCTTCATCCCACAAAAACAACTCGGCCAACTGTGCGTTATCCAGATTGTGCCGTGGCTTGAAATCGTTTTCCCCGGTCGGCCGGGCGAAGCGGTTCCACGGACAGACGATCTGGCAGTCATCGCAGCCAAACACCCGATTGCCTATCAACGGCCGCAATTCTTCGGGAATCGCGGTTTTCAGCTCAATGGTCAAATAGGAAATGCAGCGCCGGGCGTCCAGCACATAGGGGCCGACGAAGGCGTTGGTCGGGCAGATATCCAGACAAGCGGTGCAGCGCCCGCAATGTTCGGTGCTGTGCGGCTCGTCCACCGGTAGCGGCAGGTCGACGAACAGCTCACTGAGGAAGAAGTAACTGCCGGCCTTGCGGTTGAGGACCAGGGTGTTTTTGCCGATCCAGCCCAGCCCGGCCTGTTCGGAGATGGCTTTTTCCAGCACCGGCGCGCTGTCGACAAATGCACGAAAACCGAACGGTCCGATCTCCGCCTGAATCTTGTCCGCTAATTGCTGAACACGTTTACGGATCAATTTGTGGTAATCGCGGCCCAAGGCATAACGCGACACGTAAGCCTTTTCCGGTTCAGCCAGGCGTTTGGCCATTTCGGTATCGCCTGGCAGGTAGTCCATGCGCAGCGAAACCACGCGCAACGTGCCCGGCACCAGTTCTTCCGGGTGCGAGCGTTTGCTGCCATGGGCGCCCATGTAGTCCATTTCGCCGTGATAGCCGGCGTCGAGCCAGCGTTGCAGATGCTGCTCGTGCTCGGCCAGGTCCAGACCGCTGATGCCGACTTGCTGGAAGCCCAGCTCGCGGCCCCAATCCTTGATCGATTGGGCGAGGGCGGGCAGGTCTGTGGTGATGGCGGACATGAGGCGAGAGAAACCGGAGCTGAGGTGCGTATAATTCTGCCAGACATCGGAGCCCGAAGACGCATGCCGCAGACGAAAGATGAATTACCCGACGCGCTGTACCGCGCCGCGCAGGTGCGCGAACTCGACGCGCGGCTGATCGCCGCCGGCACCCCGGGCTTCGAATTGATGCAGCGCGCCGCCCGCGCGACATGGCGCGCACTGGTGCGCAAGTGGCCGGCAGCGAACGAACTGACCGTGCTCGCCGGGCACGGCAACAACGCTGGCGACGGTTATCTGGTGGCCGGGCTGGCGCTGCGGGCCGGTTGGACGGTGCGGGTTCTCGCCGTCGGCGATCCGCAGCGTTTGCAGGGCGATGCCGCACTGGCCCATGGCGAATCGGTGGCTGCTGGTGTTGTGGTGCAAGGCTGGCAGGGGCAAAGCGAGCTGCGCGGTGTCGTCCTCGATGCCTTGCTCGGCACTGGCCTGAGCGGCGAAGTGCGTGAGCCCTATGCATCGGCGATCAAGGCGATCAACGCCTGCGGTTTGCCGGTAGCGGCGGTCGATATTCCGTCAGGGCTATGTGCCGATACCGGACGTGAACTGGGCGTCGCGGTCCGCGCCGATCTGACGGTGACATTCATTGCTATGAAGATCGGGCTGTTGACCGGTGATGCGGCGGATCATATCGGCGAACTGGTCTTCAACGATCTGCAAGCCACCGACGAAATTTCCAGTGACATTCCCGTCTGCGCTCAACGCCTGAGTGCCGCTAATCTTCCAGCACTTGCGTCCCGTGCGCCGACCTCGCACAAGGGCCGCTTTGGCCACGTGTTGCTGATCGGCGGCGATCACGGTTTCGGCGGAGCGATTCTGCTCAGCACGGAAATGGCCTTGCGCGGCGGCGCGGGCATGGTCTCGCTGGCGACTCGCCCAGAGCATGTGCCGGCGGCGCTGACTCGGGTCCCGGAGGCGATGGCGCTCGGCACCTCGTCAGCCAATCAACTGATGGGGCTGCTGGAAAAGGTTTCGGTGCTGGTGGTCGGACCGGGTCTCGGTCAGGCCAGTTGGGGCCGTGCCCTGTTGTCGGCGGCCGCCAATGCTGCGTTGCCGCAAGTGTGGGACGCTGACGCGTTGAACCTGCTGGCCAGCGATTTTGTCCAGTTGCCCAAGGATTGCGTGATCACCCCGCATCCGGGTGAAGCGGCGCGCTTGCTTGGCATCAGTACCGCCGAAGTGCAGGCCGATCGCCCGGCCGCTGCTCTGGCGTTGAGCAAGAAGTATTCAGCGGTAGTGGTTCTGAAAGGTGCCGGCAGTCTGATTGCCCATCCAGACGGGCGTCTGGCCCTCTGTCATCAGGGCCATCCGGCGATGGCCACGGGCGGGCTCGGCGATGTGCTGGCCGGTCTGACCGGCGCATTGCTGGCCCAGGGCATGGGCGCGTTCGATGCGGCATGCCTGGCCGTCTGGCTGCACGCCAACGCCGGCATGCAACAAGGCAAATTCGGCCGTGGGCTGGCGGCCAGTGATCTGATTCCAGCCATTCGTCAGTTGTTGGAGGAGCAAGCACCGTGTCTGAAGTAACCCTGTACCTGGCCGATGAACAGGCGATGAGCGACTTTGGCGCACGAATCGCCCGCGTCACCCAGGGCCATGGCCTGATTTTTCTCGAAGGCAATCTGGGTATGGGCAAAACCACCCTGTCACGGGGCATCATTCGTGGGCTGGGGCATGTCGGCGCGGTAAAAAGTCCGACCTTCACATTGGTCGAGCCCTACGAGATCGGTGACGTTCGTGCCTTCCACTTCGACCTCTATCGTCTGGTCGATCCCGAGGAGCTGGAGTTTCTCGGCATCCGCGACTACTTCGAAGACGATGCCCTGTGCCTGATCGAATGGCCCGATAAAGGTGCAGGCTTTTTGCCAAAGCCTGACCTGACCATTACCATTAGCCCGCAAGACAGCGGGCGTTCGCTGAAAATTTTAGCCCAGGGCTCGCGTGGCGAGGCCTGGTGTGCCGCTTTGGCATTGGAATCCAATTAAATGATGGGGTTTGGTATGCGCTTTCGCGCGTTGGTGGCTGCCGCTGGACTGATGTTGATGGCAGTAACCGTCAACGCTGTGGCCGATTCAAAGGTCAACAGCGTGCGCCTGTGGCGGGCGCCGGACAACACGCGACTGGTCTTCGACCTCAGCGGCCCGGTGCAGCACAGCGTTTTCACCCTGACCGCGCCGGACCGGCTGGTGATCGACATAAACGGCGCCACCCTCGGCGCGCCGTTGAACGTGCAGACCGCGAACACGCCGATCACTGCGATGCGCTCGGCCCAGCGCACCCCGACCGACCTGCGGGTGGTCATCGACCTGAAAAAAGCCGTCACCCCGAAAAGCTTCTCGCTGGCGCCGAACGCGCAGTACGGCAACCGTCTGGTGGTCGATCTGTTCGACAACCCGGCCGATGCCGCGCCGCCGCCAGCTCCGACGCCTTCGGTGGCGACCGTGCCGGCAGTGCCGGTGACCCCGACCGAACCGGCGATCAAGCTGCCGCCAGCCCCGGCTGGCAAGCGCGACATTATCGTCGTGATCGATGCCGGCCACGGTGGCGAAGACCCGGGCGCGTCCGGCTCGCGCGGCCAACGTGAGAAGGACGTTGTGCTGCAGATCGCTCGCGAATTGCAGCGTCAGGTCAACGGCATGAAAGGCTTCCGCGCCGAACTGACCCGTACCGGCGACTACTTCATTCCATTGCGCGGACGTACCGAGATCGCCCGCAAGAAGGGCGCCGATCTGTTTGTCTCGATCCACGCCGACGCTGCGCCGTCCGCAGCCGCGTTCGGTGCGTCGGTGTTCGCCCTGTCCGATCGTGGCGCTACGTCCGAGACTGCGCGTTGGCTGGCCGACAGTGAAAACCGTTCCGACCTGATCGGCGGGGCCGGCAACGTCAGCCTCGACGACAAGGACCGCATGCTCGCCGGCGTGTTGCTCGACCTGTCGATGACTGCGTCGCTGACTTCCAGTCTCAACGTCGGGCAAAAGGTGCTGACCAACATCGGTCGCGTTACGCCGCTGCACAAACAACGTGTGGAACAAGCCGGGTTCATGGTGCTGAAGTCACCGGATATTCCGTCGATCCTGGTCGAAACCGGCTTCATTTCCAACGCCAACGAAGCGAACAAACTGTCCGCGTCGAGCCATCAGCAGGCGCTGGCCCGCTCGATCAGTAGCGGCGTGCGCCAGTTCTTCCAGCAGAATCCGCCGCCGGGCACCTACATCGCCTGGCTGCGTGATTCCGGCAAGATCGCCCAAGGCCCGCGTGACCACCGTGTCGGCCCGGGGGAAACCCTGGCGATGATCGGCGTGCGCTATCAGGTTTCGCCGGCCACCCTGCGCGCCGCCAACAACCTGAAAAGCGATGAGCTGAAAGTCGGTCAGCATCTGACCATTCCCGGCACCGAACTGGCGTCGAAAGAATGAACCAGGTACTGAACACGGCGCGCATCGAGCTGCTCAGCCCACGGCTGGCGAACCAGATTGCCGCCGGTGAGGTGGTTGAGCGCCCGGCTTCGGTGATCAAGGAGCTGCTGGAAAACAGCCTCGACTCCGGCGCCAAGCGTATCGACGTCGATGTCGAGCAGGGCGGCGTCAAGTTGCTGCGCGTGCGCGATGACGGCAGCGGTATTTCCGCCGATGACCTGCCGCTGGCCTTGGCCCGTCACGCCACCAGCAAGATTCGCAACCTCGAGGATCTTGAACAGGTGATGAGCCTGGGTTTCCGTGGCGAGGCGCTGGCGTCGATCAGCTCCGTGGCGCGTCTGACCCTGACCTCGCGCACCCGCGATGCCGATCAGGCCTGGCAGGTCGAAACCGAAGGCCGGGACATGGCGCCGCGCGTGCAGCCGGCGGCGCATCCGGTCGGCACTTCGGTGGAAGTCCGCGACCTGTTCTTCAACACCCCGGCCCGGCGCAAATTTCTCAAGACCGAAAAAACCGAATTCGATCATCTGCAAGAAGTGATCAAGCGTCTGGCGCTGGCGCGCTTCGACGTGGCTTTTCATCTGCGCCACAACGGCAAGACCATCCTCAGCCTGCACGAGGCCCACGATGATGCGGCCCGTGCGCGGCGTGTGGCGGCGATCTGCGGTTCAGGTTTCCTTGAGCAGGCGTTGCCGATCGAAATTGAACGCAATGGCCTGCACCTGTGGGGCTGGGTCGGTTTGCCGACCTTCAACCGCAGTCAGGCGGATTTGCAGTATTTCTTCGTAAACGGCCGTGCGGTGCGCGACAAACTGGTGGCCCACGCGGTACGCCAGGCTTATCGCGACGTGCTGTTCAACGGTCGGCATCCGACCTTCGCGCTGTTTTTCGAAGTCGATCCGGCGGCGGTAGATGTCAACGTGCACCCGACCAAGCACGAAGTGCGTTTCCGTGACGGGCGCATGGTCCACGATTTCCTGTATGGCACGCTGCACCGCGCGTTGGGCGATGTGCGCCCGGAAGATCAGCTGGCTGGCTCGGTCACCACGGCGATCGTTCGGCCGAGCGGGATCGAGGCGGGCGAATTCGGCCCGCAAGGCGAGATGCGTCTGGCCGCCAATGCGCTGCTGGAGCAGCCGCAGGCGCAGCCGGTGTTCAATACTTCGTCCGGTGCCAGCGCTGGCGGCGCTTATCAGTATCAATACACGCCGCGTCCGCAATCGGCGCTGCCTGCTGCCGAGGCGCAAGCCGCTTACAAGGAATTTTTTGCGCCGCTGCCTGAAGCCAATGCCAGCGCACTGCCGACCGGTCAGGAAGATATCCCGCCGCTCGGCTATGCACTGGCGCAGCTCAAGGGCATCTATATTTTGTCCGAGAACGCCCATGGTCTGGTGCTGGTGGATATGCATGCCGCCCACGAGCGGATCATGTACGAGCGCCTGAAGATCGCCATGGCCAGCGAAGGTCTCAGTGGCCAGCCGTTGCTGGTGCCGGAGTCGCTGGCGGTCAGTCAGCGCGAGGCCGATTGTGCTGAAGAGCATGCGGCGTGGTTTCAGCGTCTCGGTTTCGAATTGCAGCGCCTTGGCCCGGAAACCCTGGCGATCCGGCAGATTCCGGCATTGCTCAAGCAGGCCGAAGCCAATCGACTGGTCGGCGACGTGCTTTCTGATTTGATGGAGTACGGCACCAGCGACCGTATCCAGGCGCATCTCAACGAACTGCTCGGCACTATGGCCTGCCACGGCGCGATCCGCGCCAACCGGCGCTTGGCCCTGCCGGAAATGAACGGCCTGTTGCGTGATATGGAAAACACCGAGCGCAGCGGTCAATGCAACCATGGCCGACCGACCTGGACCCAATTGGGCCTGGACGATCTGGACAAACTGTTCCTGCGCGGTCGTTGATGAGCCAGCTTCCTCCAGCGATTTTCCTGATGGGCCCGACCGCTGCGGGCAAGACCGATCTGGCCATCGAGCTGACCAAGGTGCTGCCGTGCGAATTGATCAGTGTCGATTCGGCACTGGTCTACCGCGGCATGGACATCGGCACGGCCAAGCCTTCGAAAGAACTGCTCGCCGAATATCCGCACCGGCTGATCGACATTCTCGACCCCGCTGAAGCGTATTCCGCTGCCGATTTCCGTCGCGACGCGTTGCAGGCCATGGCCGAAATCACTGGGCGAGGAAAGATCCCGCTGCTGGTCGGCGGCACCATGCTCTATTACAAGGCTCTGGTCGAAGGTCTGGCGGACATGCCGGCAGCCGATCCCGAGGTCCGCGCGCAGATCGAGGAAGAAGCTGCACGCCTCGGCTGGCAAGCCCTGCACGATCAACTGGCGCAAATCGATCCGGTGTCGGCGGCGCGCATTCATCCCAATGATCCGCAGCGCTTGAGTCGGGCACTGGAGGTGTATCGAGTCAGCGGGCAGAGCATGACCGCCCTGCGCGAGCAACAATCTGCGCAAAGTACTGAAGCAGCCGCTTCGGGACGCCAACAATTGCCCTATACTGTCGCGAACCTGGCCATTGCTCCGGCGAATCGTCAGGTTCTGCACCAGCGAATTGAACAAAGATTCACAAATATGTTGGAACAGGGATTCATCGACGAGGTCGTAGCCCTGCGTAAAAGAAGTGACCTGCATTCCGGGTTGCCGTCTATACGTGCGGTAGGCTACCGCCAAGTCTGGGATTACCTGGACGGCAAGCTGACATTGGCCCAGATGCAGGAGCGGGGCATCATCGCCACGCGCCAATTGGCCAAACGCCAGTTTACCTGGCTGCGCAGCTGGGACGATTTGCACTGGCTGGACAGTCTTGATTGCAACAATCTGCCACGCGCCTTGAAATACCTTGGGACCATCTCCATATTGAGCTGAGTCCTTGCAATTGCCGTCTATCCTTGGGGGTGTGACGGCCGAAGCCATCTGAATTTACCTGTTTTTATTATTGAATCCTTAAAGGAGTGCGGCACATGTCAAAAGGGCATTCGCTACAAGACCCTTACCTGAACACTTTACGTAAAGAGAAAGTCGGGGTTTCCATCTACCTGGTCAACGGTATCAAGCTGCAAGGGACGATCGAGTCGTTCGACCAGTTCGTGATCCTGCTGAAAAACACCGTAAGCCAGATGGTCTACAAACACGCTATCTCGACCGTCGTGCCGGTTCGTCCAATTCGTCTGCCTAGCGCAACCGAAAACGAACAGGGCGATGCCGATGCAGCGCCGGGTAACGCCTGATAGGAGTCTCCTTTGTTCTTTGAGCGCCACGGTGGTGGTGAACGAGTCATCCTCGTTCACTTGGATGGACAGGACCCTGAGGCGCGCGAAGATCCGCAGGAGTTTCAGGAGTTGGCAAATTCGGCTGGCGCCGAGACCGTCGCGTTTTTTAACGTGCCGCGTCATCGGCCAACCGCCCAATATCTGATCGGCAGCGGCAAGGTCGAGGAACTGCGCGACCTGGTCAAGGCTGAAGAAGCCGATCTGGTGATTTTCAATCACATCCTCACGCCCAGCCAGGAACGCAACCTCGAACGTGTTTTCGAGTGCCGCGTGATCGACCGCACCGGGCTGATTCTCGATATTTTCGCCCAACGCGCACGCACCCATGAGGGCAAGCTGCAGGTCGAACTGGCCCAGCTTGACCACATGAGCACGCGGCTGGTTCGCGGCTGGACTCACCTTGAACGTCAGGGTGGCGGTATCGGTATGCGCGGCCCGGGTGAAACCCAGCTGGAAACCGACCGCCGTCTTCTGCGAGTTCGCCTGCGTCAGATCAAGGGGCGGCTGGAGAAGGTGCGCAGTCAGCGCGAGCAGTCGCGCCGTGGCCGATCCCGTGCGGACATTCCTACCGTTTCGCTGGTGGGCTACACCAACGCCGGCAAATCGACACTCTTCAACAACGTGACGAAGTCCGAGGTGTACGCGGCCGATCAACTGTTCGCCACACTCGACCCGACCCTGCGCCGGCTGGAGCTTGACGACCTCGGTCCGATCGTTCTCGCCGACACCGTGGGTTTCATTCGTCACCTGCCACACAAGCTGGTCGAGGCATTTCGGTCTACGCTCGAGGAGTCGAGCAATTCCGACCTGCTGCTGCACGTGATCGATGCGGCCGAACCGGATCGCATGTTGCAGATCGAGCAGGTGATGGTGGTGCTGGGCGAGATTGGTGCCCAGGACTTGCCGATCCTCGAGGTCTATAACAAACTCGATTTGCTCGAAGGCGTCGAGCCGCAGATCCAGCGCGATGCCGATGGCAAGCCGCAACGGGTCTGGCTCTCGGCGCGGGATGGCAGCGGTCTGGAATTGCTTGAACAGGCCATCGCCGAGTTGCTCGGCAGTGATCTGTTCGTCGGTACCTTGCGCTTGCCGCAACGATTCGCTCGGCTGCGTGCGCAGTTCTTCGAACTGGGTGCGGTGCAGAAAGAAGAATACGATGAAGAAGGTGTCAGCCTGCTGGCCGTTCGTTTGCCCCGGATCGAGCTGAATCGATTGGTAAGCCGCGAAGGATTGCAGCCGATGGAATTCATCGAGCAACACACTTTGCAATAAAAGCCTGACAAAGCGGTTGTGCCGCAACGGCAGGCATTCTGTAGCATTGGTCGGCGCGCCGTGGGTGCGTCTTTGCTTTATCAGATGGAGAGCGCTATGGCTTGGAATGAGCCGGGTGGCAACTCGAATAATCAGGATCCCTGGGGTGGCAAGCGCCGCAATAACGGCGACCGCAAGGGGCCACCGGATCTCGACGAGGCCTTCCGAAAGCTGCAGGAAAGCCTGAACGGGTTGTTCGGTGGTGGTAAGAAACGCGGTGATGACGGCGGCGGGTCGGGGCGCAGCAGTGGCGGCTTCGGCGGTCTGCTCGGCATCGGCCTGGTCGTGCTGGCGGCTGTCTGGCTATACAGCGCGGTCTACGTGGTGGACGAGCAGGAGCAAGCCGTGGTGCTGCGCTTCGGCAAGTACTACGAGACTGTCGGCCCGGGTCTGAACATCTACTTCCCGCCGATCGACAAGAAGTACATGGAGAACGTGACGCGTGAGCGTGCGTACACCAAGCAGGGCCAGATGCTGACTGAAGACGAGAACATCGTCGAAGTGCCGCTGACCGTGCAGTACAAGATCAGCAACCTGCAGGATTTCGTGCTGAACGTCGATCAGCCGGAAATCAGTCTGCAGCACGCGACTGAAAGCGCGCTGCGTCACGTGGTCGGTTCCACCGCCATGGACCAGGTGCTGACCGAAGGTCGTGAATTGATGGCCAGCGAAATCAAGGAGCGTCTGCAACGTTTCCTCGATACCTATCGCACCGGTATCACCGTCACCCAGGTCAACGTACAGAGCGCAGCGGCACCGCGTGAAGTACAGGAAGCCTTCGATGACGTGATCCGCGCCCGTGAAGACGAACAGCGTTCGCGCAACCAGGCCGAGACCTACGCCAACGGCGTGGTGCCGGAAGCTCGTGGTCAGGCCCAGCGCATCATCGAAGATGCCAACGGTTATCGCGACGAGACCATCTCGCGCGCCAAGGGTGAGGCTGATCGCTTTACCAAACTGGTCGCCGAGTATCGCAAGGCACCTGAAGTCACCCGCGAGCGTCTGTACCTGGACACCATGCAGGAAGTCTTCAGCAATACCAGCAAGGTTCTCGTGACCGGCAACAAGAACGGCCAGAGCAACCTGCTCTACCTGCCGTTGGACAAAATGATCCAGAACAGTTCGGGTAATGCACCGGTGACCGGTTCGGCCGCCAGCAACAACACGGACGTCACGCCGCATGTCACTGACGTGCCGCAGACGCGTACAAGGGAGACCCGCTGATGAGCAATAAATCGCTGATCGCCCTGATCGTTGGCGTCGTTGTGGTACTGGTGGGCTGGAATTGCTTCTATATCGTCGCTCAGACCGAGCGCGCGGTGTTGCTGCAATTCGGTCGCGTGGTTCAGGCCGATGTCCAGCCGGGTCTGCATGTGAAAGTGCCTTACGTCAACCAGGTGCGCAAATTCGACGCGCGTCTGCTGACGCTGGATGCACCGACGCAACGCTTCCTGACCCTGGAAAAGAAAGCCGTGATGGTCGATGCCTACGCCAAGTGGCGGGTGAAAGATGCCGAGCGCTTCTACACCGCGACTTCGGGTCTGAAGCAGATCGCCGACGAGCGTCTGTCCCGTCGTCTCGAATCGGGCCTGCGTGACCAGTTCGGCAAGCGCACCCTGCACGAAGTGGTGTCGGGTGAACGTGATGCGCTGATGGCTGACATCACTGCGTCGCTGAACAAGATGGCGGAAAAAGAGCTGGGTATCGAAGTGGTCGATGTCCGGGTCAAGGCCATCGATCTGCCGAAAGAAGTGAACCGCAGTGTGTTCGAACGCATGAGCACCGAGCGTGAGCGTGAAGCTCGCGAGCACCGCGCCAAGGGTAACGAGCTGGCCGAAGGCATCCGTGCCGACGCCGATCGTCAACGCCGCGTGCTGCTGGCCGAAGCCTATCGTGAATCCGAAGAGGTTCGCGGTGACGGTGATGCCCAGGCTGCTGCGATCTATTCCAAGGCCTACGGCCAGGATCAGGAGTTCTACGGTTTCTACCGTAGCCTGCGTGCCTACCGTGAAAGCTTCGCGAACAAATCCGACGTCCTGGTCCTCGACCCAAGCAGCGACTTCTTCCGTTATCTGGAAAAAGCCAAACCTTGATACGACGTTGACCTGAATCAGTCCGCCCGGCGGCTAAAACCTCGGGCGGGGTGATCCTTTCGGAAAACGTGTGTATGATGCGGCAGCCGGGAAATTCCCGGCTTTTTTGCGTCTGCACGTTTGATTGCTGTTTTTGTTGCAGACATCGGGTTTGAATAGCCCGAGCGTTTTTCGAGGAAAGTGATGGGCGAAGCCGCCAGCCGGCCTTTCGCTGCGTCGTTCATGCGCGTGCGTTTTGAACGCCCCGGTCATTTTCTGCTTCACTCAAGGCTCGCCCTCGTGCTGGCCGCCCGGATCAAAGGGGAATGGCGTAATGGCAACGGTAGACCGCTGGCTGCTGCCAGATGGCATCGAAGAAGTACTGCCACCGGAGGCGGCGCGCATTGAAGTCGCGCGTCGTCAGGTGTTGGATCTGTTCCAGAGCTGGGGTTACGAGTTCGTCGTGACTCCCCATATCGAGTACCTGGAATCCCTGCTGACCGGCGCGGGCCAGGACCTGGATCTGCGTACCTTCAAGGTCATCGACCCGCAATCGGGCCGGCAGATGGGTTTCCGTGCCGACATCACGCCGCAGGTCGCGCGCATCGATGCGCACACCCTGCGTCGCGAAGGCCCGAGCCGTCTGTGCTACGCCGGCAGCGTGCTGCACGCCCAGCCGCGTGCATTGTCGTCCTCGCGCAGCCCGATCCAGCTGGGCGCCGAACTGTACGGCGACGCCAGCCCGAGCAGCGACGTCGAGGTCATCAGCCTGATGCTGGCCATGCTGCAACTGGCCGATGTGCCGGACGTGCACATGGACCTCGGCCATGTCGGTATCTATCGTGGTCTGGCGCGCGCCGCCGGTCTGTCCGGTGAAGTCGAGCAGCAGTTGTTCGATGCCCTGCAACGCAAGGCTATCGACGAAGTTATTACCCTGACCGAAGGCCTGCCGGCGGATCTGTCGGGCATGCTGCGCGCACTGGTTGATCTGTGCGGCGGCCGTGAAGTGTTGAGCGCTGCCCGCGAGCGTCTGGCCAATGCGCCGGCGCCGGTGCTGGCGGCGCTGGAAGATCTGCTGGCGATCGCCGAGCGGCTGTCCGTGCGTTTCCCGCAGCTGCCGCTGTATTTCGACCTCGGCGAGTTGCGCGGCTACCACTACCACACCGGTGTGGTGTTCGCGGTGTTCGTGCCGGGCGTTGGCCAGTCCATCGCTCAGGGCGGTCGTTACGATGACATCGGCGCCGACTTCGGTCGCGCCCGTCCGGCGACTGGTTTCTCTACCGATTTGAAAACCCTGGTGACCCTGGGGCGTGCTGAGATCGAGCTACCGTCTGGCGGTATCTGGATGCCTGACAGTACGGATGCGGCACTCTGGCAGCAGGTTTGCCAGTTGCGCAGTGAGGGTCAGCGTGTCGTTCAGGCTTTGCCTGGGCAACCTTTGGCCGCCGCCCGTGATGCGGACTGCGACCGGCAATTGATTCAGCAGAACGGGCTTTGGCAAGTATCGCCACTGGCTTCTTGAGTTTTCCTGCCGGCCATCGCCGGCACCAAGTTTGCGCGAATGAGGACAAGTGTTATGGGTAAGAATGTCGTAGTCCTGGGCACCCAGTGGGGTGATGAGGGCAAAGGCAAGATCGTTGATCTGCTGACCGAACATGCTGCCGCCGTAGTGCGCTACCAGGGTGGCCACAACGCGGGTCACACGCTGGTGATCGACGGCGAGAAAACCGTCTTGCACCTGATTCCGTCGGGCGTGCTGCGCGAAGGCGTGCAATGCCTGATCGGCAACGGCGTGGTGGTTGCACCTGACGCCCTGCTGCGCGAGATCACCAAGCTGGAAGAGAAAGGCGTACCGGTGCGCGAGCGCCTGCGTATCAGCCCGTCCTGCCCGCTGATCCTGTCCTTCCACGTCGCGCTGGACCAGGCCCGTGAAAAGGCCCGTGGCGAGCTGAAGATCGGTACCACCGGTCGCGGCATCGGCCCGGCTTACGAAGACAAGGTTGCCCGTCGTGGCCTGCGTGTCGGCGATCTGCTGAACATGCCGCGCTTCGAAGACAAACTGCGTGAACTGGTGGATTACCACAACTTCATGCTGGTCGGTTACTACAAAGAACCAGCCATAGAATTCGAAAAGACTCTGGCCGAGTGCAAGGAATACGCTGAGCTGCTCAAGCCGCTGATGCTCGACGTGACTGCCGAGCTGCACGATCTGCGTCGTGCCGGCAAGGACATCATGTTCGAAGGCGCGCAAGGTTCGTTGCTCGACATCGACCACGGCACCTACCCGTACGTGACCAGCTCCAACACCACCGCTGGTGGTGTGGCGACCGGTTCGGGCGTGGGTCCGATGTTCCTCGACTACATCCTGGGCATCACCAAGGCCTACACCACTCGCGTCGGTTCCGGCCCGTTCCCGACCGAGCTGTTTGACGAAGTCGGTGCGCACCTGGCCAAGCAAGGCCACGAGTTCGGCGCTACCACTGGCCGCGCCCGTCGTTGCGGCTGGTTCGACGCCGTCATCCTGCGTCGCGCTATCGATGTGAACAGCATCTCGGGCATCTGCCTGACCAAGCTGGACGTACTCGACGGTCTGGATACCATCAACATCTGCGTCGGCTACAAAGACGCGCAGGGCAATGCCGTTGCGCCTACCGATGCTGACAGCTACGTAGGCCTGCAGCCTGTGTACGAAGAAGTACAGGGCTGGAGCGAATCGACCGTGGGTGCCAAGACCCTGGAAGAGCTGCCGGCCAATGCTCGTGCCTACATCAAACGCGTTGAAGAGTTGATCGGCGCGCCGATCGACATTATTTCGACGGGTCCGGACCGCAACGAAACCATCGTTCTGCGTCATCCGTTTGCCTGATAAGTCGTTGATGTAAAAAACAAAGGCCCCTTAATCGGGGCCTTTGTCGTTTATGCCCGTTGGACGGCATGACCTTTGCTGTGAATCTGTCTACAAGAGTGCCATCAAATTAATGGCGTCAGAAGTAGAGGGATTTAAAGTGTCAGCCGTTCTCTCACTGTTACAAAGCCGTTTGTTGCGGCCGGTGTTCGTTACCCTTGGTATCGCCCTTTTGGTGCAGGTGTTGGTGGCGGTTGCCCTGACGCGGAGCACGGTGACCGCGCTGGAAGCCGATCTGGCCACGCGCCTGGGTGCCGACAGTCAAAAGCTCTCCGGTGAGCTGGAGCAGGCCGGGCGTGAAGTCACTTCAAGTCTCGATGCACTGTCAGCCAGTACTCGTCAGCGCCTCACGGCTGGCCTGTCGGCGCGCCTCAAAGAAGAGCAGGCGCAACTGCGCGCAACGCTGGAAAAGGATCTGAAGGATTCGGCCAACGACATGGCGCAGTTGCTTGCATCCGTAGCGCCGCGTGCGATGTGGGACAGCGACGTGCCGACGCTGTCGGAGTTCGCCCGTCGCGCCCAGCGCAATCCCAACGTGCTGTTCGTGGTGTATGACGACGCCACCGGCCAGCATCTGACCCGTTATCTCAACCGTGAAAATCCGATCAACAAGGCCTTGCTGGAAAAAGGTCAGGGCGAGCGTGCGCTGGATAAAGTACTGGATGCGGCGAAAAACGATCCTTCGGTTTACTACCTCGAGGCCTCGATCAATCCCAATGGCGTGGAAATCGGGAAAGTGCTGATGGGCGTGTCCACGGCCTCGGTGGAAACCGATCTGGCCGAGCTCGACAAGCGCTTCCTCGCGCTGATTGCCAGCAGCGATCAATTGGTCGGCGACAGCCTCAAAGGCGCAGCGGCGGACAGTGCCAAAGCGATGCAGGCGCGTCTGCAATCGGCGCAGGGCACCGCTGGCGAAATGAAAGCCAACACCGCGCAAACCGTCCAAGAGGCGGCCGCAACATTGCGCTGGCGCATCGGTGTCGGTCTGGCGCTGGTCGGTTGCGGCGTGCTGCTGTTGCTGGCCGTGGTGCTCGGTCATCGCGTGGTCAATCGCCTGAAAATGCTCAATGCGGCAATGGACGATCTGGCAGCAGGCGAGGGCGACCTGACCAAGCGTGTGCAGATCAACAGCAAGGATGAAATCGGCGACATGGCCTCAGCGGTCAATCGCTTTGTGGATAAATTGCAGCCGATCGTGCGCGAGGCGGGCGATGTCGCGCAGCGCACTGGCGTGGAAATCGGCGCGATGACTTTGCGCAACGCTGGCGCCGATGCGGCTGCCGGAATGCAGCGCGATGAAGTTGCAGAAAGCCTTCGCGCGCTGTCGCAAATGGCAGACGAGGCGCAGTCGGAAAGTCAGGCGATGCAGGCGGCGCTGAAGCAGGTTGTCGATATTCGCCAGGCTACCGATGAGAACACCCGTACTTCCGCCAAGGTCGGCAGCCTGATCGAAGCGCTGGCCGGGCAGGTCGATACCGGGGCGAAAGTCATTGAGCGACTGGCGCAGCAGAGCGAGCAGATCGAAGTGGTATTGACGGTAATCCACGGAATCGCCGAACAGACCAACCTGCTGGCATTGAACGCTGCGATCGAGGCGGCGCGGGCCGGTGAGACTGGGCGTGGATTCGCTGTGGTCGCCGATGAAGTTCGTGCGCTAGCGAGCAAGACGCAAAGCTCGACGGGTGATATCCAAGCGCACATCGTCGCTCTGCAACAGGGCGCACGTGAGGCAGTCGAGGCGATTGGTCAGGCCGGACGACAGGCCAGCGAAGGTTTGCTGGTCTTGCGCGACAGTGCGCGTTTGCAGCAGTCGGTGCAGGCTTCGGTCGAGCAGGTGCACGCGGCGATCGGTCTGGCGACGCAAGCAGCAGCGCATCAGGCGCAGGGTGCACAGGCAGTGCGTGGGCGCGTCGAAACGATTCATGCGCAGGCCGAGAAAGCGGCGCAGGCAGTGGTGGAAACCACGGCCAGTGGCAAGGTGCTGGATGGTCTGGCTGCGCAATTGAAAGCCAGCCTGGGGCAGTTCCGCGCTTAGTGGTATCCGGGCTGGCCTCTTCGCGAGCAGGCTCGCTCCCACAGGGAAACTCAACCCATTGTGAGAGCGAGCCTGCTCGCGAATACGGTATCAGCGGCTCAGATACATCCGTGTCGTCAGCAGATAAACCGGCAACCCCGAGACCACAATCAACAACGCCGCATAAGGCGCCGCCGCGGCAAACTCGACATTCGCCGTATGCGCCCAGACTTCGGTCGCCAATGTATTGAGTCCGGTTGGGCTAAGCAGCAACGTTGCCGTCAATTCCTTCATCGCATCAAGAAATACCAGCGCAAACGCTGCGCCCAGTGCCGGGAAAATGATCGGCAAGGTCACCCGGCAAAACGCGGTGAACGACGATGCGCCTAATGTCCGCGCCGCTTCCTCCAGCTGCGGTGCAGCCTTGTTCAGCGCAGTACGGATCGGCGCCTGCGCCAATGGCAGGAAGAGCAGCGCATAGGCGATCAGCAGCAAGCCCGACGTCTGATACAGCACTGGCACGTAATGCAGGGCGAAATACACCAGCGTCAACGCAATCACCAGGCCCGGCAGCGCGTGCAACAGATAAGGCAGGCGTTCGGCCCAGATTGCCAATCGGCCTTTATAGCGCACCACCAGCAGTCCGACCGGTACTGCCAATACCAGGCACAGCGCCGCGCCGCCCAATGACAATGCCAGCGATGACAACAGCGCCTCGGTGATCGCCGCGACCGGGAACGCCGCCGATGAGCCGACCGCCAGCCAATACGCCAACATCCCCAACGGAATGCCGCTGCCGATAATCGCCAGCAACAGGCAATACAACTGACCGAGCGCGGCCCACGGCCCAAGCTTTACCTGTTCGGCCTGTCGGGCGGCGCCCTGGCCGGTGCGCACATGGCGACCCTTGCCGCGCACGCGCAACTCCAGCCACAACAGCAGCAGACACAGCGCCAGCAACACCGCCGAAAGCATCGCGGCATTGGCGTTGCTGAATTCCAGCTCGAATTGCTGATAGATCGCCGTGGTGAAGGTCTGCAGGCCGATGATCGACAGCGCGCCAAATTCCACCAGCATGTGCAGGGCAATCAACAGCGAGCCGGCCAGCAGCGATGGCCACAGCAGCGGTAGAGTGACGCGGAAAAACACGCCCCAGCGATGCTGCCCCAGCGTGCGAGCGGATTCTTCGAGGGAGGGATCGAGATTGCGCAGGGTCGCCGCGACCGGCAGAAAGATCAGCGGGTACTTTGACAGGCTCATCACCAGAATCGCCCCGCCGAGGCCTTCGAACTGCGCACTCAGCGACACCCAGGTAAAGCTGCTGACAAACGCCGGCACCGCAAACGGCAGGCACAGGATCACGCCCCATAGCCGGCGCCCCGGCAGGTTGCTGCGTTCCAGCAGCCACGCCAGGGACAGGCCGATCACGCCGCAAGTAACCGTTACGCCGACCATTAACGCCAGGGTGTTGCGCAGCAAGCCAAACACATACGGACGCCACAACAAATGCAGCGCCTCGGCCCATCCGGCCTGCCAGGCTTTGAGTCCGACGTAGGCCAGTGGCAGCAGGCTCATGACCACCAGCAGCAACACCGGCAGCACCAGCCAGATCGACGGACGTTTGCGCCTTGGTACATAACCCCCGCGCGCGGCGGGGGCCGATAACGATGCTGCCATCAGTTCAGGCCAACTTCGCGTTCCAGCTCCAGCGCTTCTTCAGCATTGCCCAGATCCGCCGGAGTGACGTTCGGCGCTTCCAGTTCGCTGAACGGCTTGAGGCCGCGATCCGACTCCATGCCTTTGTGCAGCGGGTATTCGGCGGTGGTCTGAGTGATCACCCGCTGACCTTCTTCGCTGGCCATGAAGGCGAGGAATTGCTGGGCTTCTTTTGGATGTTTGCTGGATTTCAGCACGGCAGCGCTGGACACGGTGATCAAGCCGCCAGCGTCGCCGCCGGTGAAATAATGCAGCTTGGAGTCGAGCTTGCCTTTCTCGCGTTGCAGGGCGAACCAGTAGTAGTTGTTCACCAGTACGGTAGCGACTTCGCCGTTTTCCACCGCTTTAAGCGCGACCATGTTGTTGCTGTAGGTCTTGCCGAACGCGCGCAGGCCGGTCAGCCATTCTTCGGCAGCGTCGCGACCGTGCAGCTTGATGATTGCTACGGCCTGTTCCTGGAAGGCGCCACTGGTCGGCACGAAGCCGACCTTGCCTTGCCACTGCGGCTCGGAGAATTCCATCACCGATTTCGGCAGGTCTTTTTCATCGATCAGTTTCGGATTGAACGCGACCACGCGCACGCGCGCGGTAACGCCGATCCAGGTACCGTTGGCGGCGACGTATTTTTCCGGCAAAACCGCTAGGGTGGCGTCATCGGCCTTGGCCAGCAGACCCTGTTCGCCGAGGTTGTTCAGCGGCGGCGACTCTTCGGTGTAGATCACATCGGCGGGCGAGCGGTCGCCTTCTTCGATGATCTGGCTCGCGAGCTGGTTGCTGCTGCCTTTGCGCACGTTGACGTGGATGCCGGTCTTGGCTTCGAAAGCCTTGGCAATCGCGTCGCCGACTTCCTTGTGCTGGCCGTTGTAGAGAGTCAGGGAAACCGCATCGGCAGCCTGGGTGAGGGGAGTGGCGAGCGCCAGGCCGAGGAGGGTGAAGGTCAGGCCTCGGCGCAGGGTATTTCGAAACGTCATTCGCAGGGTTCCTCACTGTCGCATTGCAAAAACTTGCAACAATGATAAACGATATTGTTTCTCAAGTGCGCCTTGTGGGGCGACTGGCGATCCTGTAGGGATGGCGAAATTCAGGAAGGCAGAAACGCAAAAACCCGCTTTCGCGGGTTTTTGTGAAATCCAAGGCCTGAACCTTGAATTTGAATTGGTGCCCAGAAGAAGACTCGAACTTCCACGACCGTAAGGTCACCAGCACCTGAAGCTGGCGTGTCTACCAATTTCACCATCTGGGCAATCATCGCAAGCGTTGCCGCTGTTGATGTGGCGCACTATACGGAGGCCTTTTTGATCTGTAAACCCCTGATTTGGTTTTAATAAATCAGTGTGAGCAAAAGCTTTCCCGCAAATGCAAAAAACCCGCTTTCGCGGGTTTTGTGTGAGTGTTGAAACTGATCTAGTCTCAAACTCGAAATTGGTGCCCAGGAGAAGACTCGAACTTCCACGACCGTAAGGTCACCAGCACCTGAAGCTGGCGTGTCTACCAATTTCACCACCTGGGCATCATCGAAAGCGCTTGTGCGTCGTCGATGGCGCGCACTATACGGAGCGCCTTTTTAACTGTAAACCCCTGCTGCAGAAAAAACTGAATTTTTTTACCAGCGGCGTTCAAAACCGTATCAGAGCGTCGATACAGGGCCTTGTAAGGCCTTATAGATTCGGAAATTTCCCGTTTCCCGGCGCCTATGCCAAACTAACCCGCATATAGACAAGGTGAAAACTCTCTAATGGCCGATTGGCAGTCCCTCGATCCCGAGGCCGCTCGTGAAGCGGAAAAATACGAAAACCCTATTCCCAGCCGCGAACTGATCCTGGCGCACCTCGCCGATCGGGGTTCGCCTGCTGCCCGCGAGCAACTGGTCGAAGAGTTTGGTCTGACCACAGAAGACCAGATCGAGGCCCTGCGCCGCCGCTTGCGCGCCATGGAGCGCGACGCTCAACTGATCTACACCCGCCGTGGCACTTACGCGCCGGTGGACAAGCTCGACCTGATCCTCGGCCGCATCAGCGGTCACCGTGACGGTTTCGGCTTTCTGGTGCCGGACGACGGCAGCGACGACCTGTTCATGAGCCCGGCGCAAATGCGTCTGGTGTTCGACGGTGACCGTGCGCTGGCCCGAGTTTCCGGTCTCGACCGTCGTGGTCGCCGTGAAGGCGTAATCGTCGAAGTAGTTTCCCGCGCTCACGAAACCATCGTCGGCCGCTATTTCGAAGAAGGCGGTATCGGTTTCGTCGTTGCCGACAATCCGAAGATCCAGCAGGAAGTGCTGGTGACGCCGGGCCGCAACGCCAACGCGCAGATCGGTCAGTTCGTCGAGGTGAAAATCACCCACTGGCCAACGCCGCGTTTCCAGCCGCAAGGCGATGTGGTCGAAGTGGTCGGCAACTATATGGCGCCGGGCATGGAAATCGACGTCGCTCTGCGCACTTACGATATCCCGCACGTCTGGCCTGAAGCGGTTGTGAAAGAAGCCGCCAAGCTCAAGCCGGAAGTTGAAGAAAAAGACAAAGAGAAGCGCATCGACCTGCGTCATCTGCCGTTCGTCACCATCGACGGCGAAGACGCCCGCGATTTCGATGACGCGGTCTATTGCGAAGCCAAACCGGGCAAGCTGCGTCTGTTCTCCGGTGGCTGGAAGTTGTACGTGGCGATTGCCGACGTTTCCAGCTACGTGAAGATCGGCTCGGCGCTGGACAACGAAGCTCAGGTTCGCGGCAACTCGGTGTATTTCCCCGAGCGCGTGATTCCAATGCTGCCCGAGCAACTGTCCAACGGCCTGTGCTCGCTGAACCCGCAAGTCGATCGTCTGGCCATGGTTTGCGAGATGACCATCTCCAAGTCCGGCGAAATGACCGACTACTGCTTCTATGAGGCGGTGATCCATTCCCACGCTCGTCTGACCTATAACAAGGTCAGCGCGATGCTGGAAACGCCGAAGGCGACCGAAGCGCGCAAACTGCGCGGTGAGTACACCGACGTCGTGCCGCACCTCAAACAGCTCTACGCGTTGTACAAAGTATTGCTGGCTGCCCGTCACGTACGTGGCGCGATCGATTTTGAAACCCAGGAAACCCGGATCATCTTCGGCTCCGAGCGCAAGATTGCCGAAATCCGTCCGACCGTGCGTAATGATGCGCACAAGCTGATCGAGGAGTGCATGCTGGCCGCCAACGTGGCCACTGCCGAATTCCTCAAGAAGCACGAAATTCCTGCGCTGTATCGTGTTCACGCCGGTCCGCCGCCAGAGCGTCTGGAAAAACTGCGCGCGTTCCTCGGTGAGCTCGGCCTGTCCCTGCACAAAGGCAAGGACGGTCCGTCGCCGAAGGATTATCAGGCCCTGCTGGCGAGCATCAAGGATCGTCCGGATTTCCATCTGATCCAGACCGTGATGCTGCGTTCGTTGAGTCAGGCGGTGTACAGCGCTGAAAACGACGGCCACTTCGGCCTGAATTACGAAGCCTATACCCACTTCACTTCGCCGATCCGTCGTTATCCGGACCTGCTCACGCACCGCGCGATCCGCAGCGTGATCCATTCGAAACAGGACACCCCGCACGTTCGTCGTGCCGGGGCGATGACCATTCCGAAAGCGCGCATCTATCCGTACGACGAAGCGGCACTGGAGCAGCTCGGCGAGCAGTGCTCGATGAGCGAGCGCCGTGCCGACGAAGCGACCCGCGACGTGGTGAACTGGCTCAAGTGCGAGTTCATGAAGGATCGCGTCGGCGAGTCGTTCCCGGGCGTGATCACCGCTGTGACCGGTTTTGGTCTGTTCGTCGAACTGACCGATATCTACGTCGAAGGCCTGGTGCACGTCACCGCGCTGCCGGGCGATTACTACCACTTCGATCCTGTGCATCACCGCTTGGCGGGCGAGCGCACCGGTCGCAGTTTCCGTCTTGGCGACACCGTTGAAGTACGGGTCATGCGCGTCGACCTAGACGAGCGCAAGATCGACTTCGAGATGGCCGAGAAAACCATCAGCGCGCCGATCGGTCGCAAGAAACGTGGCACCGAAACCGCTGCGCCTGCTGCCAGGGCTGCGGAAGAAAAGGCTCCAGCGAAAACCGCCAGCCGTCGTCCGGCCAAGGAAAAGGTCGCCGAAGCCTATCGCCCGAGCGACGCCGTGGCGAAAAACGCCGAGCTGCGCAAAAGCCGTGAATTGAAGAAGGCCTTGCTGGCCGATGCGAAAAACGGTGGTAAAGCGGCGTCCGGGGGAAAGACCGGACGGTCGGCGCCTGACAGGGCGACCGACGGCAAGCCAGCCAAGCCGAGCAAACACCGTAAGGGCCCGCCAAAAGCGGGTTCCGCTCCAGCCAAGAGTGGCGGGGCGCGTAAACCGAAGGCGAAGTCATGAGTCAGTTGGAAAAAATCTACGGCGTTCACGCGGTAGAAGCGTTGCTGCGTCACCACCCCAAACGCGTCAAGCAGATCTGGCTGGCGGAAAGCCGCAACGATCCGCGCGTGCAGACGCTGGTCGAGCTGGCCAATGAAAACCGTGTTCAGGTCGGCCAGGCCGAGCGTCGCGAAATGGACGCCTGGGTTGAAGGCGTGCACCAGGGCGTGGTCGCGGAAGTCAGCCCGAGTCAGGTCTGGGGCGAAGCGATGCTCGACGAGTTGCTTGATCGCACCGAAGGCGCGCCGCTGTTGCTGGTGCTCGACGGTGTGACCGATCCGCACAACCTCGGCGCCTGCCTGCGCTCGGCCGATGCGGCCGGTGCGCTGGCGGTGATCGTGCCGAAGGACAAGTCGGCCACGCTGACTCCGGTGGTGCGTAAAGTTGCCTGCGGCGCCGCGGAAGTGATTCCGCTGGTGGCCGTGACCAACCTGGCGCGCACTCTGGAAAAACTCCAGCAGCGCGGTTTGTGGGTAGTCGGCACCGCAGGTGAAGCCGAGGTCAGCATTTATGACCAGGACCTCACCGGCCCGACCATCCTGATCATGGGCGCCGAAGGCAAAGGCATGCGCCGCCTGACCCGCGAGCACTGTGACTATCTGGTGAATCTGCCGATGGCCGGTAGTGTCAGCAGCCTCAACGTATCGGTTGCCACTGGCGTGTGTCTGTTCGAAGCCCAGCGCCAGCGCGGTGCGAAGGCCAAGGCCAGCGCTTCGCGCAAGCTATAAGCTGCAAGCTGCAAGCTGCAAGCTGCAAGCTGCAAGCTGCAAGCTGCAAGCTGCAAGCTGCAAGCCTCAAGTCAAAAGCGGTCCGCTTGCAGCTTGAGGCTTGTAGCTCATAGCTGCTGTTCATTTATTCACCAATTGCCTTGCGCCCCCGCAGTCCCTTCTCTACAATTGCGCCCCTTGCTGTGACGGCAGGCACGCATGTGCCCCGCGCCAGCAAGTCCATAAGTGTCATTCACTCCTTGTCTGACCGTTTTTGAGCGGCAGGCTACAACCCGTAAGGAGCATTCATGCGTCATTACGAAATCATCTTTCTGGTCCACCCGGATCAGAGCGAGCAAGTCGGCGGCATGGTTGAGCGTTACACCAAGCTGATCGAAGAAGACGGCGGCAAAATCCACCGTCTGGAAGACTGGGGCCGTCGTCAACTGGCCTACGCAATCAACAATGTTCACAAGGCTCACTACGTGATGCTGAACGTTGAGTGCACTGGCAAGGCCCTGGCCGAGCTGGAAGACAACTTCCGCTACAACGATGCAGTGATCCGTAACCTGGTCATCCGTCGCGACGAAGCCGTTACCGGCCAGTCCGAGATGCTCAAGGCTGAAGAAAACCGCAGTGAGCGCCGTGAGCGTCGCGACCGTCCTGAGCACGAAGGCGCCGAAGGCACCGACAGTGATGACAGCGACAACAGCGATAACGCTGACGAGTAATCCACGGACCTTATTAAGGAGCCTATCAAATGGCACGTTTCTTCCGTCGTCGTAAATTCTGCCGCTTCACCGCTGAAGACGTGAAAGAGATCGATTACAAAGATCTCAACACTCTGAAAGCCTACGTATCCGAGACCGGCAAAATCGTTCCAAGCCGCATCACCGGTACCAAAGCTCGTTATCAGCGTCAGCTGGCCACCGCTATCAAGCGCGCCCGCTTCCTGGCCCTGCTGGCCTACACCGACAGCCACGGCCGCTGAGACCGGGCAGTCGACAAGTAGCAAAGGATTGAATGCATGCGCGCCTTAGCTGAGTTCATCATGCGAGGCCGAATGCAGGCCACTCTCGTGGTGGCCGGATGTGCAACATTGCCGTTGTTGTATTGGTTGGGTGCTGCCGCCGGGAGCCTTGTGCTGCTGCGGCGCGGATTGACGGACGCCCTTGGCGTTCTGTCACTGGGACTGCTGCCGGCATTGATCTGGTGGCTGTATGCCGACGACCCACGGGCACTTCTGGTGCTGCTGGGGTCTTCGGGGCTTGCGTTGGTTTTGCGCGCAAGCGAATCCTGGGTCCGCACGCTGCTGGTCAGCGTAGTGATCGGAGTGGTGTTTTCAGTGGTGCTCGGGGTCGCGTTTGCGGCCCAGATCGAGATGCTTGCACAGGCCCTCATAAAGGTCATGCCGGCGCTCCTCGGTGAGACTTACAAGCAATTGTCGGTCGATGAGCAAGCGCGTTTCGCGTCCCTGATTGCACCGGTCCTGACCGGACTGATTGCGGCCTTGTTGCAGATCGTCAGCGTGCTGAGCCTGATTGTCGGGCGGCATTGGCAGGCGTTGTTGTACAACCCGGGTGGTTTCGGTCGCGAGTTTCGCGCCATCCGCATCCCGCTGGGGCCGGCGATGTTACTGCTGGCGTTGATGCTTCTGGGCCCGAATCTCGGTGCACAGATGGCCATGTTGACGCCGTTGTGCAGTGTACCGCTGGTGTTCGCCGGGCTGGCCCTGATTCACGGGCTGGTCGGGCAGAAGCGACTGGCCGGTTTCTGGCTGGTGGGGTTGTACGTCACGCTGCTGTTGTTCATGCAGCTGATCTATCCGTTGCTCGTGGTTCTGGCCATTGTCGACAGCCTGATTGATTTTCGCGGTCGTCACGTGTCGAAAGACACCGACAGCGCGAACGGTGAAGGTTAAAAGTTAGAGGATTTTCACATGCAACTGATCCTTCTGGAAAAAATCGCCAACCTGGGCAACCTGGGCGACAAAGTAAACGTTAAGGCCGGTTACGGCCGTAACTACCTGCTGCCTTTCGGCAAGGCTACCGCTGCGACCGCTGCCAACCTGGCTGCGTTCGAAGAGCGTCGCGCCGAGCTGGAGAAAGCCGCCGCAGACCGTAAAGCATCGGCTGAAAGCCGTGCTGCCCAACTGGCCGAGCTGGAAGTGACCATCACTGCCACCGCTGGCGACGAAGGCAAGCTGTTCGGTTCGATCGGTACTCACGACATCGCTGACGCACTGACCGCCTCCGGCGTTGAAGTGCAGAAGAGCGAAGTTCGTCTGCCGAACGGCACCATCCGCAACGTGGGTGAATTCGACGTGGCCGTGCACCTGCACGCCGAAGTTGAAGCCACCGTACGCGTTGTCGTGGTAGCAGCTTAAGCAACACGGATCGGCTGGCGGCTTGTCCGTCAGGCGGTTAACATCGGGCACGATCCTGTTTACAGGTCGTGCCCTTTGTCTTTCTGAATTCCCTGCTTTTCACTAATACTCAAGTGGCCATGAACGATATCTCCGCTCCCGAGCAATACGATCTGCAAACCGCTGCCCTGAAGGTGCCGCCGCATTCCATCGAGGCTGAACAGGCTGTACTCGGTGGTCTGATGCTGGACAACAACGCCTGGGAACGCGTGCTTGATCAAGTCTCCGATGGCGATTTCTATCGACATGACCACCGTCTGATCTTCCGCGCGATCGCCAAACTGGCCGATCAGAACTCGCCGATCGACGTCGTGACCCTTGCCGAGCAATTGGATAAGGAAGGCCAGACGTCGCAAGTCGGCGGCCTCGGCTATCTTGGCGAACTGGCAAAAAACACCCCGTCCGTCGCCAACATCAAGGCCTATGCGCAGATCGTCCGCCAGCGTGCGACGTTGCGCCAACTGATCGGCATCAGCACCGAGATTGCCGACAGCGCTTTCAACCCCGAAGGCCGCACCGCCGAAGAGATTCTCGACGAAGCCGAACGGCAGATCTTCCAGATCGCCGAAGCACGGCCGAAAACCGGTGGCCCGGTTGGCGTCAACGAGTTGCTGACCAAGGCTATCGACCGCATCGATACCCTGTTCAATACCGCCGACGCCATCACCGGCCTGTCCACCGGCTACACCGACCTCGACGAGAAGACCAGCGGCTTGCAGCCGTCCGACCTGATCATCGTTGCCGGTCGTCCATCGATGGGTAAAACTACCTTCGCGATGAACCTGGTGGAAAACGCCGTGTTGCGCAGCGAGAAGGCTGTCCTCGTTTATTCCCTCGAGATGCCAGGCGAATCGCTGATCATGCGTATGCTGTCCTCGCTTGGCCGTATCGACCAGACCAAGGTGCGTTCCGGCCAGCTCGAGGACGATGACTGGCCGCGCCTGACTTCGGCGGTCAACCTGCTCAACGACCGTAAACTGTTCATCGACGACACCGCCGGTATCAGCCCGTCGGAAATGCGCGCGCGGACCCGGCGTCTGGTGCGTGAGCACGGCGATGTCGGTCTGATCATGATCGACTACCTGCAACTGATGCAGATCCCCGGTTCCAGCGGTGACAACCGTACCAACGAGATTTCCGAGATCTCCCGATCGTTGAAGGCCCTGGCCAAGGAATTCAACTGCCCGGTAGTCGCCCTGTCGCAGCTCAACCGTTCCCTCGAACAGCGCCCCAACAAACGCCCGGTCAACTCCGACTTGCGGGAATCCGGAGCGATCGAGCAGGACGCCGACGTGATCATGTTCGTTTACCGCGACGAGGTGTATCACCCGGAGACCGAGCACAAAGGCATCGCCGAAATCATCATCGGCAAACAGCGTAACGGCCCGATCGGTTTCATCCGGCTGGCATTCATCGGTAAATACACCCGCTTCGAAAACCTCGCGCCGGGCAGTTACAACTTCGACGACGACGAGTAACAGCAGACCGGATCATCCGGCCTGCTGTCCTGATCAGCTTTAATCGGCCACAGCAGCCGTCTCGCTGCCGGCAGGCTTTTCAACGGCGCCGCCGGTGCGAATTTCCTCGCGTGTGAGCGACTGGATCAGCGTCGCTTCGCTGATGGCCAACTGTGCAGTGACGTCATTGGTTTGCGCCTGATATTCGCTTTGGCTCAGTACTTTTGTTGCGAACTGATCGTCCAGTGCGGCCTGTTTCTGTTGATAGGGCTGACGTGCGGCGTCGAACCGGGACGAGTATTTGTGCGTGATGAAGTCCTGCCAGGAATCCATCGATACCAGAGCCTGAAACTCTTCGGGGGAGTCGTTCAAGGCGATGATCTTTCGATAGGCCACTTCAAGCATCGGCGATGTGACGCCAGCCATGCCGATAAAGGACAGTGTCTGCGGCTGAAACGGTAACTGCAGCCGATCCTTGAGCCCAAAGCGGTATGCCATAGTCATCTCATGCGGGTCGCGCAAGCGCAGGCGATGGGTATTGCGCTCACTCGCTGATGTTTGCGGATCCTCGACAATTGCCCTGCTTGCAGCAATCTCGGCTGCGGCCAGATCATCGACCTGTCTGAGTCTGAACAGGCTTCTGGACAGGTTCAATAATCGTGTGCCATCGCCGTCTTGCCTCGCCTGCATTCGCGCCCCATGGGTGATGGTCAGTATTTGCATGTCTGTAAACGTGGCAGCGGCAAGGTCAGTGCAACCAGCCTCGCAGGCGCGATCAAAAACGTCTCTGCGCAGAGCGCGTGTTTGCACGCTGTTCTCGCTGATGGCATCGACCACGTCCCAGATCTGCCGGCGGAAATCGGCATGGTGGGCGAGCTTGGCAATGATGTTGAAAAAGCCATCTGAGCCCTCCTGTGCTTTAAGCGTGTTCAATTGCCCGGTGCGAATCATCGCCTCGTTTGCCGTCATGCCGACGGTCAACTTCGGATGAACCGGGTCAGAATTTATTGCCATTGGTTGCGGGCGGGCCACCGGAACTGAAGTCGTCAGCAGGTTCAATGGGTTGTAAAGCGATAGTGCGGAGTGGCGCAGCCGCTCACCGTAGCCGGCCAGGCGTTCTCGAGTGTATGCGCTCAGCGGATTTCCGCTTATCTGAGTGCCGCTGTTGACTTGAATCGAATGCGTCAGGCGACCCGCTGCCGGTGCGACGACAAAGTCGGGGAGGATGGTGATCCGGTTGTTGTTCAGATGGATCTGGCCCAGTAGGGGCTGATCGAACAGTCCGGTTGGCCATCTATCGATGCCAGTGTTTGACATGTCGACCTCGCGCATGTCGGTGATCGCGCTGAAATCCGGGCTCACGCTCAAGTGCGGGTTATCGTTAATCCACAGGGCCCGCAGAGTGGTTCTCCCGGCCAGTATCTGCGCGGTCTCGGCGGTGAGTTCGAGTTGGTTACCCTGCAGGAACAACCGCGTCATGCCGTGCATTTCGCCGATGGCCGGCGGGAGATCCCTGAGTCGATTGTTTGCCATGTTCAGCCAGCGCAAATGGCGGAAGCGGGTCAGAAAACCTTCCGGGGATTCGGTGAGATTCATGTTGTTGAGTTTGAGTGAGCCGACATGGCTGAAGTCGGTGTTCAGATCCGGCAGGGTTGGCAACGTCAGGCCACTCAAATCCAGTTCCAGACCTATCGGCGTGCCGTCGAAGGCATGTTTCTGCGGCGTCTCACGTCGCCAGCAACTGATGATCCGATCGCGTGCCTCGATGCGCTCATTGCGGGTTTGAGTGTTGGTCTGCAATTGATTGAAGCGGACATAGCGCAGACGATTGCTGCCTCCGGAAAACACCCAGTCATCCAACTGGTTTTTCAACACGGCGAAATCCTGCTCGAGCGCCAACAGCCTGGTCGCGACAGTGCCCTTGTCATGGTTCCAGATAAATTCCCGGCATTCCTTGATGCTTTTGCCAGGGAACAGTTTTCGGTAGCGTTGCGCTCGCGAGTTGTCACTATCGAATACGGCGGGGTGGGCTGGAGTCATCAACTCGGGATGCAGTTGATTGAGTCTTCGCCAGTAGCCATCGAACTTTCTCCAGTAAGGCGAAGGGAAGTCGTTGCCCTCAATCAGCGTGCGGTTGTTGATCCGCGCGACCACGGCCAGTTGATCGACAGGCGGGTTGATATGCGCGTCGGGGACGTTGCGCAGTTTATTGTTGCTGAGGTCGACGCCAGTCAAAGTGGTCTTGTCAGCCAGCCCGAGGGGCCAATCGCTTATTCCGGTGTTCCTCAGCTCCAGTGTCTGCAGCCCGGACATCGCGCTGAAATCGGGCGGTATCTGCAGTGGGTTGTCAGAGAGTTTGACGGTAACCAGCTGATGCAATGCACTCAATGCACCAGCGCTGTGCTCATCGAGTTTTATCTGGTTTGAAGTCAGATCCAGGTGGGCGAGCCGGCTCATCCCACTGATGGCTGCGGGCAATTTTTCCAGGCCGGAGCGGGTGATCGTCAGGATGTCCAGATCAGGCAAGCCCGACAGAAACGTGTCGGCAGTGTCGGACCAGACGACGTTACTGAGGATGAGCATTTTCAATCGACTGAAGTCGGCAGTCAGTGGCGGTAGCGGTCCGTTCACTGCTGGCAGCAGGAGGGACGTCGATTCCTGGAGCCAGCAGTCCTTGATAGTCCGGGCAATGTATTCTGCCCGGATCTTTTCCTTACCGGCGGCGCTGGATGCTGCCGACGTGCTGTCGGCAACGTAAGCCTGCAGCTGTGCGTCGAGCACCTTGAACTCCTCGAAACGCCGGCTGATCGTGGCTTCTGCATTATCCCCCAGACCGATCAGGTATTCCCGGGCAGTTTGCGCGGTTCTCTCTGGATACATCTGTAGCAGCATGACGACTTCAGGGATGTCGCCATCAATCCGGAATGCATCCGTGCGTGCGCTGGTGATCAGTGCCGGGTATTCGGCCGTAACCCTCTGCCAGTAGACTTCCAGCCGCCGCCAATAACCGCTGGCAAAGGGATTGCCTTCAATCAGGGTGACGCGGTTGATGTTGGCGATGGCGAGCACTTGATCACTCGCCGGGTTGATGACTGTCTGTGGTATTTCGCGCAATCGGTTGTTGCGCAGATCGATTGACTCTATCGCTAGCTGATCTCGCAGCCCGGTTGGCCATTCATCCAGCCGGGTGTTGCGCAGATTCACCGTCTTGAGCTGGAGCATGCCGCTGAAATCCAAGGTTTTGCCCAGCGGGTTATCCGACAGATCAAGGTTTTCCAGTTGGCTGAGCGAGGCCAGCTCGGCGGCGGTTTGCTCGCTCAGTTCAATGCGGTTCGCCCGCAGGTCCAATTCCTTGAGACCGGGCATCTGCGTGAGGTTCGCCGGCGGTGTATCGAGCGCCGAAGCATTGATTTTCAAGCGTTCAAGGGCTGTGAACCCCTTGAGAAAAGTTTCGGATCCCGCCGACCATGCCACCGCCTGCAAGTGCAGCGTGCGTACATGGCTGAAATCTGCCGAGAGCGCAGCGATGCCAGCGCCGCCAAGATCCAGCTGCAGCGTTGTTCCCGTCTGCCGTTTCCAGCAACGCTTGATCTCTTGCGCGGCGCGCTCCACCGAGGGATGGACCGCCCCGCCGGCCAGCGCACTGGTCTGCAGCCACGTCGCGAGTTCCAGCTTCAAGGTCTTGTATTCAGTCTCGACGCGGGTCAAGAAGCCTTGTACATCGCCGCTGTGGAGGCTCAGCAGCGCGCGGATCTGCTCGCTGTCCAGAGAGGGGTAAAGTTTTCGCAGTCGCGATTGTGGCGTGCGCAGTCGGTTGATCGCGGCGTTGAGCCGTTCCCGCAGCCCCGGCGAAGCCGGTTGGTCGGGACTGCCGCGCTGCATTCCGCCGGCTCCGCCGACTACGATGCCTTGCCAGCCCTGATGGGCATCGAACACCACAGGCTCTGATCTTCCCGGGCGCGTCGCGCTGTAGATGTTGTCGACGTCGGCGGCGACAGGATCTTGCGGGCGAACGATGCGCATCACCTCGGCGAGAGGCGTCGACGCATCGGGGTCGTGCAAGACCTGATAGCCGTGATCATCGATAACCGCATAGAGTTTGCCGTCATGGCGGTGCAGTCCGTCGCTGTCGGGTGAGCTGGTGCTGAAGTCGAGCGGCGTGCGAAACGCCTGCAGACGCGCCCCCGATAAAGCGAAGGTGTTCGGTGGCGAAAATTCCAGCGCATGCCATCGCCCACTCTCCAGGTCGTGCAGCATCAGCGGTCCGGAGGGTGTCGATTCGCTCGCCAGTCTGGCGCGCCAGAGGCCGCTCTGCGAATCCTTGCCCACCTGCACAAAACCACCCTCGGCCATTTCCACGTAATGGCGGCCCTTGAACGTTCTCAGGCCTTCAGCGTTGGCGTCGGGCAAGCCGATCGTGGCAGCGAGCCGGTAATGCTCAGGCGGGTGGCCTGCATCAGCGAGGGGGTGATGCATTGAAGCAATCGCATGCACCGTGACGTTCGGAGCAGGGACGATTGCATCAGGATCGATGCCGTCTGTGGGTCTGTTCGCGCGGATTGACGGGCCGCTCAACGTTGTCTGATCGAGGCCGGGGCGCGGAGTCAGCTTGAGGCGTGGCGGGGGCGTATCTACGGATGTGTCCGGTCGAAGATGTAAATGACCGGGGAGCGTCACTTTCGACGGTGGTTTGCTTGGCATGTCCTACATTCCTTGTAGTCGTTACACGGTAGCTCTTCAACGGAAGCTGCCGGCCTGTTCGGCGTCATTGCCTGAGGCTGTGTCATGGGGGGGAGCAGAGGCGGCGGCCAGGTCGAAGATTTTCTGCCCTGTGCGTCCATCGAGATATTGGCGCCAGATTGGCACGTGGGTCAGGCCGGCCTGCTCGTCGCGGCGTTGGGATTGGATGCCGCGTCTGCTCTGTTCCAGCGTTTTGAGATGACTGCCCTTGATGGTGAAGTTCAGCGGCTCGCTGCTTTGTTTTTCATAGTGGAAATGCGCTTCCCACAACGGCGCATCGTTAGCGCTATCCCTGATCGAGTAAACGTCGAGAAAGGATTTGTCCCGGCCTTTGCCCAGCTGTTTGCGGTCAACCGTTTTGACGGCATTCAGCTCAGCGTGATCGATCAGATAATTGAGCCGCAAAATGTCCAGCACGTCCTTGTTCTTATACATCCGCACCAGCACGCTTTGGCCATGCGCGGACAGTGTGTCTGCAGCTCTTTGCAAGCGCTCGCTCAGGCTTTGAATCTCGGCATCCTCGGCTGCTGTATCGTGGTTTTGCAGGCGGCGTGCCTGCTCATTGAGCGGGTCGATGGCTTTTTCCAACTCTTCAATTATTTCCGTCGGATTGTCTTTAGCGGTTTCTCTGGTCCGTGCCTGGGCAATGTGCCTTTCAACGTCAACCAATAAGCGGTTGGCCTCGGCGATCAGTTCCGGCCGCGGAGTGCTGGCGATGGGCGGGCGAACAGGCAGCCATTCACCCTGTCTTTTTTCGTATCGCTCGACCGGGCCATTCGGCTGGAACGGGTTGGAAACCTTGACGATAACGCTGCCGTCTGCGGCGGTTTCCGTGTCGCCAACCATTACTCTGGAAGTGCCGTGCCGTCGGGTGCGGAACACTTTCCTCATCGACGGCGGTCGGGCTGACACGCTATCGCTTGGCTGGGGGGGAATAAAGTCGAAGTCAATGTTCTGATCCAGGCTGGGCAGCTCGGTATTGCGGTTGAACGAGGCAAAGATTTCTTTCAAGCGGGTTTCGATGCCGGTCTCGAACTGATCGGTCAGCGCGAGGATCTCCCTGGCGTAATCGGATTTGACGCCGCCTGCCGACAGCTCTGCTTCAAAGCGGCTTCTCTCGGCTCTTATTTGATCGAGGGTCAGCATCAGCGACAACGGCTGCGCGCTTTCGGGAATGTTTTGCAGGTCGCCGGTGATCAGGTCGATGGCGTGAAGCGAGCGCATGGTCACGTTTGGCGGGTAGTCAGGCGTGCCTGCGAACAAGTGGACGTACATGTTCAGCTTGTTGAAGTTGATTCGCTCGGCCGTGTCCACTTCATTACGGAGTTCTGCAAGTACCGGGGCTGCTCCTCGGTCTGCTTTCAGGATCTGCCCCATCACCACTTCCCGGTCTTCGAGAAGCTTCAGCTTTTTGTTCATGAAGCTGATGATTTTTTTACAGTTGTCAGCAGTCAGAGAGGTGAATACAGACTCGCCTCTGAAGTTCATGACTCTCATCAGTCGGTTCAGGTATACCACCCGATCCAGGCGAAGTGCGTGTAACTCTTCGGCGAAAACCCCGTTGGCTTTCAGATGAATCAACCAGGATTTGTGGTCGAGTATTGACTGCAAATTGTCAGCCTGCTTTTTGATGTGCTTGAGCAAGTGAACTTCAACGGCAATCCATGCCGCCGTCCGCTCGGCGCTTCCGCTCGGCAGAGCATTTGCCTGCGCCGAAAGAACGTAATAGCGCTCAGCGGACTCGTTGATCTCGTTCATTCTCGTGACGAATGGCTCATACCGTTGCAGCAGAATCGGGATCGCCTCCTGGCGGCGCATGCCTCCCAGCAAACCGGTGGAGACAGCAACCCAGGTATTGTTGGCGTTGCGTGTGACAGCCCTCGACTCTCCGCTGCGGCTGGCGTGATAGATGTTGTCATCATCAATAGCCACCGGATCTTTGCCATTAACGATGCGCCAGACCTTTTGCACCGGCGTAGATCCATCCTTATCAAGCATTACCTGATAAGCATGATCGTTAATGAGCGCGTAGCGCTTGCCGTCGTGTCGAAACAAACCGTCGTTGTCGGGTGCGCTGGTGCTGAAGTCCAGATCCGTGCGAAACGCTTGCAGGCCGACTTGGGTAAGAGGGGCAGTATTGACTTCGTCATCATCATTTGCCCGCCAGAATCCGCTATCACGATCGCGGAACAAAACCGGGCCGGAAGGTTTCGATTCGCTTGCAAGATGTGCCCGGTACAGTCCGGTGTCGGCGTCTTTGGCGACCAGCACGATCCCGACATCGACCACGTCGACGTATTGGCGGCCTTTATGAGTTCTGAAACCCTCGGTATTGGCTGTCGGCAAGCTGGCAGCGGCCATCACCCGATAATGCTCCAGCGGTAGAAAGGCTGCGCGTGACGTTTCGTTCGGCGATGCCAATGGGCGCACGCTAACGGTAGGAGCTGGAGTGATTGCGTCTTGGTCGATGCTGCCTGTTGGCCTGCCCGGTCGGAATTGTGGGTCGATCGATGTTGCATTTTCGAAGCCCGGTCGCAGGGTTATGTCGGGAGGGTCAGGGCGTAGCGCGAGTGGGGCCCCTGGCGTATCCGGTTGGCGATGGACAGTAACGGTTGCAGTGCCTTTGGAAGGCGTTTTGCCTGGCATGTCTTACATTCCTTGTAGTCGTTGCACGGTAGCTTCTTCAACGGAAGCTGCCGGCCTGTTCGGCGTCATTGCCTGAGGCTGTGTCATGGGGGGAGCAGAGGCGGCGGCCAGGTCGAAGATTTTCTGCGCTGTGTGGCCATCGAGGGGGACCCGCCAGATAGGTCTGTGTGGCCGCTGCGCCAGCTCTTCCCTGCGCTGCGAACTGACACCCCTGCGGCTTTGCTCAAGGGTTTTCAGATGCGCGCCGCGCACGTTGAAATTCAAGTCGGAGGAATCCCGCCTCGCATAATGAAAGTGTGCGTGCCAGAGGGGATCGTGGGTACGGGCATCGGTGACTACATAGATGTCGAGATAATCCCGATCCGAACCTTTGCCACGTTTCAATCGACTCTCGATTTTCCGGGCGTTCACGTGGCCCTTGTCGATCAGGTACAGCAGCCGGTCGATGTTCAGAACGTGCTTGTCCTTATAGATTCGCAGGCGGATTTTTTCGCCCTCATCACGCAGGCGTTGACTGGCGTCCCGCAGTTGCCGAATCAGCGCGCCTGTCTCGCCTTGGGCCAGTTCCGGTCGCTGCAGCTGCAATGCGGTGTCATCCAATGCCTCGGCTCTGCTTTCAAGCATCTCGACGATGTTGTTCGGATGGTTTTTTCGCCGTTCTTCGCGCCGGGCAGCGCCTACATGCGCTTCGACGCGCTCAAGGTGCCGATTGGCTTCGGCAACCAATGACGGCAAGCTCCTCTGCGGCGTTGCCCGGGGCGTACGCCATTCACCGCGTCCAGGGTCATAGGTCTGTGACGGCTGCCTGGGATTGTGCAGGTTGCGGACCTCGATGACCTTTTCGTTTTGCGCAGTGCGTCGACCCTCGCCGACATGGAACTTGTAGACGCCGTTCTTCTTTGCCCGAAAGATGAGCTTGGGCGGCGGTTGGTCGCCGCTTCTGTCCTGGGCCGGTATGAACTCGAAATCAACGTTCTGCTGGTCGAACGTCAGCACCGGACGGTCAGCCTGTTGGAGCAGCTGGTTCAAGCGGTGTACCAGCGTTTGCTCGAATATTTCCAGTTCTGCAGTGATCTCCATGCGTGAAGTCGCGTGCTGCTCCCCCGCAGCCAGATCAAGGCGTTCGAACCAATGGCGGATGGCTGTGCATTCCTGGAGCAGACCGTTCAATACGGCAGGGTGGGAAACCTCGGGAACTGCGTCAAGCGCTCCGTAAACAAAGGTCGCCTGACCAAAGCGGGCTGCCAGTTCTGATGCCAGAGGGGCGTGGCCGGTCGATTGTGGATTATCCAGTATCAGGCTTTTAGCCAAGACCCACGAAGCCACGACGTCATGTGTGTCCATTGGTGTCAGAGCGTATGCACTGAATGCGTCCGGCGAGACCCGCCATGTGTTCACCAGATTGTCGGCGATGTGCTGGCGCTCTCGCATGTGGCCGAGAATTTTACCCAGGACGTTGACTGTTCGCGGGAGCCTTTCGATGTCGATAAGTGGCCCCCCCAGCGCATGGCGGGTCAAGCCGCATTCGACCAATTGACTGTAAAAGCTCATTTGGGTCTTCTGCAGCACAATCATTTTTTGTTCGTAATCGTCCTTTTTTATGAAGCGCCGTACCTTGGGTTTTTCCTGCTCATGGAACTTGATTGCTTTTGCAAGGGACTTCAGCGCTTGATGGCCGTGTAATTCGCGATCAAGCAGTGCCATTGTTTCGCGCCTGACCGCTTCTGAGCGCTCACCCCCTGCTTCCCTCACGCTCCGCCACACATCCTTCAGGTGTTCACTTTTAGCGATGTCTTGCTCCATACGCTTGTTGAAACGGTTGAGTCTGATTCCGACTTCCAGGTACTGCCATGGCTCCAAGGGCGCCGCTCCTGTCCCTCTCTGCATCCCGGCTGCCCCCGTTACAGAGGTTCCTCGCCAGCCATGGCGAGCGTGGAAAATGATCGGTTCCGACCTGCCTGAACGGGATGCGACGTAAACATTCGCGGCGTCGGTGGCGATAGGATCGTCGGGGCGAACGATGCGCATGACCGCCCTCTGCGGCGCTGATGCATCAAGATCATGCAGGACCTGATAGGCGTGATTCTCGATCTGCACATAGAGTTTGCCGTTGAAGCGCAACAGGCCATCCTCCCCCGGCTCGGCCGTGCTGAAATCCAGATCGGTGCGAAACGCCTCCAGACGGGTCGGGGATAGCGGGTAGGTCGATGGCGCCCAGGTTTCGATCGGTTGCCAGAGACGGCTGTCGGCATCGAACTGCAATAGCGGTCCAGACGGGTGCAATTCGCTGGGCAATTTCGCCCGGTAAAGACCGCTGGCGGTGTCCAGACCGACCTGCACGGTGCCACCCTCAGGCACTTGGACATACTGACGTCCCTTGAGCGTCGAAATGCCTTCGGCATTGGCTGGCGGCAACACGACCAGCGAAGTGATCCAGTAATCTCCCAAGGGCCGCTCATGCACAACTGCAGCCGATTCGGCGGCCGCTGTCGTGCTGACCGTTGCCCGCGAAGGCACGGAGATAATGCGGTTGAGTCCGTGATCGATCGATGTCGATACCGTTGTGGGAGTCGGGCGTGCGGGAATTCTGTGCCCCGGTCCGCCATCGAAAAGCGGCGTAAAACCAGGTCGGGCTATCGAATAATCGGGTCGCGGATGATGTACCGAGACGGTAGTAACGCCTCTGGTTGGCGGTTTGGGTGACATTGCCTGTCTTCCTTTACATTTCTAATGCCCCGCTGCTCTTGGGAGTGCGAAGGGCGGGCGGCTTCCTTGCCGTTTCGTGCGTCGTGCGTGCAACAAAACGCGTAATGTGTGGCGGGTTGGTGGCGCGGGAGCAGCGCACAGAGAAACCGACCACCGTCGTCGGAATTGGTCAAAATTTGTGCTATATTCCGCGCCCGCGATTTTTCACTTCAACACCGGTCGTCGACATGCAAGCAGCCAAGCCGTTATTTGACTATCCAAAATATTGGGCCGAATGTTTCGGGCCAGCGCCATTCCTGCCGATGAGCAGGGAGGAGATGGATCAGCTCGGCTGGGATTCGTGCGACATCATCATTGTTACCGGTGATGCCTACGTCGATCATCCGTCGTTCGGCATGGCGATCATCGGCCGGCTGCTGGAGTCGCAAGGCTTCCGCGTCGGGATCATCGCGCAGCCGAACTGGCAGTCCAAAGACGACTTCATGAAGCTCGGCGAGCCGAACCTGTTCTTCGGCGTCGCGGCGGGCAACATGGACTCGATGATCAACCGCTACACCGCGGACAAGAAAATCCGTTCCGATGACGCGTACACGCCCGGCGGCATGGCCGGCAAGCGTCCGGATCGCGCCAGCCTGGTTTACAGCCAGCGCTGCAAGGAAGCCTACAAGCACGTGCCGATCGTGCTCGGCGGCATCGAAGCCTCGCTGCGACGCATCGCCCACTACGACTATTGGCAGGATCGCGTGCGCAACTCGATCCTGATCGACGCCAGCGCCGACATTCTTCTTTACGGCAACGCTGAGCGCGCCATCGTCGAAGTCGCCCAGCGCCTGTCGTGGGGCCACAAGATCGAAGACATCACCGATGTGCGCGGCACCGCGTTCATCCGTCGCGACACGCCGCAGGGCTGGTACGAAGTCGACTCCACGCGCATCGACCGTCCGGGCAAGGTCGACAAGATCATCAACCCGTACGTCAATACCCAGGACACCCAGGCCTGCGCCATCGAGCAGGAAAAAGGCCCGGTCGAAGATCCGCAGGAAGCCAAGGTCGTGCAGATTCTGGCCAGCCCGCGCATGACCCGCGACAAGACCGTGATCCGCCTGCCCTCGATGGAAAAGGTGCGTAACGACCCGGTGCTGTACGCCCACGCCAACCGCGTGTTGCACCTGGAAACCAACCCGGGCAACGCCCGTGCGCTGGTGCAGAAGCATGGCGAGCTCGATGTCTGGTTCAACCCGCCGCCGATTCCGATGACCACTGAAGAAATGGACTACGTGTTCGGCATGCCTTACGCGCGTGTGCCGCACCCGGCGTACGGCAAGGAGAAGATCCCGGCCTACGACATGATCCGTTTCTCGGTGAACATCATGCGTGGCTGCTTTGGTGGCTGCACTTTCTGCTCGATCACCGAGCACGAAGGCCGGATCATCCAGAACCGTTCCGAAGAATCGATCATTCGTGAAATCGAAGAGATCCGCGACAAGGTGCCGGGCTTTACCGGTGTCATCTCCGACCTCGGCGGCCCGACCGCGAACATGTACCGCATCGCCTGCAAAAGCCCGGAAATCGAATCCGCGTGCCGCAAGCCGTCGTGCGTGTTCCCGGGCATCTGCCCGAACCTGAATACCGATCACTCGTCGCTGATTCAGCTGTACCGCAGCGCCCGTGCCTTGCCGGGCGTGAAGAAGATTCTGATCGCGTCGGGCCTGCGTTACGATCTCGCGGTCGAGTCGCCGGAATACGTCAAGGAGCTGGTGACCCACCACGTTGGCGGCTACCTGAAGATCGCCCCGGAGCATACCGAGGAAGGTCCGCTCAACCAGATGATGAAACCGGGCATTGGCAGCTATGACAAGTTCAAGCGCATGTTCGAGAAGTACACCAAGGAAGCGGGCAAGGAGCAGTACCTGATTCCGTACTTCATCGCCGCCCACCCGGGTACCACCGACGAAGACATGATGAACCTCGCTCTGTGGCTCAAGGGCAACGGCTTCCGCGCCGACCAGGTGCAGGCGTTCTACCCGTCGCCGATGGCCACCGCCACCGCGATGTACCACTCGGGCAAGAACCCGCTGCGCAAGGTGACGTACAAGAGCGACGGCGTGACCATCGTCAAGAGCGAAGATCAGCGTCGTCTGCACAAGGCATTCTTGCGTTATCACGACCCGAAAGGCTGGCCGATGCTGCGTGAAGCGCTGATCCGCATGGGCCGCGCCGATCTGATCGGGCCCGGCAAGGATCAACTGATTCCGGCGCATCAGCCGGCCACCGACAGCTACCAGAGCGCCCGTCGCAAGAACTCGACGCCGGCCGGCAGCCACAAGGTCGCCAAAGAGAAGACCACCAAGATTCTCACCCAGCACAGCGGTCTGCCGCCGCGTGCCAGTGATGGCGGTAATCCGTGGGACAAGCGTGAACAGGCCAAGGCTGCGGCATTCGCCCGCAACCAGCAGGCGGCCAAGGAGCGCAAGGATGCGGCCAAAGGCAAAGGGCCGAAGCCGACACGCAAGCCGGTCGTGCCGCGCTAGACACTGCTTGAGCTGAACAGAACGCCAACCTTCGGGTTGGCGTTTTGCTGATCGTTCCCACGCTCCGCGTGGGAATGCCTCTCGGGACGCTCTGCGTTCCAGCCGTTACTCGCAGTATTGTCGAACATGGTTGTGACGCGTAGCGTCACGGGCTGCATTCCCACGCAGAGCGTGGGAACGATCAAGTTGTTGCCGCTGGCCTCTTCGCGAGCAGGCTCGCTCCTACAGGGGAACGCATTGCACATGTGGGAGCGAGCCTGCTCGCGAAAGCGTCCGATCAAACACGGCAAGAATCAGCGTCCGCAACATTTGCGTGCAACTGAGTCCAAGCATTTCCTCGCATCGCCCGGTTTTGGTGCTGTACTGCCTTGAGCATTTCGCGAAAGCGCGCAAGCCTGTGCATGGCATAAGTCTTGCGCGCTTTCCCATACGCCCAAGGCTCGCAGGAGGCACGCCGTGTCGATCCATGTCGCATTGCATCACGTCACGCATTATCGCTACGACCGCGCTGTCGAACTCGGCCCGCAGATCGTCCGCCTGCGCCCGGCGCCCCACAGCCGCACGCGAATTCTTTCCTATGCGCTGAAAGTCTCGCCCGAGCAGCATTTCATCAACTGGCAGCAGGACCCCCAGGGTAATTACCTGGCACGTCTGGTGTTTCCGGAAAAAACCGCAGAGCTGCGCATCGAAGTCGATCTGGTAGCGGAAATGGCGGTGTTCAATCCGTTCGATTTCTTCCTCGAACCGTACGCCGAGCGAATCCCGTTCAGCTACGCCGCCGACGAGCGCAAGGAGTTGGCGCCGTACCTCGAAACCCTGCCGCTGACGCCAACGTTCAAGGCTTACCTGGACAGCATCGACCGCACGCCACTGCCGGCGGTGGATTTTCTGGTGGCGCTCAATCAGCGCCTCAGCGAAGACATCGGCTACCTGATCCGCATGGAGCCCGGCGTGCAGACTCCGGAGCACACACTGCAACACGCCTCCGGTTCCTGCCGTGATTCGGCATGGTTGCTGGTGCAGCTGTTGCGCAATCTCGGTCTGGCGGCGCGGTTTGTTTCCGGCTACCTGATTCAACTGACCGCCGATTTGAAAAGCCTCGACGGCCCGTCCGGCACCGAAGTCGACTTCACCGACCTGCACGCCTGGTGCGAGGTGTATCTGCCGGGGGCCGGCTGGATTGGCCTTGATGCGACGTCCGGGTTGTTCGCCGGGGAAGGGCATATTCCGTTGGCGTGCAGTCCCGATCCGTCCTCGGCGGCGCCGATCAGTGGTCTGGTCGAACCTTGCGAGACACAGTTCAGCCACGAAATGTCGGTCGAGCGAATCTGGGAAGCGCCACGTGTCACCAAGCCCTACACCGATGAACAGTGGCGGGCGATCCAGGCGCTGGGGCGGCAGATCGATGCCGATCTGCTCGAAGGCGATGTGCGCCTGACCATGGGCGGCGAACCGACCTTCGTCTCCATTGACGACCCGGACGGCGCCGAATGGAACACTGCCGCGCTGGGGCCGGACAAGCGTCGGCTGTCCGCCGAACTGTTCCAACGCATGCGCAAGCAATACGCGCCGCAGGGGCTGGTGCATTTCGGTCAGGGCAAGTGGTATCCCGGCGAGCAGTTGCCGCGCTGGTCGCTCAATTGTTACTGGCGCCGCGACGGTCAGCCGATCTGGCACAACGACGCGTTGATCGCCGACGAGCAGCAGGACTATGGCGCCGACGGCGAACTGGCCGGACGCTTTCTCGCCAGCGTCGCCGAGCGCCTGAAGTTGCCTGCACGCTTCGTCTTCCCGGCTTACGAGGATCATCTCTATTACCTCTGGCGTGAGGGCGCGTTGCCCGGCAACGTCAGCGCCGAAGATTCGCGTCTGGAGGAACCGCTGGAGCGCGCGCGGTTGCGCAAGGTCTTCAGTCAGGGCCTGAACAAGGTGATCGGCCAGGTGCTGCCACTGGCGCGCACGGCCAAGGGCGATCAATGGCAGAGCGGGCGTTGGTATCTGCGTGATGAGGACTGTCGCTTGGTGCCGGGGGATTCGCCGCTGGGTTACCGCTTGCCGCTGGCCTCGCAGCCGTGGGTGAAAGCGGCGGAATATCCGTTCATCCATCCCAACGATCCGAATCAGGACTTCGCTGAACTGCCGGATCTGGCGCAGCTCGGTGTTCACGGTGAACCGGCTGTCCTGGATGAGCGGGTGCCGAAAATCGATGAGTCCGCTGACTGGCTGACCCGCACCGCATTCTGCGCCGAGGCCCGCGAAGGGCGGCTGTGTCTGTTCATGCCGCCGCTGGAGCGGGTCGAGGATTATCTGGAACTGGTCTCGGCCATTGAGGCCACCGCCGAAGAACTGCATTGCCCGGTACTGCTGGAAGGCTATGAACCGCCGAGTGATCCGCGCCTGAGCAATTTCCGTGTCACTCCGGACCCGGGCGTGATCGAGGTCAACGTGCAGCCATCGGCGACTTGGGACGAGTTGGTCGAGCGCACTGAGTTTCTCTATGAACAGGCACGACAGACCCGGCTGACCACCGAGAAGTTCATGATCGACGGGCGCCACACCGGCACCGGCGGCGGCAACCATTTCGTCCTTGGCGGCGCGACACCGGCGGACTCACCGTTTCTGCGGCGGCCGGATCTGCTGCGCAGCCTGATCAGTTACTGGCACAACCATCCTTCGCTGTCGTACCTGTTTTCCGGCCTCTTCATCGGCCCGACGTCCCAAGCGCCACGGGTCGACGAGGCGCGTAATGACGCCTTGTACGAACTGGAAATCGCTTTCGCGCAGATGCCGGAACCGGGCGAGGAATGTGCGCCGTGGCTGGTCGATCGACTGTTGCGCAATCTGCTGATCGACGTCACCGGCAATACCCATCGCGCCGAATTCTGCATCGACAAACTGTATTCACCGGACGGCGCCACCGGGCGTCTCGGCTTGCTGGAACTGCGCGCTTTTGAAATGCCGCCCCATGCGCGCATGAGTCTGGCTCAGCAGTTGTTGCTGCGGGCACTGGTCGCGCGGTTCTGGCGCGAGCCTTATGCGCCGGCGAAACTGGCGCGCTGGGGCACCGAGCTGCACGACCGCTTTCTGCTGCCGCACTTTATCGAGCAGGATTTCGCCGACGTTATCGTCGAACTCAACAACGCCGGCTATCCGTTGCGTGCGGAGTGGTTCGCGGCGCATCTGGAGTTTCGTTTTCCCAAGGTCGGTGACTACGCCGTCAATGGCATCGAGCTGGAGCTGCGTCAGGCGCTCGAACCCTGGCACGTGCTGGGCGAGGAGGGCTCGGCGGGCGGCACGGTGCGTTACGTCGATTCATCGCTGGAGCGCTTGCAGGTCAAGCTCAACGGCTTGCCGCCACAGCGCTATCTGCTGACTTGCAATGGCGTCGCGGTGCCGTTGCACCCGACCGGGCGGGTGGGTGAGTTTGTCGCCGGGGTGCGCTTTCGAGCCTGGCAACCAGCGAACTGTCTGCATCCGACCATACCGGTGCACGCGCCGTTGGTGTTCGACCTGCTCGATACCTGGATGGGGCGTTCGCTGGGTGGTTGCCAGTACCACGTCGCCCATCCCGGTGGGCGCAATTACGAGACCTTGCCGGTCAATGCCAATGAAGCGGAGAGCCGGCGCATGGCGCGGTTTTTCCGCCTCGGACACACGCCGGGGAAACTTCCCGTACCCAAGGTAGAAATCAATGACGAGCTACCGATGACCATCGACCTGCGCCGTTACTAGAGCCTACGCAACACGCGGATTTTTCGTATATCCGCGTGTCATGTGCCTGCGTTAGTCTGACCGTTCCCTGCTGTCTGCCGAGCTTTCCATGCCTGACCTGTTAGACCGCTACCCGCTGACTGCGGGCACCTATCACGAACTGCTCGACGGCAGCGGCGCAGTGCGTGCGCATTGGCAGCGGCTGTTCGATCAGTTGCAGCGCAGCAGCCCGGCGCAACTGGTGCAGCGTCAGGCCTTGCTGGCGCGGCAGATTCAGGAAAACGGCGTCACCTATAACGTCTATGCCGATCCCAAGGGCGCTGATCGGCCGTGGGAGCTGGATCTGCTGCCCCATGTGATCGCGGCTGCTGAATGGCAGCAATTGTCCGCCGGCATCGCTCAGCGTGCGCGCTTGCTCAACGCAGTGCTGGCGGATCTGTACGGTCCGCAACGGTTGATCAGTGAAGGCCTGCTGCCGGCAGAGCTGGTGTTCGGGCACAACAATTTTCTCTGGCCCTGTCAGGGCATTGCCCCGCCCGAGTCAGCCTTTCTGCATTTGTATGCCGTGGATCTGGCGCGCACACCGGATGGTCGCTGGTGGGTCACTGCCGATCGCACGCAGGCGCCGTCCGGGGCCGGCTATGCGCTGGAAAACCGCACCATCGTCTCCCGCGCCTTTCCCGATTTGTACCGCGATCTTAAGGTCCAGCATCTGGCCGGTTTCTTCCGCACCTTGCAGGAAACTTTGGCCCGTCAGGCACCGCAGGGCGATGACGCACCGCTGGTGGTGCTGCTGACGCCGGGGCGGTTCAATGAAAGTTATTTCGAACATCTGTATCTGGCGCGCCAGCTCGGTTATCCGCTGGTCGAGGGCGGCGATCTGACGGTGCGCAATGCCACGGTGTACCTGAAAACCCTCAGCGGCCTGCGCCGGGTGCACGCGATCATGCGCCGCCTCGACGATGATTTCTGCGACCCGCTGGAACTGCGGACCGACTCGGCGCTTGGCGTCCCCGGTCTGCTTGAGGCGGTGCGGCAGGGGCGGGTGCTGGTGGCCAATGCGCTGGGCAGCGGCGTGCTGGAATCGCCGGGGCTGCTGGGGTTTTTGCCGAAGATCAATCAATACCTGTTCGGCGAAGAACTGATCCTGCCTTCGATCGCCACCTGGTGGTGCGGTGAAGCGCCGGTGCTGGCGCAGGCACTGGAAAAACTCCCGGAGCTGTTGATCAAACCGGCGTTCCCGTCGCAGAGTTTCGCGCCTGTTTTCGGCCGTGACTTGAATGAAAGTCAGCGCCTCGAGCTGGCGCAGCGTATGCAGGCACGGCCTTATGCCTACGTCGCGCAAGAGCTTGCGCAACTGTCGCAGGCGCCGGTCTGGCAAGCCGAGGACGGTCATCTGCAACCCCGCGCGATCGGCATGCGCATGTATGCGGTGGCCAGCCACGACGGCTACCGCGTGTTGCCGGGTGGTCTGACCCGAGTGGCGGCCGACGCCGATGCCGAGGTGGTGTCGATGCAGCGCGGCGGGGCGAGCAAGGACACCTGGGTGCTCAGCGATCGTGCGCCAAGTGGCGAGCAGTGGAAGGCGCAGCGCAATGTCGGCGTGCACGATCTGGTCCGCCGCGATCCATATCTGCCGTCGCGGGTGGTGGAAAATCTGTTCTGGTTCGGCCGCTACTGCGAGCGCTGTGACGACAGCGCGCGGCTGCTGCGCATCATGCTCACGCGTTACGTCGATGGCGATGATCCGCAGGCGCTGCAAGCAGCGGTCGATCTCGGCGAGCGGCTGGCGCTGTTGCCGGATGAGGGCGAACTGCCGCAGCGCCTGCTCGCTGCGTTGCTGGGCGAGGACTGGTCGTTCAGCCTGCGTTCCAACCTGCAACGCTTGCAGTGGGCTGCGTCGCAAGTGCGCGGAAAGCTGTCCCGGGAAAACTGGCAGGCGCTGGTCGAATTGCAGCGCGAGGCGCTGGAGCTGGAAGTCGATGAACCGGACTTCGGCGAACTGCTGGACTTCCTCAACCGTCTGGTGATGTCGCTGGCAGCGCTGTCGGGGTTTGCCCTGGATGACATGACCCGCGACGAAGGCTGGCGCTTTCTGATGATTGGCCGGCGCATCGAACGCCTGCAATTTCTCAGCAGCAGCCTCGCCGCATTTCTGCGCGGTGCGGGTGCTTTCGATCAGGCCGGGCTGGAGTGGTTGCTGGAGTTGGGTAACAGCAGCATCACCTATCGCTCGCGCTATCTGGCGGTGGCGCAACTGATTCCGGTGCTGGATTTGCTGCTGCTGGATGAGCAGAACCCCCACGCGGTGCTGTTTCAGCTGAAACTGGTGACCCGCACGCTGAAACGCCTGAACGACGATTTCGCCGCGCCTCGGGAAACCGCGCTGCCGCAACTGGTCGAGCGCCTGTCGCGGTTTGATCTCGGTTGTCTGGAAAATCCTTTGTTCGGCAAATCCAGCGTACGTGCCGCGCTGGATGGTCTGGCCGATCTGTTGCAGGAAATCGCCGAAGCCAGCGGCCAGGTATCGGATCGTCTGGCCCTGCGCCATTTCGCCCATGTCGATGATGTTAGTCAGCGTACGGTGTCCGTGTGATGAGCGCTCAATATCAGATCTTTCACGACACCTGTTATCACTACGACAGCCCGGTCTCCCTCGCGCAGCAACTGGCGCACCTGTGGCCGCGCGAATGCAGCTGGCAGCGCTGCACCGAGCAGCAACTGTTGATCAGTCCCGAGCCGACCATGCGCCGTGATGAGCTGGATGTATTCGGAAATCCGCTGACACGGCTGGCGTTTGAGCGGCCCCATGATGAATTGCAGGTCAACGCCCGGCTGACGGTCGAGGTGCTGGCGCGACCGGCGTTGGATTTCAACCAGTCGCCAGCGTGGGAGCAGACCCGCGATGCGCTGACTTACAGCAGTCAGCCGCTGTCCGCCGACTTGCTCGAAGCCTGTCGCTACCGGTTCCAGTCTCCTTATGTGCATTTGAAGCGCAGCTTCGTCGAGTTCTCGCAAAGCTGTTTTCCGCCAGGGCGACCGTTGCTGCTCGGGGTGCAGGCGCTGATGCAGAAGATATTCAGTGAATTCACCTTCGATGCCGAAGCCACCCAAGTGGCGACGCCGCTGGTGGAAGTGCTGGAGCGTCGACGCGGCGTGTGTCAGGACTTCGCTCATCTGATGCTGGCCTGTGTGCGCTCGCGCGGTCTGGCGGCGCGTTATGTCAGCGGCTACCTGCTCACCCAGCCGCCGCCGGGGCAGCCACGCCTGATCGGCGCCGACGCCTTGCATGCGTGGGTATCGGTGTTCTGTCCGGTATCGGGCTGGGTGGATTTCGATCCGACCAACAATGTGCGGCCGGCGCTGGAACACATCACGCTGGCGTGGGGAAGGGATTTCTCCGATGTGTCGCCGTTGCGGGGGGTGATTCTCGGTGGCGGTAATCATGACCCGGAAGTGCGGGTTACGGTGATGCCTCAGAATTGATGAGTTTTCAGATGTGGGAGCGAGCCTGCTCGCGAAAGCGTCAGGTCAGCCAATAGATTTGTAACAGATATACCGCATTCGCGAGCAGGCTCGCTCCCACAGGGGATTTTGGTGTTTCAGGGAAAGCAGGGCTGTGAGGGCCGGCAGCAGAACTGCCAGCCCCGTCACAAATCCGCAGGGTCTGATTCGATCATCAAACCCGGTGGGGCTCAGGCGTCGGGCGCCTGATCTTTCGGTGCATCGGATGCATCAACATCATCATCGGTCGCCACTTCACCGTCAGGGTTCAGTGCCGCTTCTTCAGCGGTTTGCTTCTTGCGCTGAAGCTTTTCCTCTTTCTTCTGTTCCTTTGCCAGGTCTCGTTGACGTTTGGCGAAGGAGTAATTGGGTTTGGCCATGGGCGATCCTCTGGGGTCGAAGGTGAGGTTGAGCGGCGCGTATTCTGCCCTGTATCGGTGTCCGGGGGTTAACCGGGTTTTTGGTCGACCCACTTGGGCGTGACGGTCGGCTGCCACTGATCGAGGGCGTCGAGCAGGGAATCTGGCGATTCGCTCACTTGCAGCATGTCACGGTGTGGCGCGCGAACGAAGCCTTCGCCGACGATATGATCGAGAAAAGCCGTGAGCTTGCTGTAGAAACCGTTCACTTCCAGCAGCCCCAAAGGCTTGCCGTGGTAGCCGAGCTGGCCCCAGGTCCAGACTTCGAACAGCTCTTCCAGCGTGCCGAGGCCGCCGGGCAGGGCGATGAACGCATCGCTCAGCTCAGCCATCCGCGCCTTGCGCGCATGCATGCCGTCGACCACTTCCAGGCGCGTCAGGCTCTTGTGGCCGATCTCCTTGTCCATCAGGCTTTGCGGAATGATGCCGATCACTTCGCCGCCAGCGGCGAGCGCGGCATCAGCGACAATGCCCATCAAACCGACGGCACCACCGCCGTAGACCAGCGTCAGATTACGCTCGGCCAATGCCCGGCCGAGGGCCACGGCAGCTTCGGTGTAAGCCGGCACGGTACCGGCGTTGGCACCGCAAAACACACAAACGGATGTCAGCGACATGCATTACTCCTGAGTCGATCAGTCGCACAGGGTAACGGCTGGCACGCTGCGCTCCAAGGACTAGACTTCGCGTTCGGGTGATTCGAAAGTACCGCTGGCGCCACAAGCGTAGGCGGCGAGCAAGCTGCACAACAGGCCGTTAAAGAACATGACTGGCACTCCGTTTCAGTAGGTGGGCCGATCATAGGCCTGGCCCAACGAAATGGCCGTTAGATTGTGTCGATGAGTGTCATAGCCTGAAAGTTGTATACAATTTTTGACTCAAGTCATATGAACTTGCGATGATTTCAGGCAGTCTTTCCACCACTAGTGTTTTTGTTAACCCTGCCTTGGAGATTCACCATGTTTTCCAAAGTTGTTGCGGTATCCCTGCTGGCGCTGGCCAGCAGCCAATTGATGGCTGCCGAGTGCAAAACCACCGTTGATTCCACCGATCAGATGTCCTTTAACACCAAGGAAATCGTGATCGACAAGAGCTGCAAAACCTTCACCGTCGAACTGACCCACTCCGGCAGCCTGCCGAAGACCGTCATGGGCCATAACCTGGTGATCAGCAAAGAAGCTGACATGCAGCCGATCGCTACCGACGGCCTGGCGGCCGGTATCGACAAGAATTACCTGAAGGACGGCGACGCCCGTATCATCGCCCACACCAAGATCATCGGCGCCAAGGAAACCGACTCGGTGACCTTCGATGTGGCCAAGGTGGCTGACGGTGGCTACGGCTTCTTCTGCTCGTTCCCTGGCCACATCTCGATGATGAAAGGCACCATCGTCGTCAAGTAATCAGGGCCAATGTGGGAGCGAGCCTGCTCGCGAAGAGGCCATCCGCTTCACCGAAAGACTGATGGCCAAAGAAAAAGCCCGCGGAGGATCAATCCTCAGCGGGCTTTTTCATGCCTTTGAAAAATCAAGGCGCAAACGGCATGACCCGCTTGTGATGAGTCTTGTTGTACGTATCGACAATGATCTTCGCCGCCTCGTCCCGCACCGTTTCACCGTGCAGAAACGCATCGATCTCGGCATAGGTCACGCCGTGCGCCGCTTCGTCCGGTTTGCCCGGTGACAAGTCTTCCAGGTCTGCCGTCGGCACTTTCTCGACCAACGTTTCCGGCGCGCCAAAAGTGCGGGCAATCGCACGCACTTGATTTTTCACCAGGCCGCTGAGCGGGGCGAGGTCGCAGGCGCCATCGCCGAACTTGGTGAAGAAACCCATCACCGCTTCCGCCGCGTGGTCGGTGCCAATCACCAGACCGCCCGCCGCCCCGGCAATCGTGTACTGCGCCACCATGCGCATGCGCGCCTTGGTATTGCCCAGCACGAAGTCGACCGACGCCGCCGGTTTGCCTTCGAACGCCGACACCTGAGCTGCCAGCGCCTTGACCGCCGGGCCGATGTTCACGGTGTGGATTTCGTCAGGGGCGATGCAGTCGAGCGAGGCCTTGGCGTCGTGCTCGTCGAACTGGGTTTCGTAGGGCAGGCGCACGGCGATGAATTTGTAGCGGTCGTCGCCGGTTTTTTCGCGCAGTTCACGTATCGCGCGCTGGGCCAGGAGGCCGGCGGTCAGTGAGTCGACGCCGCCGCTGATGCCCAGCACCAGAGTCTTGAGCCCGGAATTGACCAGACAATCCTGGATGAACGTCAGGCGCCGGGCGACTTCGGCCTGCAGGGCCTGGTCGTCGGCGAACGGTGGTTGCACCTTGAGCTGCTCAGCAATCTCACGCTGTACGGCTTGCATGAATTCACTCCTTGCTAGATAGACTGGATTCGGCAGGAACCTGAAAAACATGTCGCAAATAGGCGACGAAATTCGGATCTTTGCAGTGGGTCTTGCCAGGCTCGTCGGAGATCTTCGCCACCGGCTGGCCGTTGCAGGCGGTCATTTTAAGCACGATGCTCATCGGTTCGACACCCGGGATATCGCAGGTGAGGTTGGTACCGATGCCGAAGCTCACATTGATGCGACCGTGCAGCGCGCGGAAAATCTCCAACGATTTCGGCAGGGTCAGACTGTCGGAGAACACAAGGGTCTTGCTCATCGGGTCGATGCCGAGCTTGTGGTAGTGCGCGATGCACTTTTCGCCCCACGCCACCGGGTCCCCGGAGTCATGGCGCAGACCGTCGAAGAGCTTGGCGAAGAACAGATCGAAATCGCCAAGAAACGCATCGGTAGTGATGCAGTCGGTGAGGGCAATGCCGAGCAGGCCACGGTACTCGCGAACCCAGCAGTCGAGCGCGGCGATCTGGCTGTCGATCAGGCGCGGGCCGAGTTGCTGATGGGCCATGATCCACTCGTGGGCCATGGTGCCCAGCGGTTTCATGTCCAGCTCGCGGGACAGATGTACGTTGCTGGTACCGACGAAACGCCCGGGGAAGTCATGCTTGAGGACGTTGACCACTTCGGCCTGGACCCCAAAGGAAAAGCGCCGGCGCGTGCCGAAATCGGCAACCTGCAATTGCGACAGCTCATCGGCCGAGGCATTGGCGGTCAGCCAGTCGAACTTGCGATACAGCTGTTCGCGTGCCTGCTCCAGCGACGTCTCCCGGTAGCGATAGCGATTGCGCACTTCGCTGACGATCGCCAGCAGCGGCACTTCGTAAAGGATGACATGCAGCCACGGCCCACGCAGGCGGATGAACAACTCGCCGTTCTCAATGCCGGTATGCAGGTAACGCAGGTTGAAGCGGAACAGGCCAAGGAAGCGCAGAAAATCCGGTTTCAGAAAGCTGATGCGCTCGAGAAAACTCAACTGATCGGCACTCAGGCTCAGCTCGGCCAGACGCTCGATCTGATGGCGGATTTCGGCCAGATACGGGCGCAGATCCTCGGCATTGCGGCAACGGAACTCCCATTCGACTTCGACGTTGGGGTAGTTGTGCAGCACCGCCTGCATCATCGTCAGCTTGTAGAAGTCGGTGTCGAGCAGGTTCTGCACGATGCGATCGGCAAACACACTCTCGCTCATAAACGGGTCTCCAGTTGCGCCGCGCCTGGCGCGGTCTATATCGATGGCGCTAGTGGCGCATATCGGCGGTGGGGATTGCCAGCATTTTTTCAGAGCGCCGCAGATCCACTGTGGGAGCGAGCCTGCTCGCGAATGCGGTGTGTCAGTTAAAGATGATGTGGCTGACCCGACGCTTTCGCGAGCAGGCTCGCTCCCACAGGGATCCCGGTTGACCTCACACCGGACTATCGATCTGCTCCAGCATCCATTTCACAAAATCCCGCACCTTCGGCACTTCCGCCGCGTGCTCCGGGTAGGCCAGGTAATAGGCATCGCTGCTGGGCATCGCATGCTGCCAGGGTATGACCAGTTTGCCTTCGGCCAATTCCTCTTCCACCAGAAACCGCGGCAGCAGCGCCACGCCACAACCGACCTGGGCGGCGCGGATGCACATGTAAAAGGTTTCGAAACGCGGCCCGTGGTAGCTGTGTTCGGTGTGGTAGCCCTGACTGTCGAACCAGTCGTGCCAGGCCTGCGGTCGCGAGGCATTTTGCAGCAGCACCAGGTCGGTGAGTTGCGTCGGGTCAGTGAATGGCGCGTCCGGCAGGCTGCCCGGGGCGCACACCGGTACCAGTTCTTCGCCGAACAATTTCAGGCATTCGGTGCCCGGCCGCGAAGCCTGGCCGAAATAGAAGGCCAGATCGCTGCGCCCCTGTAACAGATCATCGGCTTCCTGCTCGTTGCACAGGTCCAGATGAATCGACGGATGGCGCAGGCGCCAGCCTTTCAGGCGCGGCACCAGCCAACGGGCGCCGAAGGTTGACGGAGTGGAGACACGCAATACTTCGGTTTCGCCGCCGTAGGAACGCAGGTAATGCGTCGACATCTCCACTTGGCTGAGGATTTTTCTGACTTCGACCAGATACAAATCCCCGGCCGGTGTCATCTGCAAACGCCGACGCACGCGGCGGAACAGCAAGTGCTGCAACAGCTCTTCAAGCTGTGCGACCTGTTTGCTCACCGCACTCTGGGTCAGGTTCAGCTCTTCAGCGGCGCGGGTAAAACTCAGGTGCCGGGTCACGGCCTCGAAGCATTGCAGCGCGGTGATCGAGGGCAAGTGGCGTTTGTTCAGCATGGCCAGTCCTTTTTCTTGTCTTTCGCCAGGCAGCATGAATAAACGGAATGATATCTGGCGTAAAGGTCGTTTGTTGCATCGCCGCAGTGAGGCTACAACTAAAGGCCTGCCCGGCCATGCGAAAGATGGCCGCACACATTCTGTTTTTGCTTGAGGAGAGACCGATGGTAGCCGCATTGCTTGATCGTCTGGGAGTCAACCCGGCCCTGTACCAGAACGGCAAAGTGCCGGTGCATTCACCCATCGACGGCAGCGAAATTGCCTCGGTGAACTGGGAAGGCGCTGCCGAAGTCGAGCAGCACATCAGTCGCGCAGATCATGCATTCGAGCACTGGCGCAGGGTGCCGGCGCCGCGTCGCGGTGAGCTGGTGCGCCAGTTCGGCGAAGTGTTGCGCGAGTACAAGGCCGACCTCGGCGAGCTGGTGTCGTGGGAGGCTGGCAAAATCACGCAGGAAGGTTTGGGTGAAGTGCAGGAGATGATCGACATCTGCGACTTCGCCGTTGGCCTGTCGCGCCAGCTGTACGGTCTGACCATCGCCTCCGAGCGCCCGGGCCACCACATGCGCGAAACCTGGCATCCGCTTGGCGTGGTCGGCGTCATCAGCGCGTTCAACTTCCCGGTCGCAGTGTGGGCGTGGAACACCACCCTGGCGCTGGTCTGCGGCAACCCGGTGGTGTGGAAGCCATCAGAGAAAACCCCGCTGACCGCGCTGGCCTGTCAGGCGCTGTTTGATCGCGTAGTGAAGAATTTCAGCGATGCCCCGGCGAGCCTGTGCCAGGTTGTGATCGGCGGCCGCGATGCCGGCGAAGCGCTGGTCGATGATCCGCGTGTCGCGCTGATCAGCGCCACCGGCAGCACGCGCATGGGCCGCGAAGTGGCGCCGAAAGTCGCCGCGCGTTTCGCCCGCAGCATTCTTGAACTGGGTGGCAACAACGCGATGATCCTTGGCCCGAGCGCCGATCTGGACATGGCGGTGCGCGCGATTCTGTTCAGCGCCGTCGGCACCGCCGGGCAACGCTGCACCACCCTGCGCCGTCTGATTGCCCATGAGTCGGTCAAGGAAGAAATCGTCACCCGCCTCAAGGCTGCCTATTCGAAAGTACGCATCGGCCACCCACTGCAAGGCAATCTGGTCGGCCCGCTGATCGACAAGCACAGCTTCGAAAACATGCAGGATGCGCTGGAACAGGCACTGAGCGAAGGCGGCCGGGTGTTCGGTGGCAAGCGTCAACTGGAAGAGCAATTCCCCAACGCCTACTACGTGTCGCCGGCCATCGTGGAAATGCCCGAGCAGAGCGACGTGGTCTGCAGCGAAACCTTCGCGCCGATTCTCTACGTGGTCGGCTACAGCGATTTCGAGGAAGCGCTGCGCCTGAACAACGCCGTGCCGCAAGGCTTGTCATCGTGCATCTTCACCACCGATGTGCGCGAGGCCGAGCGCTTCATGTCGGCGGTCGGCAGCGACTGCGGCATCGCCAACGTCAACATCGGCCCGAGCGGCGCGGAAATCGGCGGTGCATTTGGTGGCGAGAAAGAAACCGGCGGCGGCCGTGAGTCCGGCTCCGATGCCTGGCGCGCGTACATGCGCCGGCAGACCAACACCGTCAACTACTCGCTGGAATTGCCGTTGGCGCAGGGCATTACATTCGATTAAGCAGCTACAAGCTTCAAGCTACAAGCGTCAAGCAGACCGGCTTGCAGCTTGTAGCTTGTGGCTTGCGGCTGCTCCGACAGGAGCTTGGCAATGCCGTTACGCGAAGAATGTCTGTGGGAAACGCTCACGCCACAACGCCCGGATAACGCCGCGCTCAGGGGCGAGGTCAAGGTCGATGTCTGCGTGATCGGCGCCGGGTTCACCGGGTTGTCGGCGGCGCTGCATCTGTTGGAAAAAGGCAAAAGCGTCTGCGTGCTGGAAGCGCATCGTGCAGGGCATGGTGGCTCCGGACGCAACGTCGGGCTGGTCAACGCCGGCATGTGGATTCCTCCGGACGAGATCGAAGCCGGGTTCGGCGAGGCGGTCGGCAGTCAGCTCAACCGCATGCTCGGTGCGGCGCCGGCGCTGGTGTTCAGCCTTGTGGATAAATACGCCATCGATTGCCAATTGCGCCGCGAAGGCACTTTGCACATGGCGCATAACGCCAAGGGCGAGGCGGATCTGCGCAGTCGCGAGCAGCAGTGGAAACGTCGTGGCGCGCCGGTCGAACTGCTGACCGGCAAGGCCTGCGAGCAAGCCACCGGCACGCAGAAAATCGCCGCCGCGTTGCTTGATCGCCGCGCCGGCACACTCAATCCGATGGCCTATGTCACCGGCCTGGCCAATGCGGTGCGCGGGCTCGGCGGGCAAATGTTCGATCATTCGCCGGTGACTCGCCTCGAGCGCGTCGGGCCGAAGTGGTCGGTACAGACCGCCCAGGGTTCGGTACTCGCCGAACAAGTGGTGATCGCCTCCAACGCCTACACCGAAGGCGACTGGACCGAACTCAAGCGCAATTTCTTTCCCGGTTATTACTACCAGGTCGCCTCGGTGCCGCTCAGCGAAGACGCCGCGCAGGAAATTCTTCCCGGCGGGCAGGGCTCGTGGGACACCCGTCAGGTATTGAGCAGCATCCGTCGCGACAAGGACGGGCGCCTGTTGCTCGGCAGCCTCGGCAATGGCAACCAGAAACCGACCTGGTTTCTCAAAGCCTGGGCTGATCGGGTGCAGCAGCATTACTTCCCCAATCTGAAGCCGGTCGAGTGGGAATGCACCTGGACCGGGCGCATTGCGTTCACTCCTGATCATCTGATGCGCCTGTTCGAACCGGCGCCGGGGCTGGTGGCCGTCACCGGTTATAACGGTCGAGGCGTCACCACCGGCACGGTGGTCGGCAAAGCCTTCGCCGATTACCTGTGCAATGGCAATCCGCAGGCACTGCCGATTCCCTTCGCACCGATGCAGCCCCTGGCCGGAGTGGGCTTGCGCAGTTGCCTGTACGAGGCCGGGTTTTCCCTGTATCACGCGGGCCAGTGCCTGCGCATCGTCATTTGAGTGTTGAAATTTGTTGCCGCAAGCGGCGCTTTTGCATCCAGCGACTAGCCTGTAATGGTGCGGGTTGTAGCAGTCCCGCACCAGCAGTGTGCAGTTCGGTGACGCGGGCTGTTACAGGCTGGTTGCACGTCGTTTGCCGCTGCGGTTGCAATGATGGCGCGTGCGGGTTGCGCCTGAAAAAACAAATGGTTTCACCTTCCGCGGTTTAGACGGTTGCACGCCCAATGAAAATGGGACCGAAACAGTCGAAATAACAACAACGCAGCGACTTTTTGAAGAATAAAAAACCGATGGCACGGGCCTTGCTCTGAGCTTTGAGTGAAGTGAAGTCGCAGTGCCAACTAAAAAAAACCTTGGAGCACCACCTCATGTCCCAGACGTTTTACAAGAAAGGCTTTCTGGCCCTCGCAGTCGCTACTGCGCTGGGTGTTTCTGCGTTTGCTCAAGCTGATATCAAGATCGGTGTAGCGGGTCCGATGACCGGTGCCAACGCGGCATTCGGCGAGCAGTACATGAAGGGTGCACAGGCGGCGGCCGATGCGGTCAACGCGGCGGGCGGCGTCAATGGGGAAAAAATCGTCCTGGTCAAAGGCGATGACGCCTGCGAACCGAAGCAGGCGGTGACGGTCGCCAAGGACCTCACCAATCAGAAAGTCGCCGGCGTGGTCGGGCACTTCTGCTCCTCGTCGACCATTCCAGCGTCGGAAATCTACGACGAAGCCGGGATCATCGCGATCACCCCGGGCTCGACCAACCCGCAAGTTACCGAGCGTGGCCTCAGCGCCATGTTCCGTATGTGCGGACGTGACGACCAGCAAGGCATCGTTGCCGGCGACTACATCGTCGACATGCTCAAGGGCAAGAAAGTCGTCGTGCTGCACGACAAGGACACCTACGGCCAAGGCCTGGCGGACGCCACCAAGGCTCAGTTGGAAAAACGCGGCGTCAAGCCTGTGCTGTACGAAGGCCTGACCCGTGGCGAGAAAGACTTCAGCACCATCGTCACCAAGATCCGTGGCGCCGGTGCCGATGTCGTCTACTTCGGCGGCCTGCACCCGGAAGCCGGTCCACTGGTTCGCCAGCTGCGTGAACAAGGTCTGAAAGACGTCAAGTTCATGTCCGACGACGGCATCGTGACCGACGAACTGGTGACCACCGCTGGCGGCCCGCAATTCACCGATGGCGTGCTGATGACTTTCGGCGCCGACCCGCGCCTGTTGCCGGAAAGCAAGACCGTAGTGGACGCGTTCCGCAAGGCCGGCACTGAGCCTGAAGGCTACACCCTGTACGCCTACGCCTCGGTTCAGACCCTGGCGGCAGCGTTCAATGGCGCGAAGAAAAACGACGGCGAAGCCGCTGCCAAGTGGCTGAAAGCCAACCCGGTGAAAACCGTGATGGGCGAGAAGACCTGGGACGCCAAAGGCGACCTGAAAGTCTCCGACTACGTGGTTTACCAGTGGGACAAGGACGGCAAATACCACCAGCTGGAAAAGCAGAAGTAAGGGCTGAAGCGATCATCTGATCACTACCGATCCCCTGTGGGAGCGAGCCTGCTCGCGAAGACGCACTGACAAACAACCTCTGCGTTGAATGTTCAACCGCTTTCGCGAGCAGGCTCGCTCCCACAGAGGGATCAGTGGCGATCGGGCTGATCACGCTCCGACATTGCTCCGACGTACATCTGTATTTTTCCTAGAAGAACCGCGCGTCATGGGCGCGCAGGTTCTCACTGCGTGAGATTGCGTTATGGATGGTATTTTCCTGCAGCAACTGGTCAATGGCCTGACCCTCGGGTCGGTCTATGGCCTGATCGCCATCGGCTACACAATGGTCTACGGCATCATCGGCATGATCAACTTCGCCCACGGCGAGGTTTACATGATTTCCGCTTACCTGGCGGCAATCAGTCTGGCTCTGCTGGCTTACTTCGGTATCGAATCCTTCCCGCTGCTGATGCTCGGCACGCTGATCTTCACCATCGTCGTCACGGCGGTGTATGGCTGGGTCATCGAGCGTGTTGCCTACAAACCCCTGCGTAACTCGACCCGCCTGGCGCCGCTGATCAGCGCTATCGGTATTTCGCTGATTTTGCAGAACTACGCACAGATCGCTCAGGGCGCCAAACAACAGGGCGTGCCTACGCTGCTGACCGGTGCCTGGCGTGTTGAAGTCGGCACCGGCTTCGTACAACTGACCTACACCAAAGTCTTCATCCTGATCGCCGCATTCGTCGGCATGGGGCTGCTGACCTACGTCATCAAATACACCAAGCTCGGCCGCATGTGCCGTGCGACCCAGCAAGACCGCAAGATGGCCTCGATCCTGGGGATCAACACCGACCGGGTGATTTCCTATGTGTTCATCATCGGTGCAGCCATGGCGGCACTGGCCGGTGTGCTGATCACCATGAACTACGGCACGTTCGACTTCTATGCCGGCTTCATCATCGGCATCAAGGCGTTCACCGCAGCGGTTCTGGGCGGCATCGGTTCACTGCCCGGCGCGATGCTCGGCGGGATCATCCTCGGCATCTCCGAGTCGCTGTTCTCCGGTCTGGTCAACTCCGACTACAAAGACGTGTTCAGTTTCTCGCTGCTCGTCCTCGTACTGGTCTTCCGGCCGCAGGGCCTGTTGGGCCGTCCTCTTGTGTCGAAGGTGTAAGCGATGTCTGCAACCACTGAAAAATCCATCGATATCAAAAAAAGCCTGGTCGAAGCGATTCTTGCCGGCCTGATTGCGCTGATCGTGTTCGGGCCGATTGTCGGCGTGGTCCTCGACGGCTACAGCTTCAACCTCGAAGCGACCCGCGTGGCGTGGATCATTGCCATCGTCATGGCCGGTCGCTTTGCCCTCAGCCTGTTCCTGCAAACACCCAAAGGCTTGAAGATCCTCGACGGATTCGAGAGCAGCGGTTCCGGTGTGCACGTGCTGCCGGCGGATTACAAATCACGGCTGCGCTGGATCATCCCGCTGATTATCGTGCTGGCGATCATCGTGCCGTTTGTCTCCAACTCCTATCTGCTGGGCGTGGTCATCCTCGGTTTGATCTACGTGCTGCTGGGGCTGGGGCTGAACATTGTGGTCGGTCTGGCCGGGCTGCTCGATCTTGGTTACGTGGCGTTCTACGCCATCGGTGCCTACGGTCTGGCATTGGGTTATCAATATCTGGGTCTGGGTTTCTGGACCGTGCTGCCGCTGGCGGCGATCACTGCAGGCCTGGCTGGCTGCATTCTCGGTTTCCCGGTGTTGCGTTTGCACGGTGACTATCTGGCGATCGTGACCCTGGGCTTCGGCGAAATCATTCGTCTGGTGCTGAACAACTGGCTGTCCCTGACCGGCGGCCCGAACGGCATGCCGGCGCCACTGCCGACGTTCTTCGGCCTGGAGTTCGGCAAGCGGGCGAAGGATGGCGGAGTACCGTTCCATGAGTTCTTCGGCCTGACCTACAACCCCGACGTGAAGTATTACTTCATCTACGCAGTGCTGTTCCTGGTGGTGCTGGCGGTGCTGTACGTCAAGCATCGGCTGGTGAAGATGCCGGTCGGTCGCGCCTGGGAAGCCCTGCGTGAAGATGAAATCGCCTGCCGTTCGATGGGCCTGAACCACGTACTGGTCAAACTCTCGGCGTTCACCATCGGTGCGTCGACGGCGGGTCTGGCCGGGGTGTTCTTCGCCACTTATCAAGGCTTCGTCAACCCGACCTCGTTCACCTTCTTCGAGTCGGCGCTGATCCTCGCCATCGTCGTGCTCGGCGGCATGGGCTCGACCATTGGCGTAGTCATCGCCGCGTTTGTGCTCACCGTCGCTCCGGAACTGCTGCGTGGCTTCGCTGAATACCGCGTGCTGCTGTTCGGCATCCTGATGGTGTTGATGATGATCTGGCGACCACGCGGGCTGATCCGCATCAGCCGCACCGGGGTCAAACCACGCAAAGGTGCCATTCACTACGAGAGGACTGCGCCATGAGTGAAGTCGTACTCTCTGTTGAAAAACTGATGATGCATTTCGGTGGCATCAAGGCTTTGAGCGATGTCAGCCTGAAGGTCAAACGCAATTCGATCTTTGCCCTGATCGGCCCCAACGGCGCCGGCAAGACCACGGTGTTCAACTGCCTGACCGGTTTCTACAAGGCCACGGGCGGCAAGATCGAACTCAATGTGCGCGGCCAGCAGACCAACGTCATCCAGTTGCTGGGCGAGTCGTTCAAACCGACCGATTTCGTTTCGCCGAAATCCTTCCTCAGCCGCATGTACTACAAGATGTTCGGCGGTACTCACCTGGTGAACCGTGCAGGTCTTGCCCGTACGTTCCAGAACATTCGCCTGTTCAAGGAAATGTCGGTGCTGGAAAACCTGCTGGTGGCGCAGCACATGTGGGTCAACCGCAACATGCTCGCCGGCATCCTCAATACCAAGGGCTATCGCAAGGCCGAGAGCGATGCGCTGGATGTCGCGTTCTACTGGCTCGAAGTGGTCGATCTGGTCGACTGCGCCAACCGTCTCGCCGGTGAACTCTCGTACGGCCAACAACGCCGTCTGGAGATCGCTCGGGCCATGTGCACCCGCCCGCAAATCATCTGCCTCGACGAACCGGCCGCCGGCCTCAACCCTCAGGAAACCGAAGCGCTCAGCGCGATGATCCGGCTGCTGCGCGACGAGCACGATCTGACCGTGGTGCTGATCGAACACGACATGGGCATGGTCATGAGCATTTCCGATCACATCGTGGTTCTCGACCACGGCATCGTCATCGCCGAAGGCGGGCCGGAAGCGATCCGCAACGATCCGAAAGTGATCGCGGCCTATCTGGGCGCCGACGAAGAGGAGCTGGTATGAGTCAACCGATCCTCGAACTGCGTAATCTGGACGTGTTCTACGGCCCGATCCAGGCGCTCAAAGGCGTATCCCTGCAGATCAACGAAGGCGAAACCGTCAGCCTGATCGGCTCCAACGGTGCCGGCAAGTCGACCCTGCTGATGTCGATCTTCGGCCAGCCACGAGCGGCGGGCGGGCAGATTCTCTATCAGGGCGTCGATATCACGCAGAAGTCCTCGCACTACATCGCCTCCAACGGCATTGCGCAGTCGCCGGAAGGGCGCCGGGTGTTCCCGGACATGACCGTCGAGGAAAACCTGCTGATGGGCACCATCCCGATTGGCGACAAGTACGCCAAAGAGGACATGCAGCGCATGTTCGAGCTGTTTCCACGGCTTGAAGAGCGACGCAATCAGCGGGCGATGACCATGTCTGGCGGCGAACAGCAGATGCTCGCCATCGCCCGTGCGCTGATGAGCCGGCCGAAGCTGTTGCTGCTCGATGAGCCGAGCCTGGGTCTGGCACCGATCGTGGTGAAGCAGATTTTCGCCACGCTACGCGAGCTGGCGAAAACCGGGATGACGATTTTCCTCGTCGAGCAGAACGCCAACCATGCGTTGAAGCTGTCGGACCGGGCTTATGTGATGGTCAACGGCGAAATCCGTCTGACCGGTACGGGTAAAGAGCTGTTGGTGAATGAGGAAGTGCGCAACGCCTATCTGGGCGGGCACTGATTTTTTCCGCTGTCATGCACAGCCCCGGCGGCGAGAGTCCCGGGGCTTTTTCATTTTTTGGAATCCACCGCAGTCCCCTGTGGGAGCGAGCCTGCTCGCGAATGGAACATCCAGAGAATGAGTTGACTGATACACCGCATTCGCGAGCAGGCTCGCTCCCACAGGTAAATTATGTAATTCGCAAAATTGTGGAAAACAAATTCCCCAAGCTGCCAAAGCGCGACATATAGACGCTGCAAATGGCTGTTTTTCCACAGTTTTGACTTGTCCCCGGTTACTGTGGAACTGGCTGTGAATAACGTGGGTGTATATGGTTGCAGGCCTTGTAATACGTGGTCTCCAGGCTTGTGATTGTTTTTTGATCAGTCAGTTTCAAGCAGGCGTGAGGCGCCATTGTCAACCTTTTTATAGCGCATCCAGGTCGGGTACTGTTGTGTGTAAAAGCCTGTGGATAAGTCTGTGACTAAACTCTGGAAAGACCTCGCGGAGCGCCGTAATTGCTGGCCTCGCGCAATCACCCGGTTGCACCGTCCGTCGTGCAAAATGCCCTGTCCCGCACATCCCCCGCCTCACGGTCAAGCAAAAAACTTTCCATTTCGCCCGCAAAGCCTTGTGTGGCGCGGCTTTGCGCGTTTGCACTTGCCCCCGGAAACTGTGGAGCAGACTGTGGATAACATGCGTGCACATGGCTACAGGCCACGCTGGCTATGGCCTTGGCAGGTCTGGTTGATTTTTGTACAGCTGGCAGGTGTTGCCCGTATCCGCGAGGGCGGGCATGCTGCCTGCTGATTTTCTATTCCAAGGGCTGCCGTGGCGGCCGAAGCAAGGAGAACACGATGTCCGACACCCTGTTTATCACCGGCGCGACGTCCGGGTTTGGTGAAGCCTGTGCCCGGCGTTTTGCCGAGGCGGGCTGGAAGCTGGTCCTGACCGGCCGTCGTGAAGAACGCCTCAATGCCCTGTGCGCTGAACTGTCGAAGCAGACCGAAGTGCACGGTCTGGTTCTCGATGTGCGCGATCGCAAGGCGATGGAGGAGGCGATTGCCAACCTGCCGCCGTCGTTCGCCAAACTTCGTGGCCTGATCAACAACGCCGGCCTGGCGCTCGGCGTCGACCCGGCGCCCAAGTGTGACCTGGATGACTGGGACACCATGGTCGACACCAACGTCAAAGGCCTGATGTACGCCACCCGCCTGCTGCTGCCTCGGCTGATCGCCCACGGCCGTGGCGCCGGTATCGTCAACCTCGGTTCCATCGCCGGCAACTACCCGTACCCGGGCAGCCATGTGTATGGCGCGAGCAAAGCCTTCGTCAAACAGTTCTCGCTGAACCTGCGTTGCGACTTGCAAGGCACTGGCGTGCGGGTCAGCAACATTGAGCCCGGCCTGTGCGAAAGCGAGTTCTCGCTGGTACGTTTTGCCGGTGACCAGGAACGCTACAACGCCACTTACGCTGGCGCCGAGCCGATCCAGCCGCAGGACATCGCCGAGACGATCTTCTGGGTCATGAACACCCCGGCGCATATCAACATCAACAGCCTGGAGCTGATGCCGGTGAGCCAGACCTGGGCCGGGTTTGCCATCGAGCGTAACAAGGCTTGATACCGCGCTGAGGCCATTCGCGAGCAGGCTCGCTCCCACAGGAGAATGCATTTCAAACTGTGGGAGCGAGCCTGCTCGCGAAAAGGCCGGCACAGGCAAAACAGGACGATAAGCTAAACTCCGCACTCAACCAGCCCACTGCATTCGGCGGTGTGCAAGGTTTCATGAGGAGTTCAAGTGAGTAACCGAGGTGAGCAGGCACTGCTCAAACAATCGACGCTGCTGATGCTGGCGGTGTCGATTGCCGGGATCGTCACCGGTTTTGTTTCAGGTTCGCAATCCATCCTGTTCGATGGCTTTTTTTCGCTGATCGCGACGTTCATCAAAATCCTGATGCTGATCACCGCCCGGCTGATTGCCAAGCAAAGCAATCAGCGTTTCCAGTTCGGCTTCTGGCATCTGGAGCCGATGGTGCTGCTGATCGAGGGCAGCTTCCTGCTGTTGATCGCCATCTACGCGTTTCTCAACGGCGTGTTCGGCATCATCAATGGTGGCCGTGATATCGAGTTGGGTTTGGTTATCGTCTATGCGGCGGTGTTTACCGTCGTCGAGTTCGCCTACTTCTATTACGTGCGCCGGCGTAATCGCACGCTCAAATCCAGCCTCATCCAGTTCGACAACATCAGTTGGCTGGTCGACGCGATGCTCTCGGTGGGGTTGTTGATCAGTTTCCTCGCCGCGCTGCTGCTCAAGTCCCAGGGCTATGGCGAGTGGGCGGTGTATGTCGACCCGCTGATCCTCATCGTACTGGCGCTGACCATGCTGCCCCCGGCGTTGAAGATCCTCGGCCCGGCGTTGCGTGATGTGCTGGGTATTGCCCCGGACACTCTGGATGAGCAGGTCAGGCAGGTCATGGAGGTGGCGAAGGTCGAGCATGGTTTCGAGGATTACGTGTCCTACGTGCAAAAGCACGGCCGGGCGCGGTTCATCGAAATTCATGTGGTGTTGCCGGCGGAGTATCCGCTGCGCAATGTCGCGCAGCTGGACGCGCTACGTGAGCAGATATCGGCGCAGCTGGGCGAGCCGGATGCGGCGAGGTGGCTGACGATCAGCTTCACCGGGGACAAGAAGTGGATTGCCTGATGACCGCGTAACGGCATTCGCGAGCAGGGGAATGCATTTCAAACTGTGGGAGCGAGCCTGCTCGCGAAAGCAATTGTTCGGTCAGCGAAGATATTCAGCCAGTCCGCTATAACAAGTCGCCAAATGATAAGGCGTGGTCGAAGGCATGTCCTTGCGGCTGACTTCACCATTCTCATCCCGACATTCATGCCAGCCGCCGGCATGCAGAAACCGCTGCTGCAACGCCTGCAACTGGCGCAGCACCACTGCTTCGCTGTCCGCCCGCAAGGTCAGCGCGCGCAGGTATTCGGCCTGAGCCCAGATCCGCTGGGTCGAATCCCTCGGCCGTCCATTGCCATCCAGATCGAGCATCGCCCGCACCGCGCCGCAGGACTCCAGCACGCCGTACTGCTCGGTGAAGGCAAATGCCCGATCCAGCGCCCGGTGCAGTTTCGAATCGCGCAACAGCGCCGACGATTCGAGCAGGAAATACCATTCGAACTGGTGCCCCGGCTCGTACCAGTTATCCACAGCACCCAGTGGCTTCTCCATCAACACGCCGTATTGCGGGTCGACGAACTGCTTGTGCATGGCTGTGCATAACTCGAGCAGGGCCTTCTGCGTTTGCGGATCTTCGCGCACCGCCAAAGTGGCGAGGAAGGCTTCGGCCAAGTGCATCAGTGGATTTTGCAGTGGGCCGGTTTGCAGGGTGAGCCAGTCCCGCTCAAGGCAGGCTTCGTACAAACCGTCGCCGGTGGCGAATCGGCGGCCGATGATTTCCAGCGCGGCGTTGAGTGTCGATTCGGCCAGCGAATCCCGGGACTTGTCCCAGTAATGCGCGCAGGCGAACAGGATGAAGGCGTGGGTGTAGAGATCCTTGCGCTGGTCCAGCGGCTTGCCCTGTGCGTCGATGCTGTAGAACCAGCCGCCATGCTCGGCATCATGGAAATGCCGTTGCAGCGAACGGAACAACGCCGCCGCGCGGACTTCAGCGTTATCCACAACCCCGATCAGGCTGGAGAACAGATACAGCTGCCGTGCGCAGGCCATCGCCCGATAGCGTTGCGCTGGCAACGGTTGATGCGCGGCGTCCAGCGCCTCATAGGGCAACGCCATGTCGGCATTCCAGCCCGGGCCTTGCCACAGCGGCACGATCACGTCGAGGAAGTGCTGCTGCACTTGGCCAAACAGGGCGGTCAATTCGGGCAGGGCGGTGGAGCGGGAAGCGTGGGGCATGGGCGGGCGTCACGGGCTGGGGCGATTGCGCGACATGGTAGCAGAGAGCACCGCTTGAGAGAGGCGGTGTCTGTCAGGCCGTCTTCGCGAGCAGGCTCACTACCATAGTGGATTTGCAGCGAACACAAAACCTGTGGGAGCGAGCCTGCTCGCGAAGAGGCCAGTGCAGGCGCTAAAAAATCAGCCTGCCAACAACCACACCCCAGTCGCCGCCGAAGCCGCACCCGCCAACCGCACCAGCGGCGCCGCTGCCTGCGGAAGAACTCGCACCACGCCATAACCGAGCGCATGCAAAACCGCTGTCGCCGCGACAAACCCGGCCGCATACGCCCACGGACTGCTCATGTCCGGCAGCTCCAGCCCATGCGCCACGCCATGGAACAGCGCAAACAGCGCCGTCGCGGCGACCGCCATCACCAGTGGCGGACGTACCGCCAGTGCCACGGCCAGGCCCAGCGCCAATACCGAGGCGGCTATCCCGCTCTCCAGCGCCGGCAACTCAAGCCCTTCAAAACCGAGCAAACCTCCGAGCAACATGGTGCCGACAAAGGTGCACGGCAGCGCCCAGCGCGCCGCGCCTTGTTGCTGCGCCGCCCACAAACCGACGGCGAGCATTGCCAGCAAGTGGTCGAGCCCGCCGATCGGGTGGCTGATGCCTGCGATGAGGCCACTGTCGCCATGGCCCGGGTGAGCGAAGGCCAGCGCCGGTGTCAGCAGCAACGCCAGAGCGCCAAGAATGCGTTTGAGTGTCATGGATAAGCTTCCTTGTGGATAAGTGGATCAGGCGGCGGTCAGCAGGCCCTGACGTTCGATGAAGGCGATGATTTCCTCGAGGCCCTGACCGGTTTTCTGGTTGCTGAACACGAACGGCTTGCCGTTGCGCATGCGTTTGGTGTCGCTGTCCATCATTTCCAGCGAGGCGCCCACCAGTGGCGCGAGGTCGATCTTGTTGATCACCAGCAGGTCGGACTTGCAGATCCCCGGGCCGCCCTTGCGCGGCAGCTTGTCGCCGGCGGAGACGTCGATCACGTAGATGGTCAGGTCGGACAGCTCCGGGCTGAAGGTCGCCGAGAGGTTATCGCCGCCGGACTCCACCAGAATCAGATCCAGCCCGGGAAAACGACGGTTCAGTTGGTCGACCGCTTCGAGGTTGATCGAGGCGTCTTCGCGGATCGCCGTGTGCGGGCAGCCGCCGGTTTCCACGCCGATGATCCGCTCCGGCGCGAGGGCTTCGTTGCGCACGAGGAAATCGGCGTCTTCGCGGGTGTAGATGTCATTGGTGACCACGGCGAGGTTGTAGCGCTCGCGCAGGGCCAGGCACAGGGCCAGAGTCAACGCGGTCTTGCCGGAACCGACCGGGCCGCCGATGCCGACGCGCAGAGGTTGTGTATCCATTTCATTCTCCAAAATAAACAGCCCTAAGAGCGGAAGAGGCGGCTGTACTGGCGCTCGTGGGCCATGCACGCCAGGGACAGGCCAAAGGCGGCGCTGCCGATATGTTCGGGATTCATGCGGGTCGCGTCGTGCTGCGCCTGTTGCAGCAGCGGCAGCAGTTCGCTGGTCAGGCGCTGGGCGGCTTGCTGGCCCAGCGGCAGGGTTTTCATCAGCACGGCGAGCTGGTTTTCCAGCCAGCTCCACAGCCACGCGGCAAGAGCGTCCTGCGGGGTGATGCCCCAGGCGCGTGCCGCCAGTGCCCAGCACAGGGCCAGATGCGGTTCTGTGGTCTGGTCAAGAAAGTCGCGGGCGGGCGCATCGAGTTCCGGCAAGCCGTTCAACAACTGCTGCAAGGAGTAACCCATCTGCCGGCTCTCCATATGCAACTCGCGGGTTTCGCGACTGGCGCGGTGGCTCTCGCAGAGTTGTCGTAGCTCGGCCCAGTTTTCATCTGCTGCGGCTTGGCAATGCGCCAACAGCAGCGGCGCTTCGAAGCGGGCGAGATTGAGCAGCAGTTGATCGCTGATCCAGCGGCGGGCGGCGTCAGGGTTGTGGACCCGGCCGTTATCCACCGCCATTTCCAGACCTTGGGAATAGCTGTAGCCGCCAATCGGCAGTTGCGGACTGGCCAGACGCAGCAGCGCCCAGGCCGGATTCACAGGCGCACGCCGAACTGATGGAGTTTCGGCGCGTAGTTGAAGTCTTCATCGCCGTGGCGGGAGTGATGATGGCCGCCGCCGTAGGCGCCGTGTTCCGGCTGGAACGGCGCTTCGATAGCCTCGACCCGGGCGCCGAGCTGTTCGAGCATCGCTTTGAGCACGTAATCGTCGAGCAGGCGCAGCCAGCCGTCGCCGACTTGCAGGGCGACATGGCGGTTGCCGAGGTGATAGGCCGCGCGCGTCAGTTCGAACGCATTGGCGCACGTGACGTGGAGCAGTTGTTCGGGACGGGCGCAGACGCGCACGACACGGCCGTCTTCGGCCTGCAGACATTCGCCGTCATACAGCGGTGGCTGACCGCGCTCCAAAAACAACCCGACGTCTTCGCCTTCGGCACTGAAACAGCGCAAACGGCTTTTGCTGCGCGCTTCGAAGGTCAGGTGCAGCTCGGCGGCCCAGACGGGTTGAGGGTCGATTCTGCGATGAATCACCAGCATCGGAAAGCTTCCAGCAATGAACGTTGATTGGGCTAGAGCAAGCGCCGCGCCAATCGGGCGATCTGTAGGAAATAGCTGTCGGCGCGTGCCTGATCTTTCAACAGGCGCGGCGAGTCTGGAAGGTTTTGGTGCATGAAGGATTTGTCATGCACCAAAGCGAGGCCATGACAGATGTTCAATGTGGGAGCGAGCCTGCTCGCGAATGCGCCGTGTAAGGCAGATGTATTCAGCTGACCCAGCGCCTTCGCGAGCAGGCTCGCTCCCACAGGGGGCTTTGCGCTGTGTCAGATAAAGAAGGGATTACTCGGTACTGCCCAGCCCTTGCCAGTGCTTGAGGCCGATGAAGATGAAGCGCAGTTGCTGGGTGATCTTCGCCTGTGGGGTCAGATGCTCCGGCAAGGCTTCGGCGGGCGGGTCGATGATGTCGGGGAGGGTGGCGAACACCGATTTGACGATCAGGTCGGCCATCACGCTGAGGCCGGCCAGATCCAGATGCTGCAGCTTGGGCATCAGCGCGAGGTCCGCCGCGAGGTCGGCGCTGATGTTCTCCCGCAGGCGTCCGATCGCCTGGCGCACCGGCAGCGAGCCGCCGTATTGTTCGCGGGCGAGAAACAGGAATTGCGAGCGGTTGGCGTTGACCACATCAAGGAAGATCCGCACCGAAGCGTCGATGATGCCGCCCATGACGAATTCATTGTGACGCACCAGGCGGATGGTCTCGCGGAAGGTCTGGCCGACTTCGCTGACCAGTACCAGCCCCAGCTCGTCCATATCGGCGAAGTGCCGGTAGAAACCGGTGGGCACGATGCCGGCGGTCTTGCTCACTTCGCGCAGGCTCAGGCTGCCGAATCCTCGGCCGCTTTCCATCAGGTGGCGGGCAGCGTCCATCAGGGCGTTGCGGGTCTGTTGTTTCTGTTCGGCGCGGGGCAGCATCGCAGGGTGTGTTCTTCGGCAGGACAAGCGCCGCACTCTAGCAAATCGGCTTTGTCGGCGTCGAACGGGGAGTCATGCAGCGAGGGATTCACAGAAGCTGAAAAGTCAAAAGCCCAATCCGTTGATTGGGCTTTTTTGCCGGGCCGTCATGGGCTCAGCTCAGTTTGCTGTTGCGTTCGATCACACGGTCACCACCGCCTTCAGCGAGGGCTTGACCCAGTGGGGTTTTATCGAAGCCGTCATCAGCCAGGGTCTGGCCCTGTGGAGTGCGCTCAGTACCGTCGGATGCCAGGGTCTGACCTTGTGGGGTGCGCTCGGAACCGTCGGAGGCGAGGATCTGACCTTGTGGTGTGCGATCCGAACCATCCTGAACCAGGCCTTTCTCTTCAAGGCGATTGCGACCGTTTTCAGCCAGGGCCTGACCTTGTGGGGTGCGATCCGAGCCGTCTTGAACCAGGCCTTTTTCTTCGAGGCGGTTGCGGCCGTTTTCAGCCAGGGTCTGACCTTGTGGAGTGCGCTCGGAACCGTCGGAAGCTACGGTCTGACTGAACACCGAGTGGCTCGATTTGATTTGCGGAGTGGCCTGATCGGCAGCGGGCAGGGCGAAAGCAGTGCTGGCTAGCATCGACAGGGTAAGGCTGAGCAGTAATTGGCGTTTCATGATAGTGGCTCCTTGGGAGGGCGATAAAGTGGGTACGAGGGCAATGCTACTCTCGATAAGTCGATATAAAAGTTCATAAACGCAATGGTAATAATCAACAGAATTGATTGTTCGGCGCGAAGGCTCTAGCCCGGGCCTTTGCGGGCGACGTTTTTGCACTGGCGTGGGTATTTTCGACTCACTCGTGCCTCGCAAAAGTGCGGGTGGCGGTAACACTGCTCGACCGATCGGTCAGTTTTGCCGGGCTTTTTATGGCTTAAACTGCCTTTCAATTAAACCTGCGGGCCTTTCGCCAGTCACAGACTGCATAGGGGCCGCTTCGGTCTGCCGTTTCAGCTGTGCGTCGGGATGTCGGCGTGCGGTCGTGATCAGGAGCTTTGTGCATGACGCGCACTGGAAAAATCTTCAGCTGGACCTTCGCCATCCTCGCGCTGCTGCTGGCAGCCTTGATTCTGATCATCGTGTTTTTCGACTGGAACCGGATCAAACCCACGATCAACGCCAAAGTCTCGGAAGAACTGCACCGGGCGTTTGCCATCAATGGCAACCTCGCGGTGATCTGGCAGCGCGAGCCGGAAGAAGGCGGCTGGCGTGCCTGGGTGCCTTGGCCGCACGTGGTCGCCGAGGACCTGAGCCTGGGTAACCCTGACTGGTCGAAGCAGCCACAGATGGTCACCCTGAAACGCGTCGAGCTGCGCATTTCGCCGCTGGCCCTGCTGGCTCAGCGCGTGGTGATTCCGCGCATCGACCTGACCGAGCCGAATGCCGAGCTGCAACGGCTGGCCGATGGCCGCGCCAACTGGACGTTCAAATTCGATCCCAAGGACCCGAACGCCGAGCCGTCGAACTGGGTGGTCGATATCGGCGCGATCGGTTTCGACAAGGGCCACGTGACCCTCGACGACCAGACCCTGAAGACCAACCTCGATGTGCTGATCGACCCGCTCGGCAAGCCGATTCCATTCAGCGAAATCGTCGGCGATAAAGCGGCGAAAACTGCTCAGGACAAGGGGGGCGCACCGCAAGACTATGCCTTTGCACTCAAGGTCAAAGGCCAGTATCACGGGCAGAACCTCACTGGGCAGGGCAAGATCGGCGGGCTGCTGGCGTTGCAGGACGCGAGCAAGCCGTTCCCGTTGCAGGCCCAGGCGAAGATCGGCGACACCCGTATCGAACTGGCCGGCACCCTGACTGATCCGCTGAATCTTGGCGCCCTTGATCTGCGCTTGAAACTCGCTGGCGACAGTCTCGGCAATCTCTACCCGCTGACCGGTGTGACCCTGCCGGACACCCCACCGTATTCCACCGACGGCCACCTGATCGCCAAGCTGCATGACGAGGCCGGGGCGAGATTCACTTACGAAAAATTCAACGGCAAGATCGGCGACAGCGACATCCACGGCGACCTGACTTACGTTGCCAGCCAGCCACGGCCAAAACTCAGCGGCGCACTGGTGTCCAATCAATTGCTGTTCGCCGACCTCGCGCCGCTGATCGGCGCCGATTCCAACACCGAGCAAAAGGCCCGTGGCGGCGCGAGCAAGCAACCGGCCGATAAAGTCCTGCCGGTCGAAGAGTTCAAGACTGATCGCTGGCGTGCCATGGATGCCGATGTCGAGTTCACCGGCAAGCGCATCGTTCACAGCGAGAAGCTGCCGTTCAACGACCTCTATACCCATCTGAAACTCAACGACGGCGAGCTCAGCCTGGAACCGCTGCGCTTTGGTGTCGCCGGCGGCACGCTGGATGCGCTGATTCGTCTCAATGGCCGCACCGAGCCGCTGGAAGGCCGGGCGCGGTTGACCGCACGCAAATTCAAACTCAAAGAACTGTTCCCGACCTTCGAGCCGATGAAGACCAGTTTCGGTGAGCTCAATGGCGATGCCGACATCAGTGGCCGGGGCAACTCCGTGGCCAAGCTGCTTGGCGGCGCCAACGGCAATCTGAAGATGTTGATCAATGACGGCGCGATCAGCCGCGAGCTGATGGAACTGGCCGGGCTCAACGTCGGTAACTACGTGGTCGGCAAGATCTTTGGCGACAAGGAAGTGAAGATCAACTGCGCGGCGGCGGATTTCGACATCAAGACCGGCCTGGCGACCACGCGGCTGTTTGTCTTCGATACCGAGAACGCGATCATCTACATCGATGGCACGGCGAACATGGCCACCGAGCAGCTCGATTTGACCGTGACACCTGAGTCGAAAGGCTGGCGTCTGATCTCCCTGCGCTCGCCGCTGTATGTGCGCGGCAAGTTCATCAAGCCGGATGCGGGTGTCAAAGCGGTACCGTTGATGCTGCGCGGGGCGGGCATGGTTGCGCTGGGTGTGATTGCTGCGCCAGCGGCGGGGTTGCTGGCGCTGGTGGCGCCGAGCGGTGGCGAGCCGAATCAGTGCGCACCGTTGCTCGAGCAGATGAAGCAGGGCAAGGCACCGGTGACCGTTAAACCAACCAAGTAAGCAGGGCAGATCAAAAGATCGCAGCCTTCGGCAGCTCCTACATTTGGAATGCGTTCCCCCTGTAGGAGCTGCCGAAGGCTGCGATCTTTTTGCTGTTAAGGATTACAGGTCGTTGAGGATGTCCGCCATGTCGTCGGCGTGCTCTTCTTCCTGGGCAAGGATGTCTTCGAAGATACGGCGGGTGGTCGGATCCTTGTCACCGATGTACTGGATGATTTCGCGGTAGCTGTCGATGGCGATGCGCTCGGCTACCAGGTCTTCGTAAACCATTTCCTTGAGCGAATTGCCCGCCACGTATTGCGCGTGGGACAGCTTGCTCAGCAGGTCAGGGTTGAATTCAGGCTCGCCGCCCAGTTGCACGATGCGTTCGGCGAGGCGATCGGCATGTTCGGCTTCCTGGTTGGCATGCTCGAGGAATTCGTCGGCGGCGACATTGGCTTTCAGGCCGTTGGCCATGAAGTAGTGACGCTTGTAACGCAAGGTGCACACCAGCTCGGTGGCCAGCGACTCATTGAGCAAACGCAGTATTTCTTCACGGTTGGCGTTGTAGCCCTCGGTGACCGCGCCGTTTTCCACGTGTTGCCGCGCGCGTTCGCGCAGGGTTTGAACATCAGACAAATGCACGTCACTCATTTCATTCTCCTGGAGGCTAATCCGATAGGCGCCACGTTCTGAAGACGCGGTCGCTACTCAGGGTGTGAGTCTTGAGCGAAGCGAAAAGTTTTATGCGATTTACGCCGGACTCCGTGCAGCCACTGCTGAAGACTGCGATCTGGGCGTCAGTCCGGACAACCGCGCTTCGTCCTGCAACCAGCGAAAAAACGCCCGCACCGGCGGATGCCGTTCCCGCCCGGGCACGCACAGCGCGCTGTAACCGGCGCCGTCGACCTGCACCTCGCCCCGGTAGGGCACCAGCAAGCCGCTGGCGACGCTTTCCGAAACCAGAACGTTGCTCGCCAGCACCAGACCCTGGCCGGCGATCGCTGCTTGCAGCGCGTAATGTTCCTCGTCGTATTCTCGATTGACCGGATTGTGCTCCAGCCATTGCTCACCCGCCCTTGCGCACCACGCCTGCCAGCCATGGGCGTACAGCTTGGAATTGTGCCAATGCACGCTGATCAAGGTCGGCGTGCGTCGCGCCGCCAGCGCCACTTGCTCGGGCGAGCCGTAAACGCCGAAGGATTCGTCGAACAGGCACAGCCCATACAGGTTCGGGTAATCGTCGAGGCTATAGCGCAAGACCAGATCGACACTGGCGTCCTGGTGCAGATCGATGACTTCGCAGTGAGTGTCGAGGCGCACATTGATAGTTGGATGCTGCGCATAGAAGCGCCCGAGTCGCGGCACCAGCCACAGCGCGGCAAAGGCTGCCGTGGTCGACAGCGTCAGAGTGCTGGCGTTGCGTTGCGGGCGCAAAGTGTCGACGCTTTGCGCCACCTCCAGCAGCGCGCCGTGCACGCTGCGAAACAGACGCTCGCCAGCCTCGGTCTGGCGCACCTGGCGCGGCAGCCGTTCAAACAGGGCCACACCGAGCCAGTCTTCCAGCGATCGGATCTGGTGAGAGATCGCCGTCGGCGTCACTGCCAGTTCTTCGGCTGCAGCCTTGAAGCTCAGCAGGCGCGAAGCGGATTCGAAAGCGCGCAGGGCAGTCAGCGGCAGCGAAGCAAACATTGAACACTCCATGGATGAAATGGATTCATCCCGACTGATTTTTACTCATTTGAAGAGGAGCAGCGGCGAGCTGCAAGCTGCAAGCCTCAAGTGGTATGAGTTTAGACGGAGGTTTTATAGATGAGCAGGATTCTTGTGGTGCATGGCAGTCCGCGTGGGGATCGGTCGACTTCAAGGCGTTTGGCAGAGGGTTTTTTGGCTGCCTGGCAGGGGCGCCATCCTGAAGGGCAGGTGACCCGTCGTGAGGTTGGGCGGGTGCCGGTTCCTGCGGTCAACGAGGCGTTTGTCGCGGCGGCGTTTTATCCCCAGCCTGAGGCGCGGCCGTTGGTGATGCAGGCTGATCTTGCGCTCAGCGATCAATTGGTCGACGAGTTGTTCGCCCATGATCTGCTGCTGATTTCCACGCCGATGTACAACTTCAGCGTGCCCAGCGGCCTCAAGGCCTGGGTCGATCAGATTGTGCGGCTGGGGTTGACCTTCGATCACACGTTGGACAATGGCGTGGCCCAATACACGCCGCTGTTGCAGGGCAAGAAAGCCTTGATCGTCACTAGTCGCGGCGGTTTCGGCTTCGGCCCGGGTGGTGAGCTGGCGGCGCTCAATCATGCCGATCCTTGGCTGCGCACCGCGCTGGGCTTTATCGGTATCAATGACGTCAGCGTGGTCGCGGCCGAGGGCGAGGAGTCCGCTGAGCGCACCTTCGCGGTGTCGGTGGCCGAGGCCGAGCAGCGGCTGCTCGAGCTGGCCCGGGAGTTCTAGATGGCCTGGCTGTTTCTGCTGATCGCCGCTGGCTTCGAAGTGACCTTCGCCATGGGCATGAAGTACGCCGACGGCTTCACTCGCTTATGGCCATCGTTAATCACTGTTATTGCGGCAGTCGGCGGCATCGGCTTTCTGACCCTGGCCATGCGCGACTTGCCGGTGAGCATCGCCTATCCGGTCTGGACGGCGATCGGCTCACTGGGCACGGTGTTTCTCGGTTTCGCGCTGCTTGGCGAGAGCCTGACGCTGGTGAAACTGCTTTCGGTGGGGCTGATTGTGGCGGGGGTGGCGGGGCTGAAGTAGGCTCATCGTTCAGTTGTCATCGTCACGGAGGATGCTTGGCGGGCGTCTTGCACGTCTGGCATCCACTCACCGCACACAAGGATGTAACCCATGTCGACACGTTATCCACTGGTGCTGGTGCCGGGCATGCTCGGCTTTGTCCGGCTCGTGCTTTATCCGTATTGGTTCGGCATCATCAAGGCTTTGCGCCGTGGTGGTGCGACGGTGGTCGCGGTGCAGGTCTCGCCACTCAACTCCACGGAAGTGCGCGGCGAGCAATTGCTGGCGCGGATCGAGGAAATCCTCCACGAGAGCGGGGCGCAGAAGGTCAACCTGTTCGGCCACAGTCAGGGCGCGTTGACCGCGCGGTATGCGGCGGCGAAGCGCCCGGATCTGGTCGCCTCGGTAACATCGGTGGCCGGGCCGAATCACGGCTCAGAACTGGCCGATTATCTGGAAAAGCACTATCCCGCCAACAGCGCCAAGGGGCGCTTGCTCGAAGCGTTGCTGCGCCTGATCGGCTGGATCATGGCACTGCTCGACACGGGTTATCACGGGCCGAAACTGCCGGTGGATATCCACGCTTCTCACCAATCGCTGACGACTGCGGGCGTTGCATTATTCAATCAGCGTTATCCACAAGGGCTGCCGGAAGTCTGGGGAGGGCAGGGGCCGGAAGAGGTCAACGGTGTGCGCTATTACTCCTGGTCAGGGACGCTGCAACCGGGCAAGACCGATCGTGGCGGCAATCTTCTTGACGGCACCAACCGCAGTTGTCGCTTGTTTGCCAAGACCTTCGTCCGTGAGCCGGGGCAGTGCGACGGCATGGTCGGCCGTTACAGCTCGCATCTGGGCACGGTGATCGTTGATGACTATCCGCTGGATCATTTCGACATCGTCAATCAGTCGCTGGGACTGGTGGGCAAAGGCGCGGATCCGGTAAGGCTGTTTGTCGAGCATGCGGCGCGGCTGGAGGCTGCAGGGTTATAGAAGCAAAATCAAAAGATCGCAGCCTTCGGCAGCTCCTACCTTGCAATGCGGTCCCTGTAGGAGCTGCCGAAGCCTGCGATCTTTTCAATCAGGCGACGCTGGCCCGGCGGCCCAAAACGGTCGTCCAGCGCTCCGACAAAACCACCCCACCCAAGGTCAGCAACCCGCCCACCAGGTGATACATCGCCAACTGTTCCTTCAACACCACTGCTGCAATCAGCGCGGTAATCAATGGCAGCAGATTGAAAAACAGCGTCGTCCGGCTCGGCCCCAGTCGCTGCACCGCCTGCATCCACGCCAGCGGCGCGACCATCGAGGCCAGCAGGCATGCATACAGTACCAGCGGCACGTTCTGCAGGTTCAGCCCGGTCTTTGGCGAAGCAGCGAACAATGGAAACAACACCACAATCGCCACCAGCACCTGCAAGTACAGCAGCACCAGTGGCGGCAGGCGCAGTTGCCACTTTTTCAGCAGCGTGCTGTAAACCGCGTAGGCCAGCGTGGCGATCAGCATCATCGCATCGCCCAGATTGACCCCGTGTTGCAGCAGCGCATCGAGGCTGCCGGATGACACCACCACCAGCACGCCAGCGAACGACAGCACCGCGCCGACCAAGGCACCAGCGGTCAGGCGCTGGCCGAGGCTGATGATCGCCATGGCCAGCGACATCAATGGCATCAGCGACAGGATGATGCCCATGTTGGTCGCGGTGGTGAGTGTTGCGGCGAAATAGGCGAGGCTCTGATATACCGCCATGCCGAGCACGCCGAGGATGAAAATCCGCCCCAGGTTCGGCCGAATCTGCGGCCAATGGGCGATGACTTTCTTCAGCATGAATGGTGTGAACAGCACGCCGGCGAGCAGCCAGCGATAGAAACCGATCTCGGCGGGGAAGATCGCGCCGACCGCCAGTTTGTTGATCACGGTGTTGCCGGCCCAGATGAAAATCGCCAGCAGGGGAAACGCGTATTGCATGGGACAAAACCAGAACGTTGATGAAGCGCGATTATCGCCTGTCTGGATGCCGGCCTATACTGCGAACCGGACAACCTGCCTCTGCATCCGGACAGCATGAACAGCAAACACATCGATCTGCTCGATTTCAGCGAACTGCCGTCAGCGGTGTACTTTCGCTACGCCGATTTCAACGCCCACGAATATGCCGCGCCGCATCGCCATCCGTGGGGCACGCTGGAATACGCGGCTCATGGCGTGCTGCACATGGATGTTGACGGCAGCCGCTTCATGTCGCCGCCGCAGTATGCGGTGTGGGTGCCGCCCGAGGTCGAGCACAGTTTCTATAGTTATCAGCCGGTCAACTATCGCGCGGTGTGTCTTGATCCAAGTGTTTGCACACGGTTGCCGGCGCGGGCCTGCACCTTGGCGATCAGCGATATTCTCAAAGCGATTCTCAAGGACTTCGCTGCCCGCGATGTGAAGATTCCCGAGCATGAGGCCGATCAGCGTCTGGCCCAGGTATTGGTCGATCAACTGCAACAGGCACCGGTGCAGGAATGTTACCTGCCGTATGCGAGCAGTCCCGGCTTGCTGACGATTCTCGACGCCTTGCAGGCCGCGCCGGGCGACAACCAACCGTTGGCGCATTGGGCCGCGCAGGTGCATGTCAGCGAGCGCACCCTGGCTCGGCAATTTGTTCGGGAACTAGGAATGAGCTTTGGCGAGTGGCGTCAGCGCTTGCGTTATCTGGCGGCGATCGAGGCGCTGGAAACCTCGCGTTCGGTGCAGGAAATCGCTTTCGACCTCGGCTACAGCAGCGGCTCGGCATTCATCGCCATGTTCGCCCGCCAGGCCGGGTGCACGCCGGAGCAGTATCGGCGCAGCCACCTCGAGGGCAGGAAGGTGTAACAAGCTTTGACTACACTGCGACAGAGGCCGCATCCATCGGTGCGGCAACAAGGAGAAAACTCCATGAAGATGTTGCGTGTGCCGTTGTTGATGATCGGGCTGCTTGTGTGTTCCCAGGGTTTCGCCGCCACGGCGCAACAGAACAAGATGACCACCTGCAATGCCGATGCGACGGCCAAAAGCTTGAAGGGCGACGAGCGCAAGGCGTTCATGAGCACCTGCCTGAAAGCGGCACCGGCGGCCAACGACGGCAAGGTGCTGACTCCGCAACAGCAGAAGATGACCACCTGCAATGCCGATGCGAAAACCAAGGCGTTGACCGGCGATGCGCGCAAGGCGTTCATGAGTGAGTGCCTGAAGAAGAAATAAGCGGGCGCCATGCGTGTCCGATTGATTCGGTCGGCTTGAGATTTGCCCACCCTAACCCTCTCCCGGAGGGAGAGGGGACCGACCGCATGGATACTGACAGGCACTGTGGTCTGAAATACCGAGTCGATGGCGGATTCGGCGCTGCACGTTCAGGTCGGCAAATTTCTCCAGCAACCTCCAATCGGTCCCCTCTCCCTCTGGGAGAGGGCTAGGGTGAGGGGGAAATCGCACGCGTTGCACGAAAATCCGAAACCCCGCATATCCCTAGTGCTAACCCCGGATCGCTGGCAGACTGCCCATCCTTTCACGCCGTTCGTTTTGAGGCTGTATGCCAACGTTTTCTCAGCGTCATGTTGTGTTCTGGGTCAGTTGCATCATCATTTTTGGCGGTTTGCTGCTGGTGCTGCCGCTGCGCTTGCTGCCGAGCCTGCTCGCCGGCTTGCTGGTGTTCGAGCTGGTCAACATGCTCACCCCGCAATTGCAACGGCTGATCGAAGGGCGGCGTGCGCGCTGGTTGGCGGTGGCGCTGCTCGGCACGCTGGTGGTGAGTGCGCTCGCGCTGATCTTCGCCGGCGCCATCAGTTTCCTCCTGCATGAAGCGGAAAACCCCGGCGCCTCGCTCGATAAATTCATGGGCGTGGTCGATCGCGCGCGCGGGCAGTTGCCGCCGTTCATCGACGCTTATCTGCCGGCCAGCGCAGCGGAATTTCGCGTGGCGATCGGCGAGTGGGCGAGCAAGCATCTGGCCGACCTGCAACTGGTCGGCAAGGACGCCGCGCACATGTTCGTCACCCTGCTGATCGGCATGGTGCTCGGCGCGATCATCGCCCTGCAGCGCATCCCCGACGTGACCAAGCGCAAGCCGCTGGCCGCCGCTTTGTTCGACCGTTTGCATCTGCTGGTGCAGGCGTTTCGCAACATTGTCTTCGCGCAGATCAAGATTTCCCTGCTCAATACCGTGTTCACCGGGATCTTCCTCGCGGTGATCCTGCCGATGTTCGGCATCAAGCTGCCGCTGACCAAAACCCTGATCGTGCTGACCTTCCTGCTCGGCCTGCTGCCGGTGATCGGCAACCTGATGTCGAACACGCTGATCACCATCGTCGGCCTGTCGCTGTCGATCTGGGTGGCAATCGCCGCGCTGGGCTACCTGATCGTGATCCACAAGCTCGAATACTTTCTCAACGCGCGCATCGTCGGCGGGCAGATCAGTGCCAAGTCTTGGGAGTTGCTCCTGGCGATGCTGGTGTTCGAAGCCGCGTTCGGTTTGCCGGGGGTGGTGGCGGGGCCGATTTATTACGCGTATCTGAAGAGTGAGTTGAAGCTCGGAGGAATGGTTTGAAAAGCAGCTTTCAGTTGCAAGCTTCAAGCGGCAAGTAAAAGCAAAGGCAAAAGCTGCAGCGGCTTTTGTTTTTGTTTTTGCTTTTGCTCTTGCTTGTCGCTTGCAGCTTAAAGCTTGTAGCTGGCGTTAAACGCCGTAGCGTTTGCGGGCTTCAATCGCCAAACCGCTACCAATGCTGCCAAAGATGTTGCCTTCGACATGCCGCGCGTTCGGCAGCATCGCCGAGACGCTGTTGCGCAGGGCCGGGATGCCGCTCGAACCACCAGTGAAGAACACCGTGTCGACCTGATCGACCGCCACGCCGGCATCATTGAGCAATTGCGTAACGCTGCCGCGCACGCGCTCCAGCAAGGCCTCGATCGCCGATTCGAACAACGCGCGGCTCAGCTCGACGCTCAGCCCGGCTTCGATGCGGTCCAGCGGCACATGACGGCTGTCGGCGTGGGTCAGCTGGATCTTGGTTTCTTCCACTTCCATCGCCAGCCAGTGGCCGGCGCGCTGTTCGATCAGTTTGAACAGGCGATCGATGCCGCCGGTGTCTTCGATGTCGTAGCGCATGCTGCCCAGCGCCAGCGTGGATTTCTGCGAGTACACCGAGTTGATCGTGTGCCAGGTCGCCAGGTTCATGTGATGGCTGGTCGGCATGTAGGCGCCGCTCTTCATCCGGCTGCCATAGCCGAACAGCGGCATCAGGCCTTGCAGGCTCAGCTGTTTATCGAAATCGGTCCCGCCGATGTGCACACCGCCAGTGGCGAGGATGTCGTCGTGACGGTTATCGACACCACGACGATCGGGGGACAGGCGCACCAGCGAGAAGTCGGAGGTACCACCGCCGATGTCGACGATCAGCACGAGCTCTTCTTTCTCGATGGTCGACTCGTAGTCGAATGCCGCCGCGATCGGTTCGTACTGGAACGAAACCTCTTTGAAACCGATCTTGCGCGCCACCTCGACCAGGGTGTCTTCGGCTTCCTGGTCAGCCAGTGGATCGTCATCGACGAAGAACACCGGACGGCCCAGCACCACTTGCTCGAATTCCCGACCGGCGGCGGTTTCGGCGCGGCTCTTGAGCTGGCCGATGAACAGCCCGAGCAGGTCCTTGAACGGCATTGCTGTGCCGAGGACGCTGGTGTCGTGCTTGATCAGCTTGGAGCCGAGCAGGCTTTTCAACGAGCGCATCAGCCGGCCTTCGTAGCCTTCCAGATACTCGTGCAGGGCCAGGCGACCGTAGACCGGGCGACGTTCCTCGATGTTGAAGAAGACCACCGACGGCAGGGTGATCTTGTCGTCTTCCAGCGCGATCATGGTGTCCATGCCGGGGCGCAGCCAGCCGACGGTGGAGTTGGACGTGCCGAAGTCGATGCCGCAGGCGCGGGCTGGAGAGGCGTCTTTCATGTCTTTCGGTTTCCGGTGAAAAAACGGCCGCGCAGTGTATGCCAGTGCGCGGCAGATTCGAAGGCCGGTCATCCGCTATTTCGCCGGCAGACAGCTTGAAAAGCGCCGCTTCGCCCCAAACTTGCTGGCATGGGCCGGCAGACACACCGGCGGTCGCAAGAACCGTCGTCCACTGCCGATAAACTTCTGCGGCGCCACCCGGTCACAAACTTGAGATCGGTCAACCCGGCACGTGCCAATCGGGCGCATGCTGGCCTCGGCGCGAAATCGATAACGGATGGTGATCCTTCCATGGACTTCAAAGACTATTACAAGATACTCGGCGTGGAGCCGACAGCCGACGACAAGGCCATCAAGGCGGCCTATCGCAAGCTGGCGCGCAAATACCACCCCGATGTCAGCAAGGAAAAAGACGCCGAGGCCAAGTTCAAGGACGCCTCGGAAGCCTATGAAGCGCTGAAAAGCGCCGACAAGCGCGCCGAATACGACGAACTGCGCCGTTATGGTCAGCATGGTCAGCCGTTCCAGGGCCCGCCGGGCTGGCAGAGCCGTGGCGGCTTCGGTGGCGGCGGTGGCGACACGGGCGACTTCTCGGACTTCTTCAGTTCGATCTTCGGCAATCGCGGCCCCGGTTTTGGTGGCGCCGAGAGCCGCCAATCACGCGGACGCCGAGGGCAAGACGTGGAAATGGAACTGCCGGTCTTCCTCGAAGAGACCCTGTCGAACGAATCGAAGAAAGTCACCTTTCAGGTGCCGCAATACAACGCGCACGGCCAGCACGTCAGCAACACCAGCAAAAGCCTGAACGTGAAGATTCCGGCCGGCGTCACCGACGGCGAGCGGATTCGCCTGAAGGGCCAGGGCGCACCGGGCATCGGTGGCGGGGCCAATGGCGACCTGTACCTGACCATTCGGTTTGCGCCGCACCCGAAATTCGATGTCGAAGGCGAAAACCTGATCATCACCTTGCCGCTGGCTCCATGGGAGTTGGCATTGGGCACTGAAGTGGCCGTGCCGACCCTGACCGGCAAGATCAACCTCAAGGTCCCGGCCGGCAGCCAGAACGGCCAGCGCATGCGCGCCAAGGGCCATGGCCTGCTGAACAAGGCCGGCGAACGCGGTTATCTGTTCGTGCAGCTCAAGGCCGTGATGCCGAAAGCCTCCGACGATGAGGTCAAGGCGCTGTGGCAGGAACTGGCGAAGAAAGCCGCCTTCAATCCGCGAGAGAACTTCTGAACCCGACGACGGAGTAGCCCATCATGAGCAGCCCCCTGATCGTTCAACTGGACCTGGCAGAATTCTGTGAGGCGGCCGACTTGTCGGACGTCTACGTGATCGAAATCGTCGAGCACGGCATCCTCGAACCTCAGGGCGCGCAGCCCCGGGAATGGCGCTTCACCGATTACGAATTGGCCTTGGCCAAGCGTGCGGCGAAGCTGCGCCGTGATCTGGAACTGGAGTGGGAAGGCGTCGCGCTGGCGCTGGATCTGCTGGATGAGGTGAAGCAGTTGCGCGCCGAGAACCGCATGTTGCGCCAGCGGTTGGGGCGGTTGGTGGTTGAGTAGGCGTCAGATGTCTTCACGGCGCAGCTTGTCCCTTCGCGAGCAGGCTCCCATCGGGTTATGTTTGCGGGTGTTTCACTTGGTGTTAACCGCCAGTTCGGTCTGATAGTTTTCCGCATAATGGCCGGCAATGGACGCCGGTCACCAGGCCCATCCGTGCAAAGCGGATGTCGGCTATGACTTACAAGGAAGAGTATTCATGCCAGTGAAAGTAAAACCCCCGGTCAGCGGCCAGGTAAAAAATGATGTTCAACATCGTCCGCGGCCGACTTCCGATACACCCCTTCTTCAGCCTGAAACACTGCTGCGTCCATCATTGGACTCTGTAACCCGAAGCACTGCGGCTGATGCATCCGCTGCTGGCAGGAGCGTGCCCGAAGTCGATGTTGCAGGGGCACTGCCCAGAGTGCATGTGCACGAAGCATCGGGCATTTCCGGCGCTTCAACTGACGTGCCGGCGCTGTCGCTGCATGATTACCTGGTTCCAGAGATAAGCGCATTGCCCAACGCCGATGCGCAGGGTTTCAGGGTTTTCAAGGGCCGTCGCTACGTCGATGTTCATGGTGTCGGCACGGTGCAGGCCGCCTTCGACCCTGCGGCAGGTCAGCAAAGGGCCAGGCTGGCAAGCGAACTGAATCCATCCGGGCCAATGTTGGTCCGTGGTCCGGCGAACGATTTCTGGTATCCGCTGGACATGTCCGACTCCATCGCTCTGCGTTCAGCCGCAGGCAAGGCGCAGGAAATCAAGTTCAACGGTAAACAATACTTTACGGCCCCGCAGCCCGATGCGGGCGACGGCCGGCATTACCTGCTGCAGGTACGCGAGCCGAAGAACCCGTCGACATTACTCAGTAGCGGAATCATCGCCGCTCCGGACGCGCTTGGGTTATGGAAACGTCGGGGCCGCAAGGGCGGTATGAAAGCCGAAGACTCCGATGAAGACTTCGTGCTGGCACCGGAATTTGTGCCGCGTAAATCGTCTGCCGACGAGATCTTCGAAATGGCTTCCGAGTCCATGCCCTTCCAGCCCTATAGCAGTGAAGAACTGAGCATGATGCGGCTGATCGAGCCTTATTCAGCGGCAAACAATAAACTTGGTTCATACAATCGCGCCAACAATGGCAAATACCCGATTCGTGGCGCGCGCGGCCTGCCGATGTTTATCAAGTCGATTGAGGGTACTTCAACTCTGGCCAACGGCAACGTCTATACCGTGGAACCGGTTGTGCCTTACTTGAAAGCCGGTGGGTTCGAAGCTGTCGCGAGGCTTTATGAAGAGAAACTGCAACTGCGTACTTTTACCGAAGCCGACATTCTCGTGCCCGGGGAAAGGGCACTTGTGGGGCAGTCCATGGTGGTGGCGAACCGTCGAATAAGCAAAGGCGAAGTGATTGGCGTTTATGGCGGGGATATGGTGCCTTATGGTTTTCTCTCGCGTGAAGAACAGGTTTTCGCCCTAAAAGCAGCCAGTGGCATTGCGATAGAAGGAGGCAGGGCCGTTGAGGTAAAAATCGCCATTGTCGGTGATAACATCGTCTCCAGAATCAACACCAACTTCATCTTCAACAAAAACGGCCGGCCGATACGCCAGGCACCCGGTGGGTACAACGTTGAGACCGTGCCGTTTGGGGTGCAGGTCGAGGATCGTTCTGGCGCGCAAGTGATCCTCAGAAATCTGGAACTCGGCGCTATTTTCGCCTCGGCCGATATCCCTGCCGGCAAAGAGCTGCGGCTCAATTACAACTATTCTCCACGAGATCTGGATTTGTTCTTCGGCTGAAACAGGCCGTCATCTGTCTGGCGGGCAACGGCGCACCGCAGTTGTTGAGGCCGTCCGGAGAGACAATCCCTCGAACGCCCGGAGACATTCCCGGCTCTACCGGTTTAGTGTTTGCGGGTGTGTCATCCCGTGTTAACTGTCGGCATGGTCTGATAGCTTTCCGGGCACATGTTGGCAATGGATGCCGACTGTCGTAGCGCCAGCCAGACTGGCCAGCGCTGCGCAATTTTTGCAAGGAAGCCTGTCAATGCCAGTCAGACCCAAGCCGCCCAAGCCGGGCACCGTCGATATCACCACCCCTGGGCGCACATCCCGGGATTCCGCCACGCACGGTATCGAGCCGCCGCACCTGACCCCCGGTCCGTTCATTCGCAAGACCCCGCTCGATACCAGCGAACCCGGCGGTAGCACTCAGCACATGGAAACTGCGCCAGCGCCGCACAGTGTGCACATCCACCCGACGCCGTCTACGTCGGCTTCCTTTCCAGCGGTTGGAACCTCCGCGCTGGAGCGTTACCTGATTGCCTCGACAGCACCTCTACCGCAAGCGGACTTTGACGGGTTTCGCGTATTCAAAGGGCGCCAGTACGCGGACTTGCAGGGCGGTGGTACGGTGCTGATCGGCGTCGATACCGAGACCGGTCTGCATCGGGCCCGGTTGTCCAGCGAGCTGCAGCCTTCCGGCCCGTTACTTGCCTACGATCCATTGAACAAGCACTGGTACGCGCTGGAGGACTCCAGCGCGTCGCCGGACGCCGCCGTTGTACCCGGTAAAAGCCGCAGGGTGGCGCGGCACAGTGATGAAGAATATGAGTCTGCCGTTGAAGAGCTGTCCGACGATGTCGGTGCGGCAAATGAACATTTTCATCTGGCGTCCGAGTCGATGGCCGTCAAACCCTTCACTGCTGACGAATTGAGTGCGATGCGTAGCGAAACGCGGTTTTCTTTCCTCAACAATCGGCCCGGGGTCTACGATCGAGCCAATAACGGTAAATATCCATTCCGCGACATCGCCGGCACACCTGTTCGCATCAAGAAGCTCCAGACCCTCGTGCGTTTCGAAGACGGCGGCCGATACACCTCCGAGCAGATCAAGCCGTACATCAAGTTTGGCGCCTACGAGAATGTCGCGCGGTTGTATGAAGAAAAGCTGCAATGGCGACTGTTCACCGAGGCGGACATGCGGGCGCCCGGAGAGCGGGCGCTGGTCGGCCAGTCCATGGTGGTCGCCAACCGGCGCATCAGCCGAGGCGAGGTGGTCGGCGTCTATGCTGGTGCCATCATGCCAGGACATCTTGTGCCGCTCGCCCAGCAGTCGTACACCATGAAGGTCGGCGTGCGTTACCAGCCGGGCCCTGGGTATTTGGTCCCCGTCCAACTGGCGATGGTCGGGGACACGATCATCTCCCGGATCAACACGCATTTCTGGTACAACGCAACGGGCAAGCCGGTTCGCCAGGCCACGGATGGTTATAACGTCGAATTCGTGCCATTCGATGTTGAAGCGCAACAGTCGATAGGCAAGGAACTGGTCACCCGCGACTTCATTCTCAACGCCATTTTCGCTACCGAAGATATTCCGGCAGGAACCGAGTTACGCATCAATTACAACTACAGCGACGCGGACATCGCGAAGTTGTTTCCGTGACTGCCTGAGCGATCGCGAATGAATACGGACGTGCGCGTCCGTATTCAGCGCACGCCTTCATCAGAACAGAAAATAGCGCTGCGCCATCGGCAGCGTTTCCGCCGGCTCGCACCACAGCAACACACCGTCAGCCTTGACCTGGTAGGTCTGCGGATCGACATCGATGTTCGGCAAATAGTCGTTGTGGATCAGGTCGGTTTTCTGCACGTTGCGGCAGCCCTTCACCACAGCGATCTGCTTCTTCAATCCCAGGGCTTCTGGCAATCCGGCCTCCTGCGCCGCCTGGCTGATAAAGGTCAGGCTGGTGGCGTGCAGCGAGCCGCCATAGCTGGCGAACATCGGGCGGTAGTGCACCGGTTGCGGTGTCGGGATCGAGGCGTTGGCATCGCCCATCAGGCTCGCGGCGATCGCGCCACCCTTGAGGATGAGCGTTGGCTTGACGCCGAAAAACGCCGGGCGCCACAGCACCAGATCGGCCCACTTGCCGACTTCGATCGAGCCGACTTCATGGCTGATGCCGTGGGTAATCGCCGGGTTGATCGTGTACTTGGCGATGTAACGCTTGGCGCGGAAGTTGTCGTTGCCCTCACCGTCCTGCGGCAGTGGGCCGCGCTGTTTTTTCATCTTGTCGGCGGTCTGCCAGGTGCGCGTGATGACTTCGCCGACGCGGCCCATGGCCTGACTGTCGGAGCTGATCATCGAGAACGCGCCGAGGTCGTGGAGGATGTCTTCGGCGGCAATGGTTTCGCGGCGGATACGGCTTTCGGCAAAGGCGACGTCTTCGGCAATGCTCGGGTCGAGGTGATGGCAGACCATCAGCATGTCGAGGTGTTCGTCGATGGTGTTGCGGGTGAACGGCCGGGTCGGATTGGTCGAGCTCGGCAGCACGTTGGGGAAACCGCAGGCCTTGATGATGTCCGGCGCGTGGCCGCCACCGGCACCTTCGGTGTGATAGGTGTGGATGGTGCGGCCCTTGAATGCGCCGAGGGTGGTTTCGACGAAGCCGGATTCGTTGAGGGTGTCGGTGTGGATCGCCACCTGCACGTCGTACTGGTCGGCGACGTTGAGGCAGTTGTCGATGCTCGCCGGGGTGGTGCCCCAGTCTTCGTGCAGCTTGAGGCCGATGGCGCCGGCCTTGACCTGTTCGATCAACGGCTCCGGCAGGCTGGCGTTGCCTTTGCCGGTCAGGCCGATGTTCATCGGAAAGGCATCGGCGGCCTGGAGCATGCGCGCCAGATGCCACGGGCCGGAGGTGCAAGTGGTGGCGTTGGTGCCGGTGGCGGGACCGGTGCCGCCGCCGATCATGGTGGTGACGCCGCTCATCAATGCTTCTTCGATCTGCTGCGGGCAGATGAAGTGGATATGGGTGTCGATGCCACCAGCGGTGAGGATCATGCCTTCGCCGGCAATCACTTCGGTGCCGGCGCCGATGGCGATGGTCACGTTGGGCTGCACGTCGGGGTTGCCGGCCTTGCCGATCGCGGCGATGCGCCCGTCCTTGAGGCCGACGTCGGCCTTGACGATGCCCCAGTGGTCGATGATCAGCGCGTTGGTGATCAGCGTGTCGACCACTTCGGCGGCGAGCAACTGGCTCTGGCCCTGGCCGTCGCGGATGACTTTGCCGCCACCGAATTTCACTTCCTCGCCGTAGGTGGTGAAGTCCTTCTCGACTTCGATCCACAGCTCGGTATCGGCCAGGCGCACCTTGTCGCCGACGGTGGGGCCGAACATGTCGGCGTAGGCTTGTCTGGAGATTTTCATGGGCATGCCTTGAGATTCAATTGGGTCTGAAATCGCTCGCATTACTCGCTTTCGCGAGCAGGCTCGCTCCCACATTTGATCGCGTTCTCATGTGGGAGCGAGCCTGCTCGCGAAGGGGCCAGAGCGGGCACCGTGTTGTTTAGAGATCACCCATGATGCGGCCGGCAAAGCCGAACACCCGGCGATGCCCGGCGTAATCGACCAGCTCGACTTCACGACTCTGGCCCGGCTCGAAGCGCACCGCCGTGCCCGCTGGAATATTCAGGCGCATGCCGCGACTGGCGGCGCGATCGAAGGTCAGCGCGTCGTTGGTTTCAAAAAAGTGGAAATGCGAGCCGACCTGAATCGGCCGGTCGCCGCTGTTGGCGACTTTCAGGCTGAGGGTGCGACGGCCGACGTTGAGTTCGATGTCGCCGGGCTGGATCTGGTATTGGCCAGGAATCATCGCTGGGCTCCTTGCAGGACTTTGTAATAGAGAGCGGTCGGGCGATAGGTGCCGTTGGGATCGCAGGCGTAATCAGGGATTTCGCCGGCGCGCACGTAGCCCAGCGCCTTGTAGAAATCTTCCGCCGGCGAGCCGGCCTCGGTGTCGAGATAGAGCATGCCGCGCTTGTGCTTGGGCGCTTCGAGTTCCAGCGCCTGCATCAGTTGCTGACCGAGACCGCGCCGACGCGCGTGTTCGCGCACCAGCAGTTTCTGCACTTCGGCGCGGTTCAGACCATTGGCCTTCTGGCACAGGCCCAGTTGCACGCTGGCCAGCACCTGCTCGTCCTTCACCACCACCCAGAGCAGCGTGCTGCCCTTGTTGATGTTGTCCTGCACCTCATCGAAATACGCGCGCGCCTGCGCGGCATCGAGGTCGGCCATAAAACCGACGCTGGCGCCGTAACCGACGGCGTCGAGCAGCAGATCGATCAGGCCCTGGCGATAGTGGGCAAAGCTCTCAGCGTTGACGCGGCGCAACTGGGCGGCGTTCATCGACATCACTCCTTGTGGGCACCCGGCGGCTGTGCGCCGGGATTGAGGTTCAACTGCATGAAGGTCAGATCGAGCCAGCGGCCGAACTTGGTGCCCACTTGCGGCATCTGCCCGGTGATGCTGAAACCGGCGCGCTGGTGCAGGCGGATCGAGGCAGCGTTGCCGCTTTCGATGGCGGCGACCATGACGTGTTTGCCGCAAGTGCGGGCGCGTTCGATCAGCGCCGTCATCAGTTGCGGGCCGAGGCCGTTGCCGCGTTGATCGCTGCGCACGTACACCGAGTGCTCGACGGTGTGGCGGAAACCGTCGAACGGCCGCCAGTCGCCGAACGAGGCGTAACCCAGCACTGCGTTTTCACGGTCGACGATCACCAGAATCGGGTACGCCTGCAACTGACGCGCGTCGAACCATGCCTGGCGATTGCCGAGGTCGACCGCTTGTTCGTTCCAGATCGCCGTGGTGTTGAGCACGGCGTCGTTGTAGATGTCGCGGATCGCCGGCAGGTCGGCCCGGCTCGCATCGCGAATGCTGTAAGTCATGGCGCGGCCTCAGACGATCGGCTGGTGAACGGTGACCAGTTTGGTGCCGTCGGGGAACGTCGCCTCGACCTGGATCTCCGGGATCATTTCCGGGATGCCTTCCATCACTTGTTCGCGGCTGAGCAGGGTGGTGCCGTAATGCATCAGCTCGGCCACGGTCTGGCCGTCGCGGGCACCTTCGAGCAGCGCGGCGGAGATGTAGGCCATGGCTTCCGGGTAATTGAGTTTCACGCCACGGGCCAGCCGCCGCTCGGCGACGAGGCCGGCGGTGAAGATCAGCAGCTTGTCTTTTTCGCGTGGGGTCAGGTCCATGGTTCGGGTTCCATCAGGGCAGAATTGTGAAGTTCTTGTCGGCGGGGGTCTCAGTTGGAGCAGCCCCTCACCCTAGCCCTCTCCCGAGGGAGAGGGGACTGATCTTGGTTGTTTTCAATGGCCAATTCAGTCAGCAATATTCGTTCAGGCAGATAAATTCATTTCAGACGACTCGGTCAGGCTCCCTCTCCCTCCGGGAGAGGGCGGGGGGTGAGGGTCGGGGTTTCAGGTGCTCCATATTCTTGGCGCGATAGCTTCGCGGCCCAGCAGCGCAGGCCTTAGCAGTCGCCATAAATCAATCAGCCAAGCGCGGGCGAGTAACGCTTCACCGGCCAGACACCGCGCCACCAGCAACCCTGGCAACTGGGTCAAGTCTCCACGCACTTCGTGCCCCTGCGAGCGGCAGCGCTCCAGCAACTCGGCGTCTATCTCACCGGTCACCAGCATCGTTGCGAACACCGGTTGCCCATCCAGGCCGATCGGCGAGTCGAGTAAACCGTCCGCACCGACAATGCGCTGCCGTTCGTGCCAGAGCAACTGACCATCGCGGCGGATGTCCAGGTGCGCCTGAAAATGCCCGAGGTCAAAACGCTCGCCACTGGCCGGACGACCGAGCGCCACCACGTCCCAGTAGAACAGCCGCGCATCGCCTTCAAGCTCGATCGTTGTGCTCAGCTCGGCCTGCGCGGCGCTGTAGACGATGGTTTCCTGCGGCAGCCATTCCAGGGTCGCGCCGGCAGCGACTTGCAAGTCGAGCTGCTGATAAGCCGGCCCGCCCGCGCGATACCACTTGGCGGCGCCGGGGCTGGTGATCTGTGCCCAGGCGTTGTGTTCGACGCGCGCGCTGATGTCCAGTCGATCGCCGCCGGCAATTCCGCCCGGTGGATGGACGATGATGTGCTGGCAGACCTCGGGGCCTTCGGCGTACAGATGCTTTTGTACGCGCAGCGGGCCGAGGTGGCGGCGCATGACCGGGCGCGTGCAATCGCCGAAACGCGCGTAAGCCAGCTCCAGCTCGGCGTGCCAGCTCGGGGTAAACAGGGCAGGTGCAACAATCGAATTCATGGTTTTGTGATTATCGTTAGGAAGCTACAGATTAGACCGGCGCGTTAGATCGTGACCAGCCCGCGTACACCCTCGGCCTCCATATTTTCACCGCGACCCTGCTGGACGATCTCGCCCCGCGACATCACCAGGTATTGATCGGCCAGTTCGGCGGCGAAATCGTAGAACTGCTCGACCAGCAGAATCGCCATGTCACCGCGCGCCGCGAGCTGCTTGATCACCGCGCCGATCTCCTTGATCACCGAGGGTTGAATGCCTTCCGTGGGCTCATCAAGAATCAGCAGGCGCGGGCGGCTGGCCAATGCCCTGCCGATCGCCAGTTGCTGTTGCTGCCCGCCGGACAGATCGCCGCCACGACGCTGCTTCATTTGTAGCAGCACCGGGAACAGTTCGTAGATGAAACCTGGAACTTCCTTGGCTTCTGAGCCTGGAAAGCGCGACAGGCCCATCAGCAGATTTTCTTCTACCGTCAGGCGTCCGAAGATCTCACGGCCCTGCGGCACATAAGCGATACCGGCATGCACGCGCTGATGCGGTTTGAACGTGGTAATCGGTTTGCCTTCCCAATTCACCGCGCCTTCCTTGGCCGGCAGCAGGCCCATCAGGCATTTGAGCAGGGTGGTCTTGCCCACGCCGTTCCGGCCGAGCAGGCAGGTGACTTCGCCGACTTTTACGTCAAACGAGAGACCGCGCAGGATGTGGCTACCGCCGTAGTACTGATGAAGTTGTTGGACTTGTAGCATCGGAACTCCGTTAGTTGGGCTTCAAGCTTCAAGCTTCAAGCCGAAAGCAAGGGCAGGGCGGTATGACAGGGCTTTTACTTGCAGCTTGCAGCTTGCAGCTTGCAGCTGGCCGATTCATCGTCCCAAATAAACCTCAATTACTCGCTCATCGGCCTGCACCTGCTCAAGCGAGCCCTCGGCCAGCACGCTGCCTTGGTGCAGCACCGTGACGTGGTCGGCAATCGCGCCGACAAAACCCATGTCATGCTCGACCACCATCAGCGAATGCTTGCCCGCCAGCGATTTGAACAGCTCGGCGGTGAACTCGGTTTCGGCGTCGGTCATGCCCGCCACCGGTTCGTCGAGCAGGAGCAATTGCGGGTCTTGCATCAGCAACATGCCAATCTCGAGGAACTGCTTCTGGCCGTGGGACAACAGCCCGGCCTGGCGATTGACCGAGGTGGTCAGGCGAATCGTCTCCAGCACTTCGCTGATGCGATCCTTTTGCTCGCCACTCAAGCGCGCACGCAAACTGGCCCACACCGACTTGTCGGTCTTCTGTGCCAGCTCCAGGTTTTCGAACACGCTCAAGGCTTCGAACACCGTCGGCTTCTGGAATTTGCGGCCGATGCCGGACTGGGCAATCTGCACTTCGCTCATCTGCGTCAGATCCAGGGTTTCGCCGAACCAGGCCTTGCCGTGGCTGGGCCGGGTCTTGCCGGTGATCACGTCCATCAGCGTGGTTTTGCCCGCGCCGTTGGGGCCGATGATGCAGCGCAGTTCGCCGACGCCGATGTACAGGTTGAGATTGTTCAGCGCACGAAAGCCGTCGAAGCTGACGCTGATGTCTTCCAGGGTAAGGATCGTGCCGTGGCGGGTGTCGAGGCCCGGGCCGACGCGCTGGCCGAGGCCGATCGAGTCGCGGCTGGTGCCTTCGTCCTTGTTCGGTTCCACGGGAAAGAACGCAGGTTCCAGCATGAATTCAGCACTCGCTGTGACTCTCATTGTTCACCTCGTTTCTTCAGCAGACCGATCACGCCCTTGGGCAGGTACAACGTCACGACGATGAACAGCGCGCCGAGGAAGAACAGCCAGTATTCCGGGAAGGCCACGGTGAACCAGCTCTTCATGCCGTTGACCACGCCGGCGCCGAGCAGCGGCCCGATCAGCGTGCCGCGCCCGCCAAGGGCGACCCACACCGCCGCTTCGATCGAGTTGGTCGGAGACATTTCGCTGGGGTTGATGATGCCGACTTGCGGCACATAAAGCGCTCCGGCCAGGCCGCACAGCACCGCACTCAGCACCCAGACGAACAGCTTGAAACCGCGCGGGTCGTAGCCGCAGAACATCAAACGATTTTCCGCATCGCGCAACGCCGTCAGCACCCGACCGAACTTGCTTTGCGCCAGGCGCCAGCCGATGAACAGGCTCGCCACCAGCAGCAACACCGTGGCCAGAAACAGCACCGCGCGGGTGCCCGGTTCGGTGATGCCGAAGCCGAGGATCGTGCGGAAATTGGTGAAGCCGTTGTTGCCACCGAAACCGGTCTCGTTGCGGAAAAACAGGAGCATGCCGGCGAAGGTCAGGGCCTGGGTCATGATCGAGAAATACACGCCTTTGATCCGCGAACGGAAGGCGAAGAAGCCGAACACCAGCGCCAGCAACCCCGGCGCCAGCACCACCAGACACATGGCCCAGAGGAAGCTGCTGGTGCCGGTCCAGTACCACGGCAATTCGCTCCACGACAGGAAAGTCATGAACGCCGGCAAGCCATCGCCGGCCGCCTGCCGCATCAGGTACATGCCCATCGCGTAACCGCCGAGGGCGAAGAACAGACCGTGGCCCAGCGACAGTAGGCCGGCATAGCCCCAGACCAGATCCAGCGCCAGGGCGACGATGGCGTAGCAGAGGATCTTGCCGACCAGGGTCAGCGTGTAGGCCGAGACGTGCAGGGCATTGTCTGGCGACAACAACGAGAGCAGCGGCAGAACGATCAGCAGCGCGAGGATCACCCCGCCGACCGCGAGCGTGACTTTCGGCCCGGCCTTTTGTGTGGCCGTGACTAACAGAGGCTGGTTCATCAGTCGATCACCCGTCCTTTCAGTGCGAAGAGGCCTTGCGGACGTTTCTGAATGAACAGAATGATCAGCGCGAGGATCAGGATCTTGCCGAGTACCGCACCGATCTGCGGTTCGAGAATCTTGTTGGCGATGCCCAGGCCAAACGCCGCGAGCACGCTGCCGGCCAGTTGGCCGACGCCGCCGAGCACCACCACCAGGAACGAGTCGATGATGTAGCTCTGGCCAAGGTCGGGACCGACGTTGCCGATCTGGCTCAGCGCCACGCCGCCCAATCCGGCGATGCCCGAGCCGAGACCGAAGGCGAGCATGTCCACGCGCCCGGTTGGCACGCCGCAGCAGGCGGCCATGTTGCGGTTCTGGGTAACGGCGCGCACGTTGAGGCCGAGGCGGGTCTTGTTCAGCAGCAGCCAGGTCAGCACCACCACGAACAATGCGAAAGCGATGATGACGATGCGGTTGTACGGCAGCACCAGGTTCGGCAGCACTTGAATGCCGCCGGACAGCCACGCCGGGTTGGCCACTTCAACGTTCTGCGCGCCAAACACCAGACGAACAAGCTGAATCAGCATCAGGCTGATGCCCCAGGTCGCGAGCAGCGTTTCCAGTGGTCGACCGTAAAGGTGGCGGATGACTGTGCGCTCCAGTGCCATGCCAATGGCGGCGGTGACGAAAAACGCCACCGGCAACGCGATCAACGGATAAAACTCGATGGCCTGCGGTGCGTAGCGCTGGAACATCAACTGCACGACATAGGTCGAGTAGGCGCCGAGCATCAGCATCTCGCCGTGGGCCATGTTGATCACCCCGAGCAGGCCGAAGGTGATCGCCAGACCGAGGGCGGCGAGCAGCAGAATCGAGCCCAGCGACATGCCGCTGAAGGCCTGGCCGAGCACTTCGCCGATCAGCAGTTTGCGCTTGACCTGAGCGAGGCTGGTTTCAGCGGCGGTGCGCACGCCGGCATCGCTTTCCACTCCGGGTTCGAGCAAACCTTCGAGGCGTGTACGGGCCAATGGGTCGCCGGTTTCACCGAGCAACCGCACCGCTGCAAGGCGCACCGCCGGGTCGCTGTCGACCAGTTGCAGATTGGCCAGCGCCAGGCTCAGGGCCGCGTGGACGCTTGGGTCTTTTTCCCCAGCGAGCTGCTGGTCGAGAAACTTCAGCTGCGCGGGTTTCGCGCTTTTCTGCAATTGCTGTGCGGCGCTCAGACGGATTTTGCCGTCAGCAGCGAGCAATTGATGGCTGGCCATCGCGGTGTCGATCAGACCCCGCAGGCGATTGTTCAGGCGCAGGGTTTTCGCTTGGCCGTCGATCGTCAGCTCGCCTTGCTGCAGGGCGTTGAGCAATTCGATACGCGCCGGATCGGGCTGCGCGGCCCAGGCTTCCAGCAGTTTGGCCTGTTGCATCGGATTGGCCGCGACGAAGTCTTCGGCGTCGCCGGCGTGAGCGAGCATCGGCAGCAACAGTGCGATGGCGAGAAGCAAGCGGTGTATGGCAGTGGGCATTGGTGGTGTCCTGTTCAACCGCCCCCTCACCCTAACCCTCTCCCGAGGGAGAGGGGACTGACCGAGGTGTCTGGACGATGTGCTGCGACCTGCGAATTCGAGCCGAACTCAGGCTTTGAAAAGCATGAAGATCGGCTCCCTTTCCCCCTCTCCCTCTTGAAATTGAGGGGACTGACCGAGGTGTTTGGGCGATGTACTGCGACCTGCGAATTCGAGCCGAACTCAGGCTTTGAAGAGCATGTAGATCTGCTCCCTTTCCCCCTCTCCCTGAGGGAGAGGGCTGGGGTGAGGGGGAAGTCTCATGCTCGCCTCAAAAACTGAATTCGCCTCAGTTGCTCTTCACCGCATAATCCGGCTTCTTGTCGTTGCCCTGAATGAACGGGCTCCACGGTTGTGCGCGGATCGGGCCTTCGGTCTGCCACACGACGTTGAACTGCCCGTCGCTCTGGATTTCGCCGATCATCACTGGCTTGTGCAGGTGATGGTTGGTCTTGTCCATGGTCAACGTGTAACCGGACGGCGCAGCAAAGGTCTGCCCGGCCAGCGCTTCGCGGACCTTGTCGACGTCAGTGGATTTGGCTTTCTCGACCGCCTGCGCCCACATGTGGATGCCGACGTAGGTGGCTTCCATCGGGTCGTTGGTCACCGCTTTATCGGCGCCCGGCAGGTTGTGTTTCTTCGCATAGGCTTTCCAGTCCGCGACGAATTTCTTGTTCGCAGGATTCTCCACCGACTCGAAGTAGTTCCACGCCGCGAGGTTGCCCACCAGCGGTTTGGTGTCGATGCCGCGCAGTTCTTCTTCGCCGACCGAGAACGCCACCACCGGTACGTCGGTGGCTTTCAGGCCCTGGTTGGCCAGCTCTTTATAGAACGGCACGTTGGAGTCGCCGTTGACGGTGGAAATGACCGCAGTCTTGCCACCGGCGGAGAATTTTTTGATGTTGGCGACGATGGTCTGGTAATCGCTGTGCCCGAACGGCGTGTAGACCTCTTCGATATCCTTGTCGGCCACGCCTTTGGAATGCAGGAACGCGCGCAGGATCTTGTTGGTGGTGCGCGGGTAGACGTAGTCGGTGCCGAGCAGGAAGTAGCGCTTGGCGCTGCCGCCTTCTTCGCTCATCAGGTATTCAACGGCGGGGATCGCTTGCTGGTTCGGCGCGGCGCCGGTGTAGAAGACGTTCGGCGACATCTCTTCGCCTTCGTACTGCACCGGGTAGAACAGCAGGCCGTTGAGCTCTTCGAACACCGGCAATACCGATTTACGCGAAACGGAGGTCCAGCAGCCGAACACCACCGCGACCTTGTCCTGGGTCAGCAGCTGTCGGCCCTTTTCGGCGAACAGCGGCCAGTTGGAAGCGGGATCGACCACCACCGGCTCGAGCATCTTGCCGTTCACGCCGCCCTTGGCGTTGATCTCGTCGATGGTCATCAGCGCCATGTCCTTGAGCGACGTTTCGGAGATCGCCATGGTCCCGGACAACGAATGCAGAATCCCGACCTTGATGGTCTCGGCGGCCTGGACAGTCCAGGTCATGCCCATCGCGGCAATGGATGCCGTGAGTGTGAAAGCCTTGATCAAACTGCGACGCTTCATTGTGCGATCTCCATGAACATTCGATTTTTTCTGGTTGGCAGATGCGAACGACTGAAAGTGTGTTTTGCAAAGGCTGTGCCCGGTCGCGTTCAGGCAAGAAAATGTCGTGCCAGAGGGCTTGCGCGCTGAATGCGTGCACCAGGAGGGGACGGCAGTTGGGCGATGGTGCGTCGAGCTGCGCCAGATTGGGGCGCAAGCTGGCACTCAGATGCGGATACAAAAGCGATAAACATCTACCACAGCTTGAGAAAACCGACGGGCCACACTCAGTTGCTCATCCCGATTCTCAGCGCAGGTTTTTATGAGTCATGTCTCAGGCCGATCCGGTCGTACCGCCAGTTCTCCAGCAACGTTCAAGCTGCCCCCACTGAGCCCGGCTTTTCTGACTGAAGAAGACGCCGCCTATTGGGTGCACACGCGGATTCCATTGAACCCGGACAAAGAGTACGGCAGCGTGATCCTGCTGCGTCCGGACGGGAAGTTGCTCGCCACTTCACCCATCGCCGGGCAAGCCACGGGTTTTGACTTCGGCACAATTGTGCAGACCGATGTCCTTGGCGGCATGCTTCATCCGCTGGGCTACCGGTGCGTCGCCAGCGTTCACAGCCATCCGCCGATCCATGCCGAGTTCCGCAATGGCAATCGGCGTCAGGATGAAACGCTGCTCCGGCTGTTCATGAGTTTCTATTCAGGCGGCGACTTCATTGGCGATGTGTCGGCGCGGGATTTTTTCCGCAGCGCTTACCTTTCAGGTCCGGATGGCAGCTTGCTCAAATACGTCTCGAGCGGCTCGCCCGAGGAGCGCGACTACTTCCTCTGGCAGCAGTCCGGCGGGCCGTCGGGCCATCCGGCTGGGGCCTATGACGTGATGGCGGTGATCAACAAGCTGGCGACCGTGGGTGAGCTCAAAGTCATTGTTTCGAATGCCGACTGGGGCTACTCGGTGGGGCGCGTACCTGCAGACTGGAAGGCCGGCGCGTCGTTCTCCACGGGTGTGGTCACCGAACTGCCGCTGATGACCCGTGTATGCGTCAATGCCGAACGCGCCGTGCTGGCCGCCTTGAAATCAAGAGGCGCGCAGACGACAGGCCTGATCTTGAAAAAACTGACCGGCAAGGAGTATGTCGCCACCCATGCGCGCCCGGCCGGCCTTGCCGCTTGGGATCCTGAGCGAATATTTCCGGTTGATGCCCAAGGGCAATTGCAGCTGCCCAAGGGGTATTTGCTGGAGGGCTTTTACTTCGCCTCGCGGCCCGACCCTGCACAGTTTCCGTCTGCTCAGCCGTGGCTCTACGAGAACTTCTTCACGCCCCGAGAGATCGCCCTCGCTATCGAAGCGAATGCCCGCAGCCAACATCTGGCGCAAGCAGGGCGTGCGTTGTCGCTGTACATGCGGGCGCAGGATCATGCGATGTTGAAGTACCGCTTCAGCGGCGATTCGATCGAAGCGGCACTGAGCGTTACGCAGTCGGACGGCACGGTGAGTGACAACGGCGTGCAGGCAAGGCTGTTGGCCGGCACACTGGAGCCCCGAGCATTTGTCTCGATGCTGGTACTGGCCGGGACCCTGGAAGTCGTACGCGGAAGTGCGCTCTGGGCACATCTAGGGCCGGTGGATCTGCAATGGCAACCCTTCGCCAACTTCCCCTGGCCGCGATTGAGCGGCGCTTTTCTATACGCCGATGATGCCGTCCGCCACGCCCATGAACTCGCCGGCATGCGCCGTGACAAACCGTACGCCGGGTATGTTTTTCAGCGCAGCGACAAGCGTTTCGTGGTGACCGAACCGTTGCCGGGAGATATCGACACGCTTGGCCAGGGCAGACTTTATCCGATGGACAATCAAGGGCGTCCGGTCTTTCCCGACGACCATGCGCTGCACGCCCGTTACGTCTCACACATCGCCCTGTCACAACTTTTGCCGGTAGATACAGAGCTTTTTGGCTGGACATATCAGGAAGCGGTTGCGAGCTTGCAGATGTTGAGTGTGGCGGAGGTCAGGCAGGTTCTGCTCGACGAGATTGCCTTGTATATCAGCGCGGCGCCGGACAGTCTCGTCAAGTATGAGGTCAACGGATCTGCGGGCTCCACGGAGTTGGGCAGGCGCTTGGGCACGCGCCAGCATCCAGGCGCACTGGCGCTGGAACTGGACAGCGGCCGTAAACGCCCGCAGGACTTCATTCGTGAACAGGCTGCGGCCGGACGTTTAACGGTTCTGATCGATAATCAGCTGTGGGGCTATCGCGGGCGGGTCCCGCCGACCTGGTCGCTGCGCACCACGCCCGCGCCTCCGCCCGCGCCGCGGGTGCCGGTGTTGCAAGTGCCGCCAGAGCTGTATCCCGAACCGGACAGAGGCAAGCCGATCCTGCCCAAACCCACGTCACTCCCGCAGCCGCAAATCCCGTTGCCGCCGCTGACGTTGCCATTACCCTGGAAACGCGTGGAACGTGTGGCGTTCGGCGCGTTTTTTTCCTCGGCGGATGAAGCTGCGCAGGATCGATGCCTCCGGGACTTTCGTCCGCAGGGAGAAGTGCGCGCATACTTCGGGTTTATTCTCAAGCACAAGAACCGGCAAGAGTACGTGGCTACCGAACTGGTGCCCGTCAGTGATCAAGGCAGAAATCTGTTCAGGCTCGATTCGGTATTCGCCGACCTGGCCACTGAACCATGGCATGCGTTGCCCGAGGGCTTTGAGCTGCACGGGAATTTCTACGCATCGCAACGTGCCGGTGATCCGACGAAAAGTCCGGATGACTGGCTGGCACATTACTTCATCTCGCCGGACCACCTGACAGCCTCGATGTACTACGGCGGCCGGCGTCCGGTCATGGTGTCGGACGTTCCCGCAGCGCTCTATATCGCCGTGCGCGATGGAGCTCTGCTCAAATATGCGTGGAGCAAGTCCAGCAAGCTGTTTCATGACGCCTCGTCCCAACACACGCTTGAAAAGATCAAAAGCGATCTGGCCGCTGGAGTCCGCTTACCGACTGACTTTATCCATGAGGTCGCCAGCAGCGGCGAGCTGTCCGTCATGCGCACCGGTCTGTGCTGGGACCGGACGGGGCTGGTCGATGTCACCTGGCAAGCGTACGCACATCTCGAACGGCGCAGGCTCGGTCCGGTTTTTCAGACGGCTGACGACGCGGCCGTCCACGCCAGGACACTCGTGCCTCTGATGACCGACAGGGTGCATGGCGGGCTGATTCTGGAGACGGTCGATAAGCGCTACGTCGCCACATTGCCCGTTGAAGTCAGCCATGAGGATTTTGATTTCACCGATATCTGCCCTGAGGAAAGTCACGCAGCCGGATTGTTTCCCGCGGGTTGTCGCATCGCAGCGCGGTACCGGTCGCGCGTCGCCCAAGAGGTGTCGGTGGTCTTGGCGCCTGTGCAAAAGCTGGTCTACCAGAACGTGTTTTCGGCCGAGGTGCTGGAGTCGGCGTTCGATAATCGCGGCATGAAAGAGCAATACTGGATGACGGCGGACGGTTCGCTGGTTCGCTATACGCCCACTCCACGGGATGAATACCTGTTCTGTCCGGATGGCGCGGTGATCGGCTATCGGCCGCAACCCGAACTGCTTTCGCAACTGCTTGATCAGGGCGATCAGCGGTCCTTTGTCGATGCAAAAGCGATAAGACAGCGCTTGCGCGATCGGCAATTGAAACCCGTCGAATGGGTGAATGATCTGGCCAGGGCCGGACGCTTGTGGGTGGTCACCGCAAGCGAGATCTGGGGGCAACCGCGGCCGATAACCCAGTGGGCACCCTATTCCGGGGATTTTTTGCCGAGCGCAGATTATGCCAAGGCGTTGAGCAGCCCGGTCTGCAGCCCGCTGTTCATCGAGGCCGACGCTGCCGCGCGGCACGCTCATGAATTCTCCGCGAGCAGGGATACGCAGACCTTCGGTTACCTTTTGAACGGCCCAGAGGGCCTGTTCGTGTCCACTCTGCCCGTTGCGGTGCAGCGTTCGGGGTTGGCGCTGGATCGGGTTTTCGAGCAGGGCAAGTTGCCGTCAGGCTTCAGTCTGAACGCCATTTACTTGCGAGCAGCGCTGCCACCTCTGGGCGCGCGGCCGGACGACATACGGCACTTTTTTCTGCTGCCCAACGATGTCCAGGCTGCCTGCGCATGGGCCAACACGCCGCAGGGATACCGGCCGATCTACTTCTGCTGCGCCGATGGCGCGTTGTTGAAATTGCACCTGCATGCGTTCGAGCCCGGCACTTTCTACGATCAGTTCGGGCAAGTGCAACTGCGCCCCAATGCCTTCCTCTCGAAGGTTGAGGCGGCCGTCGACGAACGAGGCATTGCCAGCGGTACCTTCAGATTTGTCGACTATGTCCACCGGATGGCTCATGCCGGCCGACTTGAGGTGATTGAAACCAGTGAATACTGGTCGCGGCATGGCCAGGTGGATGAAAACTGGCAGCCACGGCTGACCGACGTGTCCAGTGAACAACGCTGGCGCGAGCATCCTGCTCCAGCGCTGGGACCTGTCTTTCATCATCCTGATGATGCCGCCTGCCATGCCCATGGGCGGGTAGCCGGCCAAGCGGTCGTAGGAACCGGTTATGAGAGTGCGATTCTGGCGAACCCGTCCAGCCTTCGATTCGTTCCGCTTGAGCCGATCGTGTACCTCGCCAACGAGGACAATCCGCAGGTGCGCATACTGCGTACCGCCACGGATCCTGCTGTCAGTTGGCGCGATCCGGCGCCGCGCTATCCCGAGGGTTACTCGGTGATGGCCACCCATCAATTGCATGTCTCGGGCAACACCACGCTGGCGGCGGATGTGGATCAGGTCTATGCCAATTACGCTGCGCCTTCGCTGGTGCACGCGCACACCCATGCCCCCACGGAGAAAGGCCTGCATATCCTCCACTTTTACTATTCAACGCCGCACGATGTGCTGCTCAAGTACACGCCCGTGTATTCACGGGCGGAAAGAGATCTGTTGCTGACCCGCTCAGCCACTTTCGAGGGTGGACGCTGGGTCAGCCGGCTGAGCCCTGGAGAGTTTCTCTCGCGGCTTATGGTGCTGGGTGAGTTCCGGGTGCTGATCGCCGGTTATTACTGGCGCCAGACCGGACGCATGAATACGACCTGGCGAAGCCGTCGTCAGCAGTCCCCGACACCCGGTACCGTGCGCTTGCGCGACGAGTTGTAAGTGACATGAAATGAACAGGCGCGGGCCGCCGAAACGGCCCGCGCCCGTCATATCAACGCTGCACCTGCGCGGCCCGCAGACCAAGTCGGGGCACGAGAAACCGGTCGAGCAACCAGACCACCACCAGCGAAGCCCCCACCAGTGGAAACACCACCGCCAGCACCAACATGATCGCCACGCCGGCTTTCCACTTCGGCAGATCATGGCGCAGCGGCGGCACGCCGAACTTGCCTTCGGGGCGTCGTTTCCACCAGATCACCACACCGCTGACGGCGCTGAGCAGAATCATCAGGCAGATCAGCAGCACGACGATCTGGTTGAAGGTGCCGAACATCTTGCCTTCGTGGAGCATCACGCCGATTTCCGTGGCGCGAGCAACGGTGCCGTAGTGCTCGAAGCGCACATCGGCGAGGACCTTGCCGGTGTACTGATCGATATGCAGGGTGGCGTCGTTGCGCGGGTCATCGGCGAACACGGCAATGGTGAACACGCCGGTGGCGGTGGTCGGCAGGGTGATGCTGTAGCCGGGCTCCACCTTGCGTTCGCTGGCGATGTTTTGCACATCCTGCAGGCTGACTTCGGGTGCAGCGGGACCGGCATGGGCATTGCCGTGATTCATGTGTTCGGCGTGGTCGCCGGACATCGGCATCGGTGTGTTTTCCATCGCCCATGGCACGGTCTGGCGGGTCGCGCTGTTGAGGGTGCGCGCCTCGATGTCGGAGGTCGGTACGTTGTCCCACATCGCTGCCGGAAACACGTTCCACACCTGCGCGTATTGCTTGCCCCAGAAACCGGTCCAGGTCATGCCGCTGAGCAACATCACCAACAGCAATGTCGCACCCCAGAAACCGGTGACGGCATGCAGATCGCGCCACAACACTCGACCGCGGCTGTTCCAACGCGGCCACAGGATGCCCGCCGCCTGACCGCGCGGCCACCACAGAAACAGCCCCGACACCACCAGCACCACGCCCCAGCCAGCGGCCATTTCGATCAGGCGATCGCCGACCGTGCCGATCATCAATTCGCCGTGGATCGCACGGGCGATGGCTTGCAGATTCTGCTTGGCATCCTGCTCGCCGAGGATGTCACCGTGGTACGGATCGACGAACACGTTGAGTTCGTGGCCGGCATTTTTCACCACGAATTGCGCGCTGCGTTCGGCATTCACCGGCGGCAGGTACTGGGTGACCTGGCCCTGCGGATAGGCAGCTTTCACCCGTTGCAGCAAGTCATCGGCCGGCACCGTGTGGTGCCCGGCCGGTACTTCGAGCAGGCTGCTGTACATCAGCGAGTCGAGCTGCGGCTTGAACAGATAAATGATCCCGGTCAGGGCCAGTATCACCATGAACGGCGCGACGAACAGCCCGGCATAGAAATGCCAGCGCCAGGCCAGGTTGTAGAAATTCGGTTGAGGCTTTTGCATCACGTTTGCTCCGCTTGGCTTGGTTCTTTTCGTTGTCTGTTACCTGTGGGAGCGAGCCTGCTCGCGAAGGCGTCATGCCAGACGACATCACTGCTGAATGCGCCGGCCTCTTCGCGAGCAGGCTCGCTCCCACATGGGTAGGTGTTGGTGTCAGAAACTCATATCCACTTTGGTCCAGAGCGTGCGCCCCGGTTCATTAATTGCCTGTGGGTCATTGGCCGGGTAACCGAACCCGGCATTGCCAGCCAGGTTCAGGTGCTCGGCGTAGGCTTTGCCGAACAGGTTGTCGACGCCGCTGCTGACCTTCCAGTGCTGGTTGATGCGGTACGCGCCGTTGAGCGAGAACACGCCGAAGCCGGAGCTCTGGGCGTAATCCTTGCCGACCACGTTGCCCTTGTTCGCGTCGATGCGGTGCTGCGCGGCGACCACTCGCCAGAGTGCGCCGGCGCTCCAGTTGTCTTGGCTGTAGGTCAGGCCGAAACGCGCATCCAGCGGCGGCATCTGCGGCAGGGCCGAGCCGTCACTGCTGTTCTTGCCCCAGGCGTAGGCCAGGGTCGCATCGGCTTTCCAGTTGTCGGTGAGGTTATAGGCAGCTCCCAGTTCGCCACCCATGATCCGCGCGTCGATGTTTTCGGCGCGCGAGTTGCTCATGCCCATCATTCCCGGCGTGTAGTCGAACAGGATGTAATCGCGTACCACACCGATGTAACCCGAGGCCCAGGCTTCGAGGTCGGCGCTCCTGTAGTTCACGCCAAAGTCGAGCTGCGTGGTCTTTTCCGGTTTGATCGAGTCGAACGCATTGACCGATCCTGCCGGGCCCGACTTGGGTGAAAACAACTCCCAGTAATCCGGAAAGCGTTGCGCGTGGCCGAGGCCTGCATAGAGCGTGGTCGGGCTGTCGGCGAGGTCATGCTCGTAACGGATGAAGCCGCTGGGCAGGGTGTCGGCGCGGGTGTCGTCGGCGGTCGGGTTGGGGCGGGACATCATCCCCGACCCGGTGGTCTGCCGGTAATCCTTGGCCGAAGCGCGATCCACCCGTGCGCCAGTGATCAAGCGATCACGCTCGGCGGCGTACCAGGTCATTTCGCTGAACACGCCGTAGTTATGGAAATCGGCGTCCTTGCTGTACGGCAGGTCCTTGTAGGTGTCGATGCCCATTGAGCTGCGCTGGCGGTGCTCGTTGGTCTGTGCGTCGAGGCCGGTGATCAGCTGAACATCGGCCCAGCGCCAGGTCGCCTTGAGTCGCGCGCCGAGGGTCCGACGGTCGACGTTGGACGCCATCGGTCCCGCCATCATCCCGGTGCCGGACGGGGTGCGCAGGGTGTAGTTATCCATCACATGGTCGGCGTAGTTGTAGTAGACCTGCGCCTCGAGTTTTTCCAGCACCTCGCTGATGTTGGATTTCTCGAAACGCAGGCCGAGGCTTTCGCGCAGGAATTGCGAACCGTCCATGCCGCGCCCGGCATACCGCGCCTCGCCGTCGCCCTTGCCGGCGGTGAGTTCGATCAAGGTGTCGGCATCCGGCGTCCAGCCCAGTGCGACATCGCCGTTCCACTTGTCGTAACGCGAGGCGACGATGTCGTTGTTGCCATCGCGGTAATCGTCGGAATGCGCGGTGTTGCCGATGACGCGCACGTAGCCCAACGGACCGCCGGCAGCCGCGTCGACAACCTTGTCGAAACGCCCATGCGAGCCAGCCAGGATGCTGGCGTTGACGCGAGTGCCGAGTTCGCCGAAGTTCTCCGGCTCACGGTCGAACAGCACCGTACCGGCCGATGCGCCCGGCCCCCAGAGGACAGTCTGCGGACCTTTGATCACCGTGAGCTTGTCGTAGGTTTCCGGCGAGATGTACGAAGTCGGCGCGTCCATCCGGCCAGGGCAAGCGCCGAGCATCATGCTGCCGTTGGTGAGGATGTTCAGCCGCGAACCGAACATCCCGCGCAACACCGGATCGCCGTTGGTGCCGCCATTGCGCACCAGAGCGAAGCCGGGAATGGTCTTCAGGTAATCGCCGCCGTCACTGGCCGGCACCGGTTGGCGCGGATCCTTGGGGTTGGTGACGATCGTCAGTGGCGAGCTTGGAGCGATGGCAGTGATCACCGTCGGGCTCAATTCACTTTCGTGGCCGGTGTGATCATCAGCCAGCGCCAGCGGTGTCAGCAGTACGCCGCAAAGGACGGCAATAGCGTGCCTGCAACGAATCCGCGATTCATTCAGGGCAAAGTGCGCGCGGGCAGATTCCGCGCAGGGGACAGCAGTAAACCTGGACATGACAATTTCCATCGAACAGTCGTAAACACCACGGCCGGCAGCCTGGAGCTGTCTTCTCAACCGTGTGCAATCAGAGGTGCGTGTTTACGTGGCGATGGGCGGGGCGCGGGTGCGGGCGCCGGGGAAGAAGGGTTGGCGGGCATGGCCCAGACGCGGCGAGGGTGGGGTGAAGGTGTTCGGTGGCGGGATGTTGAAAGCGACGAAATCGCCGCCGCCGGTCAGTGCCGGGCAATTGAACAGCAGGCTGCAATAGCCGCATTTTTCCCACAGCACGTGATGCAAAGATTGCGGCGGGCAATGCTCGGCCGCAGGCTGGGCTGCATGGCCGCTGTGATCCATGCCGGGCATGTCCATCGACATGTCCATGCTCATTGGCATCGACGTCGAGGCGTGTTGATCCATCGGCATCGACTGAGAAATCAGTGGACCGATGAAGATCATCAACATGGCGAACAGGGCGATCCAGCTGCCACGCGTCAGCGTTTGAGTCTGACGGTGATGCGGGACGGGCCTGGCGCGCAACGGACGCATGGGCGAAGTCAGCCGAAACGGTTACTGAGCGTGCACGTGGCCCTGGGCGGATTCCGGCGCTTTCTTCTGCACGGCAACTTCAACGCTGACGTCACCGGCCTTTTCGAAATGCAGGATCATCGGGAAACGCTTGCCGTCGCTGAGCAGGCTGCGATCGCTCGGGTTGAGCAGCATCACGTGGTAAGCCATCGGCGCGAAGGTCACGGTGCCGCCGGCGGGGATCTCCACGCTCGGTACTTGCTGCATCTTCATCAGATCGCCCTGCATCACGTGCTCGTGCAACTGCGCTTGTGCAGCGATGGGCGAGTCGACGCTGAGCAGGCGATCGGCGCTTTTACCGGTGTTGTGGATGATGAAGTAGGCGGCGACGGTCGGCGCATTCGGCGGCAGTTCCTGCGACCACGGGTGGGCGATTTCCAGCGCACCCGCCTTGTATTCATGGGCATGGGCGAAGCACGCCGGCAACAACAGCGCAGCGAGGACGAAGAGTTTCTTCAACATGGCAGTTCTCCAGAACGATTTGAAACGCGGATTTGTGGCGCGAACAAATCAGACCAGAGGGGAAGCACGGGGATTGAGACTCGGCCATTGCTGGCGCGGCGTCGGGGCTTGCAGGGAGACGGGCGCAACGCTGCGGTTGCTTTCAAATTGCGCGAAATACAGCTGCGGCGAATGCCCCGGCAGCGCCAGCAATGGCGTCCCACCTGAGCAACACCAGCAGTGCTGCATGTTCGAATGGCTGTCGTTTTGCGCGGCCTTCTGATCCGTGGCACCGATATCGATCGCCACCATCTTCATGCCGCTGCCGGTGCAGAAACTGCTCCACAGTATCTGCTCGGCCGGTGAACTGGCCGCCTGCGCCATCGCCCCGCTCAGCGGCATGGCGAGCATGTTGAACAGCACTGCAAGGCAGGCGATCCAGGCAAATGCTAACCGGCGTCGGTTCATGGGACAGGTCCGTTGGGTGGGCGATCAGGCGCGGCCCATTTAGCCTGATCAGGGCCGATAAGTAAAAAAGCGTAGTGCGGTTTGGTGTCGCAGTGCGCTGTTGAAAAGAGTGTAGCCACTTGGATTGGCAGTGCCAGACCGGACGCCTTCGCGGGCAAGCCCGCTCCCACAAATTTTGTGGATGTGCACAGATACCAGCTGCATCCACCATTCCTGTGGGAGCGAGCCTGCTCGCGAAAGCGCTGTGTCAGACAATGGAAGGCTACTGGTGCTGACGTCTTCGCGAGCAGGCTCGCTCCCACAAAGGGCCGTGCCGATTCAGTGGGAAAGGGCAGCGAGGACTTCAGCGACTGATTCAAACTCCCGATCAACCCCCGGCAACCCCGGGCGCTTCAACACCAGCACCGGCACGCCGCGCTCGCGCGCCACTTCGAGCTTCGGCTCGGTGGCGGTGCTGCCGCTGTTCTTGCTGATCAATACATCGATCTGTCGGCGCTCGAATAGCGCTCGCTCGTCTTCCAGCAGAAACGGGCCGCGTGCGCCGATCACTTCGCAGCGCGCGTTGCCGGGGTAAACGTCGAGGGCGCGCAGGGTCCAGAACTGGTGGGCGGGGATTTCGTCGAGGTGTTGCAGTGGTTCGCGGCCGAGGGTGAACAGCGGGCGGTGGAACGGTTGCAGCGCTGTGATCAGTTCGGCCCAGTCACTGACCTCGCGCCAGTCATCGCCTGCTTGCGGCTGCCAGGCGGGGCGGCGCAAGGCCCAGCAGGGAATGCCGGCAAGCTGTGCCGCGCGGGCGGCGTTGGCGCTGATTTGTGCGGCGTACGGGTGTGTAGCGTCGAGCAGCAGATCGATGCCTTCATCGGCGATGAACTGCGCCAGACCCTCGGCGCCGCCATAGCCGCCGACCCGAACCTGGCAGCGCAAATCGCTCGGCACCCGGCCAACGCCGGCTAGGCTGTAGATATGTTGCGGGCCGAGCGTGCGGGCAATCCCCAGCGCTTCAGTGACGCCGCCGAGCAACAGGATCCGTTTCATGCAAAACCTCCGGCGTGCCCGACAATCCCGCCCTGACGATCAATGGCAAACACCTCGACCTGGACCTGCGCCGGCACTACGCTGCGAGCGAAATTCAGCGCATGGCGACAAACCTCATCTCCCAAAGCAATGCCCGCCGCGCTGGCCATGGCCAAGGCTTGTTGGCTGGTATTGGCTTCGCGAATGCCTTGCTGCAACGCCGGGTCCGCGCCAATCGCCGCGGCCCATTCGGCCAATTGCGGCAAATCGATGCTCGAATGCCGCGAATGCAGATCCATATGCCCGGCGGCGAGTTTGCTGATCTTGCCGAAGCCGCCGCAGAGGCTGAGTTTATCCACAGGTACTTTGCGCAGATGCTTGAGCACCGCACCGACGAAATCACCCATTTCGATCAGGGCGATTTCCGGCAGGTTGTAGACCCGGCGCATGGTGTCTTCGCTGGCGTTGCCGGTGCACGCGGCGATGTGCAGATAGCCGTTGGTTTTCGCTACGTCGATGCCCTGATGGATCGAGGCGATGTAAGCAGCGCAGGAAAACGGTCGGACGATGCCGCTGGTACCGAGGATCGACAGGCCGCCAAGAATGCCCAGCCGTGGATTCATGGTTTTCAGCGCCAGTTCTGCGCCACCCTCGACATTGACTGTGACTTCGAAGCCGCCGCCGTAGCCGGTTTCGGCGGCGAGCAAGGTCAGGTGATCGCTGATCATCTTGCGCGGCACCGGGTTGATCGCCGGCTCGCCGACGGCCAATACCAGACCGGGTCGGGTTACCGTGCCGACGCCGACACCGGCGTTGAAGCGAATTCCCGGTTCGGCGGACAGTCGCACCTGTGAATAGAGCAGGGCGCCGTGGGTGACGTCAGGGTCATCGCCGGCATCCTTGATCGTCCCGGCTTCGGCGCCGTCCTCGCTCAGGCGGCAGAACTCCAGGCGCATCTGCACCTGTTTGCCTTTGGGCAAAGTGATGTGCACCGCGTCGGCAGCGATGTCGGTGAGCAAGAGGCGCGCGGCGGCGAGGCTGGTGGCGGTGGCGCAGCTGCCGGTGGTGAGGCCGCTGCGCAGGGGCGCGGGTTGTTCGGCGGTTTCGTCACGCATCGAGGGGTTTGACCAGTTCCAGCAGGGTGATCGGCAATGCTTGACGCCAGGTGTCGAACTCGCCGAGCGGTTGCGCCTGGGCGACATGGATGCGCGTCAGCTCACCACCGTATTGTTCGCGCCAGTGCACCAGGGTGACTTCGCTTTGCAGGGTCACGGCGTTGGCCACCAGACGGCCGCCGGGCTTGAGCCGGTCCCAGCAGGTTTCGAAAACACCCTCGCGGGTGACGCCGCCGCCGATGAAAACAGCGTCCGGCCGTTCGAGGTTATCCAGTGCTTGCGGCGCCTTGCCGCGAATCAGGTGCAGGCCGGGTACGCCCAGCGCATCGCGGTTGTGTTCGATCAATTGCTGACGGCCCTCGTCGGCCTCGACCGCCATGGCACGACAGCTCGGGTGCGCGCGCATCCACTCGATGCCGATCGAGCCGCTGCCGGCGCCGACATCCCAGAGCAGTTCGCCGGGCTTCGGCGCCAGGCGGGCGAGCGTGATGGCGCGCACGTCGCGCTTGGTCAACTGGCCGTCGTGACGGAACGCCGAATCGGGTAAACCGGCGAGGCGTGACAGGCCGGTAACACCGGGTTCGGCCAGACACTCGACAGCGACGACATTGAGATCGGCAATCGGCGCATTTTCCCAGTCACTGGCGCTGCGTTCGATACGTCGCTCGGCGTCACCGCCCAGATGCTCCAGAACTGTCATGCGACTTGGGCCGAAACCACGTTCGCACAGCAATTGCGCAACGGCGGCCGGGCTGCTGCCGTCATTGCTCAGCAACAACAGACGCACGCCGCTGAACAGGTGTGCATTGAGCGCCGCCAGCGGACGCGCCACCAGCGACACTACCGTCACCTCCTGCAACGGCCAGCCCAGGCGCGCCGCCGCCAGTGCGCAGGACGAAGGGGCGGGGATGATCGCCATCTCGGCGCTCGGCACCTGCCGCGCCAGACTGGCACCGACGCCGTAGAACATCGGATCGCCGCTGGCCAGCACGCAGACCGGCTCGCCGCGCGACTCGAGTACCGGCGCGAGGGAAAACGGACTCGGCCACAATTGCCGCTCGCCGCCAATGCACGGCGGCAGCAAATCCAACTGACGCTGGCCGCCGACGATCCGCGAAGCGCCCATCAGAGCACGCCGGGCATTCTTGCCCAAACCCTTGAAGCCGTCTTCACCAATACCCACAACGGTCAGCCAATCGCCCATTTCATACTCCAGATCCTGCGTCCAGCGAAGCGGGCGACATGATAACGCGACAATCGATAACTGGCTGCTGTCCTTTTTTCAGGAACGCCGACATTGAATGTTTACATTGTCTTTTGTGATTTTTCGAGTTCTTCGCAAGTATTGAATTGGCGTTCCGCTGAAAGTACTTGTGACTATCTGGAAGGTACTTTTTTAGTCAATTGAATAATCGAATGGATAATTGAAATGAGCGATGTTTTGAACAGTATCTCAGCACTGCCCAACCAAGGCAGTGCGACGGTGATGGGGAATAATCTGTTGTCCTACTTTTCCGGGTTGACTGCGGAAGACAAACGATTCGTCAAAGACAGTATGCGCTGGGCAGAATACAGAGCCGATTTGCGTCATAACAGAAACAGTGAGCCAGCTGCTTGGTTCGAATATTATTCTGGGGTGCTTTGGTCTGTTGGCTGGAGCCTGGAGCAGGCTCCGGTAATCCATGTTGACAAGAACTTTACCGGCAATGCGCTGGACGTCTGGGCGCGATCCTTGTCGCAACAACTAAGTCGAGAGAAAGTCGGGCTAATGAAGGAAGCGTTCCATATGCTTGAGACACATTCGGACGCCATAGACGTATTTAGAGGCAGCGCTCGGGAATGGAGCGATTTTCGTTTTTCTCCTGCTCAGTACAATTTCAATAGGGAGTTGGAGATTGTCGTCAGTAACGTTCGCTTGCTTGATGCGAAGTGGTCCTCTACCTATTTGTTCTGGACTATTCAGCATACGGGTTCGGAGCTTGATATCCGCTCCAGGCGCTTTTTGATCAGGTCTGCCGCGATAAATGAAAATCGGCTTCAGTTGGCTGCTGCAGTACTTGATATGCGCACGCGTGAAATTGAGTTGGCTCAGGGCGCTTGATCTTAGTTGGAGAGCTTTGTTTGCTGGTTTGTATGATGGTCTGAAATTAAATGCATGGATTTTCGATTTGATTAACTCCGGCGCTGTGGTTAGTTTATTTTCCACACCAAGTCGGTGTTTTAATCATGAAAGGAATCCATTTATGACTGAGCTGAATAAAGATGTAATGTCCGCTGTTGAGCGGTTTAGTTTGATTGCACAAACCAATGAGTTTATCGCTGCGCAGCCAGTGCTGCGCTCGCGTTCGGCAAGTGTTGGCAGTAGCTTGCCGATTGATAAAGATGAACTGAATGCTGCAATCATGGGCTCGGGTATTGCAGGCTTTGATGCAAGCATGTCCAAGCGCAGCAAGCGAATCGTTAAAAACACCTACATGTATGCCGATCTGGTTGCCTTGCTCAAATATCCGGCGGCCAACCAGAAAGAACAGCGCTATAACGAGTTTATGCGATTGATGAAACTGGCTGGCTGGTTTGCTTTCAGCCAGCCTTATAATCGATATACCGCTACTTCGCAAAAGCTGACCATGGACAATGTTGTCCTGTCTGTTCTGCATACCGCTGTTGGTGCAGCAGTAGGACAGGGCCAGGCAGCCCTTAAAGTATTGTCCTCTGTGGCAGATGCGACCATGGATGCACTGAAAAATGAACCACAGGCCCTGACGCTGTTCGAGAACAACTCGAAGAAAGCCGAAGGTGGCAACTTTTGCATGAGTGCGGCTTCGCAGGATGATGAAGGTGGTATCACCCTGGCAATCGCTGCTGTGCAATATCTGGCTTCGGCTCAACCTACCAAAGTACTGTTTGTAGAATGGGCAACATCTGCTGTGGAGATTTATAACGCCGGCGCCACGATGTATATGGATGAGGAAGACTATGCAATGGTAGAACCATTGATTGTCAAGGCTCTGACTGAGCAACGTGAGAAAGCGCTCAGCTACGAATTTGGCCAGTCGGCCTGAAATTGATTAATGCCAGAGGCGCAAGCCTCTGGTTTTTTTGTGGGAGATGCGAATGTTCGCGATTTCGAAGGTTTTCGTATGCGCAGGGGCATTAGTGCTGGTGAGTAAAGAGCTGTCGGCATCTGATAGTGACGACAGCCTCGATGCGCTGCTTTATTCACAAACAGTCGCCTCGCATAAAGTTCCCGATGCTGTTGAATACGAGGCATGGAATGATGCCAATAAAACGGCTTTGAAAGTCACCGGTGCTTTTTTTTTCGACGATCCGGTTATCAGCGCGCCGGTCACTACGCCCGATACTTTTACTCTGCTGGAGTTGACTCAAGAACTCTTGCAAGGTTGGGCGCCGGCAGTTTTGAACCAACAGGTAATTGCCAATCTGACCTCGCAACTGGAGAGCAACGGTGCGGCCCTTGAGTTGCTTCAGCGAAATATTCTGCAAGAGGGCAAGTCGATTCGCTTCATGCTTGGCAGCGTATCTGCGGAATCAACGATTACGATGGTCGTCATTTCATTTGCCGTCAAAGAGCCTGTTCCGGGCAACGTGCTTGAGCGACGCTTCAATGCTGAGCAGATAGTCGGCAACCTTGCTGTTGATTGCTACAAGGCTCTTATAGATGCCGATGATTACTGTTTCTCGAGAGCCAGGATCATTGCGTTATTGGGCGAACGGCGCGAAAAGCAGATTATCGCCCTGACCTGAGAGCGCGGCAGAGGCAACAACTGAAGCCTGCCTGCCCCACCGGTCGAGACAGAGGGCAGACTTTTCATACCGGTGGGCAAAGCAGGCATAATACCGCGCCTTCGCCCGCGAAGCGCTTCTGCCACACAACCGGTCAGCCCCTTGAACGAACGCCCGATGTCCACCGCCTTACGCCCCTCGGCCTGCCCGGGGTTGCTGCGTATCGTCCAGGCACTGGACGGCGGTATCTGTCGGATCAAGCTCGATGGCGGTTCGATCAGTGCTGATCAGGCCGATGCGGTGGCCGCTGCCGCCGAGGAGTTTGCCAGTGGCGCGATTGAGGCGACCAATCGCGGCAATCTGCAGATTCGCGGCATCGGTGCGCAATCGGCGGCGCTGATCGAGCGCTTGCTGGCCGCTGGCCTCGGGCCGAAGAACGCCGCCGGCGACGATGTGCGCAATCTGATGCTCAGCCCGGCCGCCGGCATCGATCGGCAGATGCTGATCGACACGCGCCCGCTCGCAGGGCAAATCCTCGACACCTTGCAAAGCCATCCGCGCTTCCATGAGTTGAGCGCCAAGTTCGCCGTGCAGCTCGATGGCGGCGAAGCGCTGGCAATGCTCGAACATCCGCATGATCTGTGGCTGTCGGCATTCGAGCGTGACGGCGATGTCCTCTGGGCATTCGGTCTGGCCGGTTGCCCGATCGATCGGCCTCTCGGCGCTGTGACTCAGGACAACGCTCAGGCGCTGGTGGTCGCCGCGCTGGAATTGTTCCTCGACCTGGCCCGGCCAGAGCAAACACGGATGCGCCATCTGCTCGATGAATTTCCCAGGCTCGCGTTTCTTGAAACGTTGCGCGAGCGCGTATCGGTAAAGGCGATCAGCAATTGGCAGCGCCCGACGTCGGCAGACGCGCTGCACATCGGCGCTCATCAGCAAAACATCCAGGGTCTCTGCTACGTCGGCGCGGTGCCGCCACTGGGCCGACTTGATCCGGCGATGCTGCGTGGCGCGGCGCAACTGGCTCGACAATCTGGCGATGGCAGTCTGCGCTTCACGCCGTGGCAGAGCCTGCTGTTGCCGAACGTGCAAGCGACGGATACCGACAACGTGCTTGAGCAGTTGCGGGCGTTGGGCCTGTTGACGACCGAGGCCGAACCACTGGCTCGCCTGATCGCCTGCACCGGCGCCGATGGCTGCGGCAAAGGCCTGGCCGACACCAAGCAGGATGCCCGGCAACTGGCACCTCTGCTGCCAGCGGGACTCAACGTACACCTGTCGGGTTGCTCGCGCTCCTGCGCCGCCGCCCACTGCGCGCCAGCGACGCTGCTGGCCGTTGCCCCCGGTCATTACGACCTCTATTTTCGCGATGCAGCACAACCCGGTTTCGGCACGCTGCACGCCTGCAACCTTACTATTGAAGCGGCCGCGACCCTGCTCGACGCCCGCTCCCGGAGCCCCCTTGATGCTTGATTACATCCGCGACGGTCAGGAGATCTATCGCAACTCCTTCGCGATCATTCGCCGCGAGGCCAATCTGGCGCGCATTCCCGCCGATCTGGAGAAACTCGCGGTGCGGGTGATCCACGCCTGCGGCATGGTCGAGGCCGTCGACGGTCTGCAATTCTCCGAGGGCGCGGGCAAGGCCGGGCGCGATGCACTGGCGGCCGGTGCGCCGATTCTCTGCGACGCGCGGATGGTCTCCGAAGGCGTGACCCGCACGCGCCTGCCGGCCAACAACCAAGTGATCTGCACTTTGCGCGACGACAGCGTGCCGGAGCTCGCCCGCGAGTTGGGCAACACCCGCTCGGCTGCCGCGCTGGAACTGTGGCGCCCGCACCTCGAAGGCAGTGTGGTGGTGATCGGCAACGCACCGACCGCGCTGTTCTACTTGCTGGAAATGCTCGACGCCGGCGCGCCGAAACCGGCACTGATCCTCGGTTTCCCCGTGGGTTTTGTCGGCGCTGCCGAATCGAAAGCGGCGCTGGCCGCCGACAGTCGCGGCGTGCCGTTCGTGATCATGCAAGGCCGGCTGGGCGGCAGCGCCATGGCCGCCGCCGCCGTCAATGCCCTCGCCACGGAGATCGAATGATGCAGGCCAAAGGACGTCTGATCGGCCTCGGTGTTGGCCCCGGTGACCCGGAACTGATCACTGTCAAAGCCTTGCGCCTGCTGCGCGAATCGCCGGTGGTCGCGTATTTCGTCGCCAAGGGCAAGAAGGGCAATGCGTTCGGCATCATCGAGGCGCATCTGGTCGAGGCGCAGAATCTGCTGCCGCTGGTCTATCCGGTGACCACCGAGGCGTTGCCGGCGCCGCTGTCCTATGAACAGGTCATCAGCGATTTCTACGACGAGGCCGCTGTGGCGGTCGCCGAACATCTGGATGCCGGCCGCGACGTGGCGGTGATCTGCGAAGGCGACCCGTTCTTCTACGGTTCCTACATGTACCTGCACGACCGCCTCGCCAGCCGTTATGAGGCCGAAGTCGTGCCCGGCGTGTGCTCGATGCTCGGCGGCGCTTCGGTGCTCGGCGCGCCGCTGGTGTATCGCAATCAGAGCCTGTCGGTGCTTTCCGGCGTGCTGCCCCAGGAAGAATTGAAGCGGCGTCTGGCCGATGCCGATGCGGCGGTGATCATGAAACTGGGGCGCAACTTTCCCAAGGTGCGTCAGGTGCTGGAAGAACTCGGTCTCGCCGAGCGCGCGCTGTATGTCGAGCGCGCGACCATGGCCAATCAGAAGATCGTGCCGATGGATCAGGTCGAGCCGATGTCCTCGCCGTACTTCTCGCTGATCATCGTCCCGGGCGAACGGTGGCAAGGTTGATGAGCCAAGCGACTCCCGCCATCGTCATTCTCGGCCAGGGCAGCCTCGCCACGGCGCGGCGCATTCAACAGGTCTATCCGGCGGCGCAGGTCCATGGCCTTGCCGGACGGGTTGAAGGCGCCGACAGCCGCTATGAGGAATTCGGCGCGACCCTGCGCGCGTTGTATCGGCAGGACACGCCGATCATTGCCCTGTGCGCAGCCGGCATTGTCATTCGCACGCTGGCGCCGCTGTTGCTGGAGAAAGGCGCCGAACCGGCGGTGCTGGCGGTGGCCGAAGACGGCAGCGCGGTGGTGCCGTTGCTCGGTGGCCTCGGCGGGGTCAACGTCATGGCCCGGGAGATTGCGGCGGCGCTGCAAGTCGCGCCGGCGATCACCACCAGCGGCGAATTGCGCTTTGGCACCTGCCTGCTCAATCCGCCAAGCGGCTACGCACTGGCTGATCTGGAATCGGGCAAACGCTTCGTTTCCGATCTGCTCGCCGGGCACAGCGTGCGCATCGAAGGCGCGGCGCCGTGGCTGGATCAGGCGCAGTTGCCGCAGGATCCGCAGGCGCAGCGGTCGATTCATGTAAGCAGTGCGCAGCGGGTGGCCAGTGCCGATGAATTGCTGATTTACCCGCGCAGTGTGGCGGTGGCAGTGAACGCTGACGTGGCGGATCTGCCGAACGCCATTCGCGCTGCGTTGCACCAAGCCAGCGTCGCCTTGTCGGCACTGGCGTGTCTGGTGGCAGCGGACGCTGAAATGGCCGCATCAAATCTGCGCGAGGCTGCGCTCGAGTTAGGCGTACCGCTGCGCTTCGTCGCAGCGCAAAACGATCTTCAGGCGTTGGCCCGAGTTGCAGTGCCTGCGGCGAAGGTGATCAGCACAGAACATCTGGCGATCGCGATTGCCGAGCAACCACTGGACGTCGCGCAGATCGGCCGCCCGCGTGGTCGCCTCGCGGTCATTGGCCTTGGCCCCGGCGCCGCCGAACTGATGGTACCTGCGGTGAAAGCCGAACTGGCCCGCGCCACCGATGTACTGGGCTACGAAACCTATGTGCGCATGGCCGGCCCTTTCCGAGACGATCAGGTGCAGCACTGCACCGACAATCGCGAAGAAATGCAGCGTGCCCGCCATGCCTTCAGGCTCGCCGCCGAAGGCCGCTCGGTGATCGTGGTTTCCTCGGGCGACCCGGGCGTATTCGCCATGGCCGCTGCGGTGCTCGAAGCCCTGCACGAATCGGACGATCCGGCGTGGCACAACGTCGATCTGGAAATCCTCCCGGGCGTTTCCGCCTCGCTGGCCACTGCGGCTCAGGCCGGTGCGCCGCTGGGCCACGACTTCTGTGTGATGTCGCTGTCGGACAACCTCAAGCCGTGGTCGATCATCGAAAAGCGTCTGGATCTGGCCGCCGAAGCGGATCTGGCCCTGGCGTTCTACAACCCGATTTCCCGGGCGCGCCCGTGGCAACTGGGCCGGGCGCTGGAGATCGTTGCGCAGCACCGCTCGCCTGAAACACCGGTGGTGCTCGGTCGGGACATCGGCCGGCCGGGGCAGACGCTGCGCACCACGACCCTGGGCGCATTGACACCGGAACAGGTGGACATGCGCACCATGGTGTTGATCGGCTCTTCGACCACCTGCACTTTCGCCCGTGCCGGGGGCGGTGAATGGGTGTATACGCCGCGTTGGTATGGTGAAAAACCGCTGTCCTGAAAGATCCTCCGCTCATGCAATTGTCAGCGATGGAAAGTTTGAGCGGTTGTAAGTTCGATTGAAGTTTCAACTGTTTTCCACCAGCAATAAACAATGGTCATGTCCCACAGGGCATGGCCATTTTTTATGCCCGACGGTCGCGCCGGTCCGCTAATTATTACGCTGCCGTTACAGCGTAGTGCTCCGGTGTTATCAGATATTGCCGGGGACAAGCTTTGTATTCCTTGTGGTTTGTGTGGCGCGTATTCGCCCACTAGGGTGCTGTGTTCACAGCACTTGTCGAGTGTCGTTCAAATCAATCTACCGCTCTGCAGCGGCGCGAAAGTGTGCGCGGTCAATGAGCCATTTAATAAACAAGGAGTGTGTAATGGCTTTGAAAAACGATTATTCGTTCGGGCGAGCGTTCATATCTGCGCAAGAATATTCGGTGCTTTCCAGGACCTTGCGGGAGTTCTCCACCTCGGCGCAATACCAAGCGCTTAACGACTATTACCAGCAAGCCAGTCAAACGACTGATCCGGTGTCGTTGTTGACCCTGGCGAGCCTGTTTCAAGAGCAACTTGCAGCGCTGCTCAAACGCAAGAAAACCCCTGTCCCGACGGCTGTCGATGACATTGCGCGAGGGCTGCAACGTTATCTGTCACGGCTTTCGACGACCGTGGAAATGTTGTCGGGGCTGACCCGGCCTGTTCCGAAAGTCATCCATTTCGTCTGGGTTGGCGGAAGCGAAGTCGGGGTCAATCAGCGCGATTACATGAATATCTGGCGCCAGGTGATGGCGGCGGAGGGTTACCGCTTCAACCTTTGGTACGACAGCGATGCGTTGCTGGCTTTCGAGATGAACCGGGTCATCCTCGACAGTGCCAGGGCTGATGCGATGGCGTCCGGTGGCGCTGCACTCAAGCACGCCGGGCAACTGGCGACTATGATCGAAGACCGCGCACGGGTGTTGAAACAGCAGATGTTCGACTACCTCAGCCAGCCGAAGTGGAGGGGGCGAACCGATGAAGCACGCATCGATCTGATGGTGCGCGCTTATGGCAAGGACCGCGCGACGCTGCAGGCTTTTCGTCAACGCTGCCTCGACAGCCATCTGGCGATGGTTGGCGCGGATCTGCAATTACGCGATGTATCTCACGCCTTTGCCGATGACTTGCTGGCGGACGTCTACCGCCGCGAAGTGTCGATGCGCGGCAACTTCGCCGCAGCGAGCGATGTGGTGCGCTTGCAGGCGGAACTTCGTGAAGGCGGGCGTTATAGCGACATGGATTATCTGCCGCCACTGCTCGACAAGTTGGGCGGTGTCGATATCAGCGATTACAGCCAGACGCAGAAAATCGCGGTTCTGCAACTTCTGTTGAACAACAACCCGCAGTTGATGCCTGGACGCGATCCACAGCATTACCCCGACAGAACCGACAGTCTTCCACAACAACATAAACAACTTCTCGAGGATTTTGCTCGCAGCAAACCGGACGTGCTTGAACTGTTCGAGCCGCCAAAAACCGTGGAGGCCGGCGAGAACGGCTTTCGCATGGGGCTGCAAATCGACGAAGAAATGAATGCACATTTCATCGCCCAGCCGGGCAGCGGCATGACGATGTCGATCATGCAAGTCATTCGGCTTAATTACGACGTGCTCGCGGAAGTGGAAAGACGCATGGCCAACTCGGGATCCGGGTGGGCCGACAGTGAAACCCTGACCACGGTCGCTGCGGCAGTCATCGAAGAGATGTTGGTCAGGTCGAACTTCACCAACTGGAATGAAACTTATGCCTACCAATTGCTCAAAGCGGTTGTCACCTATTACCAGGACGGCATTCGTAATGACGCGGGGGGTACGGTAACGCTCACTGGCCCGGGCGCGGCCCTCGCCGGATTGCATGAATACATCGAAGCCAATTGCGATCCGTATTTCACTCGTCAGGTGCTGGCGCAACAGCGTCTACGCGAGGGCTACAACGTCAATACCGAAGAAGAGACCATTTCCGGCTGGATCGTCAGGGGCGCGGAAAAAGACTGGCTGGAGAAGGAACACGCCCGTTGGGCCGAGGGCAAGCTCAAATCCCGTTATGCCGGACGCTTGTCCGACCTGCTCAATGATCGAAGCCTGACCTTCGAGCGCGGCTGGCCCGTTGTCGAAGGCAAACCGGTGCTGTTGACCGCGGTGCTGCAACGTTTGATGGATGATCTGGGCGAGCCGTTCATTCGAGCGATGCGAGACAAGTTGAGCGGGGAGGTTACCTTCGATCAAGCCGTGGTCATCGACTTCGACACCCGCCAACAGGTGCTGGCGCAAGGACCTGTCGTGGTGCCGAGCTCCCGTGGCGCGGATTCTGTCAGCCATCTCAACGAACTGTTCAGCCGCATCGCCCACGGAACGCTGCCGCTGGAGCAACTGAGCCCCGCGATGCGGGTCGTGCTCGGGGGGATTTTCGGCGCGACGAGCGTGGACGATGGCGGGTTCGCCGATACCTGGCAACAGGTGCGCGACCTTGCCATCGCCACCGACCGCGACGGCACTTTCGCGCGCTACGATGCGATTGAAAAAGCCGTGCGCCAACGCCGCTCGGCGGCGTTCGAGAACGGGCTGGAACGCGACCTGCCGACGGCCACATCGACGACCCGCGAGCTCAAGGTGCAAGCCATGTCTGAGCCGCTGACGCTGCGCCAGTGGGGCGAGCGTATCGGCCAGATCAAGCACAGCGCCCGGCAGGAGTTTCGCACGCAGATCTTGCAGCGCAGCGGCCAGGTGCGTGACGTCTTTTTCAAGGCCGGCGCGGTGTCGGTCAAGCAGTTGCCGCAGGATCTGTTGCAGCACAACGCGGGCGACCCGGGGCGCCGCTGTTATCCGCTGGTGCTGCTGATGGGCGCCGCCGTTGCAGCTGGCGAGCCGGCGGAACGGGCGCTGGTCGGGCATGTCGCCAGCGCCAGCGCGAGTCCCGACGAACTCGGCTCGCGGGCGTTGCGCAGTGCGCTGGACGAACTGCGCGCCTTGCCCACCGGCGAGGTCGGCTTCGCTCGCGGTGTGCGGCGCATGGACAGCATCATGGCCGCGCTGGACGCCAGTGCGGCACCTGCGGTGCTGCTGCTCGACACCGGCGACCACGCCCTGCTGCTGGCCAAAGTGCGAACCGGTGAGCACGCGGCCTATCGCTTCTACGACCCCAACTTCGCTATCTATGGGTTTGCCGATGGTGCGCAGATGCAGCGTGGCGTAGAGCGTTATCTGAGCGCGGACGACAATGCACTGGCGAAGCTTTATGGCCTGGGCGATGCGGCCAATGCGCTATTCAACGTGATCGAACTGGACACCTCGGCGATCGCCGAACGCAGGCTGTCATCGGATCTGCGCGTGGACAGTTTTCTGCACAACCTTGCGCTGGCTGATCCGCAGGACGCTTCGATCTGGCACAAGCAAGCGCTGGCCCGTACCCGGTCTCTGGGCGAAAACGCTCGACTGGGCGCCAGTCTCGCGCAACTGGACGCACGCTACTGGGCCAGCGAGTTCGAGCAGGCAACCGAGCGCTTGCGCCGTGAGCACAAGGTGGCGCGTGATTACGTGCCGTTGCTCGATACCCTCGGCAACAAAGCCGACAGCGGCCACAGCATTACCCTGATCGATCCGCGCAATGCGCAAAACACCCTGACGGTGATCACCCGCGATTCGCGCTTTCAGAAAATCAGGCAATACGTCGAACGACTCGTGCAGGGCGGCGCGGCCAGGCCCGGGCAGACGGCTGACCACGACGGTGGCAGCCGGCTGAGTTTTGCCTTTGCAATCCAGACGCTGATCAGTGAAATGCGCCAGCGCGATTACCGCGCTGGCGATACGGTGCCGACGCTGACCGTTGCTCTGCAGATCCAGGTGTACGTCAGTTATGCACAGCTGGGCTTTGGTGTGGCCAGCGATGCAGTGCAGGTCATCCAGTTGGTGCGCCATTTAGCGGCGGCCGAGCGGGCGTTGCAGCAGGGCTCATTCGCCGCACGCCTGGCAGGACAGGCCGCAACGGGCGTTGGTGTGGCATTTTCCGTGGCCAATATCGGCTTCGACATCTACAACCTGACGCAGGCAGAGAATCATGAGCAGCGAGCGCGGTTCTCCACGTCCCTGGCGTTCAACACGGCGGCGCTGGGTCTGGATCTTGTCGCCCTGGCAGCGGGCGGAACGGTGGCCGCGTTCGCCGCAGCGCTGTCCGTGCCGCTACTGGGCGTGGGTATCGGGGTGACCGCCATTGCCAGCAATCTCGGGCAGATCATGGACAAGGCTGCGGCCATTGGCGAGCACCTCTCGCAGATTCACGACGCTTATCAGCAATATTACGAACGCGCTGGTGCGGTCTTGCAGTTCCCCTCTCTGGCCGTGATTACCGAGGTGGATCTGCACAGCAGAAGGGTGGCGTTCGAGGGGCAGAAGTTTTACCCCTGGAAAGGCAGTGCGCTGGAGCTGCCGCAGTACGACGATGATCCAGCCAGGCGACATGCCGCGATCAACATCCCCAGAGCCTTTCAACGGCCTGCTGTCGGCAGCGTCTGGGGGACCTTGCCCGAGGCGCTGGTGCTGCCCTGTTCACCCGTCTGTTACTACGGCTACGAATATCAGCTCGGCAGCGCCGGGGTCGTGCCTTTTTCCAAGACCCGCTATCCGCAGTTGCATGACCGCCTGGCACATCAGCTGGAATATGACGCGCTCGGTAACCGGGTGTTTTACCTGTTCAGTACGCCGTTTGCGCCGCACATACTCTACAAGCTGCATCCGGTCTTCATGGCCACGACGATCAAGCTGCAGTTGAGCGCCGAGGTCAGCCAACTGGTGGTTCCGGACCTGCCACCAGAGTGGCGCGAGAAGATTGCCTACCGGATCACCGCACCGCAGGGGCAATACCGGATTCGCCTGGTGCCGGGCCTGCTGGCGGTGAACTTCGAGCAAGCGCATGGCTGGGAACAGGTGACATGGACGGTGCAGGCGTCCTGGGCACGGGTAGAACAGGTCAGCTTTCGTGAAAAGCCACGGGACAGCATCGACAGCGCACCTGACATGCTGGTCGATGGACTGGTGTTGAATCGTTTCGATGGCGTCATCGAACTCGCCGAAGGACTGTTCCGGGTCGACTGGACAGGCCTCAGCCTGCATCTGATCGGCGTTGTCCTCGACTACCAAAACAAAGCTGCGGATCAGTTGCGCAGCGCCGACATGACAGCCAGCGTCATCCCGGCGCCGGTTCGGCGCTATCTGCGCGCTCAGGTCACAAGCGGGCAATTGACCGCAGCGTATTTGCCGTTGCGTAACTTCAGAGTGCCGTTCAATTCGCCGGGCCAGCCAGTGGTGACCACCGGCTATTACGACACCGCGCGGGATCGGGTGCTGTTCGCCCGTAACCTGCCGCAGGAGGTCAACGAGGGCGTGGTTCTGGCAGGCGTCAACGCGGGCCATGCGTGGTTTTATCATCCCGATCATCCATCGCTATGGCGGGTCGATGTGCTGACCGGCACCGTCCAGCATCGCTACCGTCTGAAAAATCCGCGAATGGGATCGACGATAATTGGCTGCCAACAACAAGCCAATGGTGCGCTGCGGATTGCGCAGAAGCTGACGGCAGAAGCGTTGCATGGCACCACCACCATCGAGTATCGGATCACCGGTCAGCAGGTGGAGCTGACGGCTTGCAAGATCACTTTTGCGGCAGAGGATTATCGGTTCGAACCGCGCGAAGCGCTTCGACAAATCGATGCCCCGGACAAGGGCGACTCGACAGACATGGCCGCCAGCAGCAGCGGCTGGTCCTGTGCTCCGTTCATTGTCGTCGGGGGTTATGCCGGGGCGCAGTTGCGCGATCGGGCGTGGCTGAACATGACAACGGGCAAGTGCATTCAGGCCAGGCAAGACCTTTCCTGGCCCGAAGACTTGTCGATGCTGATGCCGTCCAACCCTGAAAACAGTGCAGTGCTGTTCTATAGCCAGCAGGAGCGGACCATCAGCCGCGGCATCGAACCCCGTGTCGGGCATTGGCAGAATGTGGTGGTCGAGCGCGATGTGGTCGAAATCAACCAGTCCGGCCCGCGCTACATAGCTACCAAAGATGACGGCCGACTGTTCGAAATCGATATCGTCGACGTGCCGGCAGCGGCAGCGATCGACGACGCGATTGTGTTTCAGTACGGGGTTCCTTCCCTTGCCCACAGAAGCGATGAGGCGTGGCTCGATCAGGCCGATAAGCCGTCGATTCTCCGGTTCGCCGGTGTCGGGCCGCGTTGGCTGCAGCGACATCCCGATTGGTTGAGCGCATTGCCCGCGCTGGCCACGAAAGCGCCGTTGCTGCCGTTGCCGATCTTCGGTCTACGTGATGTGGCAGGTCAGGCGTTCGTGGCGGCATGGTGTGTCGATGGCAGAATCGCTGTGGCCGATATCGGTCAAGGCAAGGAGCTGGCGCTGTTCGGTCTGACCCCGGATAACAGCGCGGTCTGGATGCTTGAAATCAGCGCCGGACAACTTTACCGCCAGCCGCTGGTGGCGATCGACGCACTGCGGGGAGTGTTTGGCGCTGACCATCGTTTGCTGAAACCGGAGGCGCTCGGCAGGCCTGAAAAGGTCTGGACGTCATGGACTTTTGCTGAGGTGCGACGCCAGGGTGAAGGGTTGGTCGCGCAGACCCTTGATGGCGTGCATCTGCAATTGCTGGATAACCAGCCGGCAATGATCGTAGGCGTGGAAAATCGCTGGTCTCATGTGCCGGGTCAGAGCGATGAACAGTTACGTGCGCGCCTGCGAGAATTGTTGCAAGGGCATGCCCACGCGCCTGTCATACAAGTGGCAAGTGCAACCGGACGCTATTTGTATTACCTGCCGCAACTTGATCAGCTGTTCGATCTGGCCGGGCGCAGCGACGGGCAGTGGTCGGCATTTCTCGGTACGCGCGGGTCGAAGCAGCCGATGCTGTTCGACCCGGTCGACCAGTTGATTTTCAGCGCCGGCCCGAACGACGGCGTCTGGCTGCCCGGCAGTTATGCGGATCGCGACGCCGAGGTCATGGTGCTTGAGATAGGTGATGACATCACAGAGATTGAAACATTAGTGCCCGATGGCGTCGCCAGGCTGCTGCTGGCTTACGGTGCGCAGACCTCGGGTTATCGGCTGTCGCAAGCGTCCTTCCAGCGCCTGGACTGCATCGTGGTCGATGGGCGACAGGCTTCGGATGCTGAAACGGCAGAACCTTGCCTGCTGGATCTGGATCTGGACGAGTGCGGACATTGGTGGATGTCACGGGTCGATGATGATGTGGTGCTGACCGATCCGGACTCCGGACACAGTCTGATCGTGCGCAATTTCGACGGACAACGCCCACTGCTACTGATGCTGCCCATCGCCGGGCGGCAACATACCTTGACGCTGGCTCAAGGGCTGCAAGCCTTCGCCACTGTGCGCGGTGTCGAGGCAACGGTCAGCCTGACAGCGGTGATCGCAGCGCTGCGCTGAGGTCGCCATGCACAGCAAAACGCCGCGAACGGTGACCGTACGCGGCGTTTTGTTGTGGCGGTTGCGCTGCGACAATGCTCAAGGCACCAGATAACCCTTCACTCCGGTAAAGATGATTTGCGCTGCCAGCGCGCAAACAAACAATCCCATCAAGCGGCTGACAATCTGCAAGCCCTGATCGCCGAGAATCCGCTCGATGCGATTGGACAGGTACAGCACCACACCGACAGTGAAACTGGCGAGCGCAATACTCATGATTGCGGTGAGCTTGTCGTCCCAGTGCGGCTGGCTGACGCCCATTACCAGCAAGGCGCCGATGGTGCCGGGGCCGACTGTCAGCGGAATGGTCAGCGGCACGATGGTCACATCCTGCTGCACATTATCGGCCTGCACCGCCGGCTTGCCCTGAGCCATGCCCAGCGCGGAAATGAACAACACACTGCCGGCACCGATGCGGAAGGCGTCCACGGTGATGCCGAAGACATCGAAAATCACCCGCCCGAACAAATACAGCAGAACACTGGAAATCAGTGTGGCGAGGGCGACCTTCCACGCCAGACGCCGCTGTTCCTTGCGCGAATAGCCACGGGTCAGGCTGATAAAGCAGGACAACACGAAGAACGGGCTGTAGAGCACCAGCATCTTCAGATAAACGCTGAACAACACATGGAGCATGATGCAAGCTCACTGGCGATGGAGTCGGGGGAGTCTATCAGGCACCGGACAATCTGTCGGTTTACGACGGCTGGGTCGTGGCCCGGTTCTGCTGATCGCGTTCGGCGACCCAATGCTCGATCAGTTCACGCAGTTGCGACAGCTCCACCGGTTTGGACATGTGCCCGTCCATGCCGGCCTTGCGGGCGCGCTCTTTATGTTCGGCGAGAATGTGCGCGGTGAGCGCGACAATCGGTGTGCGGATGCGCTGATTGCTGACTTCCCAGGCGCGCAGTTGCTGCGTCGCGGAGAAGCCATCGAGGATCGGCATTTCACAATCCATCAGCACCAGATCGTAACGCTGGGCCTTCATCGCTTGCAGGGCTTCTTCGCCGTTGCTCGCGGTGTCCGGTTGCAGGTTGAGCTTGCCGAGCATGCCACGGATCACTTTGGTCGAAATGGTGTTGTCTTCGGCGACGAGGATGCGGAAGTCGCTCGGCACCTTGGCCGCTGTGGCCGCCGTAACGACTTGCGGCTGGAATACCACCTGGCCCTTGTTGCGCTGATTGAGTTCGTCCGCCAGCGTGGTCTTGAGCGTATAACCGGCCACCGGTTTGGCCAGTATTCGTTTGATCCCCGAATTGCGCGCAATGATCTTGCTCGGTGCGTTGCTGATGCCGGTGAGCATGATCAGCAGGATGTCGTGGTTCAGGCTCGGGTCTTCCTTGATCTTCGCTGCCAGTTGCATGCCGGTCATGCCGGGCATGTTCTGGTCGAGCAGGACCACGTCGAAGTAATCGCGCAAGTGCGCCTTGGTGCGCAGCAGCGCCAGCGCTTCCTTGCCCGACGGCACGGCGCTGACATTCAGGCCCCAGGCGCTGCATTGCTGTACCAGCACTTTGCGGCAGGTGTCGTTATCGTCGACTACCAGCACCCGTGCGCCTTGCAGCGGACTGTCCAGATCGGACGTCGGATGTTCGAGGCGATCCGGGTCCAGTGGCAAGGTCAGCCACAAAGTGCTGCCCTGAGTGGCGCCGCTCTTGATGCCGAACTCGCCCTGCATCAGACGGATCAGTTGCCGCGCGATCACCAGGCCGAGATTGCCGCCCAGACGATTGGCCGAGAGAAAATGCTTGCTGTGCAATTCGGCGTGCAGCAGCGCCTCTCGCTCTTCCGCCTCCATCGGCACGCCGCTGTCCTGCACGGCAATGCGCAGGCGCGGTTTGCTGCTGCGCTCGTCAAGGGCGACGACGATCAGTACTTCGCCTTCTTCGGTTTTCTTCAGGGCGTTTTCCAGCAGGCTCAACAAGGTCTGGCGCAGGCGCGTCGGATCGCCGCTGATCACCCGTGGCACTTGCGGCTGGATGAAACTGATCAGCTCGACGTTCTGTTGCTCGGCCTTGGCCCGGTAGATGCTCAGGCAATCGTCGATCAGCGCGTTGAGATCGAACTGCACGTCGTCGAGTTCGATCTGCCCGGATTCGAGCTTGGAGATGTCGAGGATCTCGTTGATCAGCGTCAGCAGTTCGTTGCCGGCGCTGTGGATAGTCTGCACGTAATCGCGTTGCTTGACCGACAGCGGCGTGCCCAGCAGCAGCTCGGTCATGCCCAGTACACCGTTCATCGGCGTGCGGATTTCGTGGCTGATCTTGGCGAGGAATTCGGCTTTGGCGTTGATTTCGGCGTTGCTTGCCGCGAGGTCGCGGCTGATGCTGAAACGGCTTTCGGTGATGCTGCGCTGTCGCTCGCCCAAGGCAATGCTCATCAGCAGGCCACTGATGCAGATGAACACCATCAGCGTCATGATCAGGCCTTGCGGCGTGACCAGTGTCAGCCCCAGCAGCGCCGGGAGGATGACCAGCGTGCCGATGTTGAACACGACCATGGCGGCGACGAACAGACGCGCCGGGCGATAGCCTTTTTGCCAGTGATAGAAGCCCACCAGCAACATGCTCAGGCCGGCCAGTGCGACCAGTGCGTAGGTGATGATGTTCAGCGGCAAGGTGTTGACGAACAGCAGCAACAGGCTGCACGTGACGATCAACAGGATGTCGCCCCACAGCAGTTTGTTCAGCGCGTGCTGGCCCAGTGGCGCAAAGAAGCGCAGGGCGAACATCAACCCGGCTGGGGCGGTCAGCAGCAATGCCAGATAAGCGCCCGGCGTCTGAATGGCTTGCCAGTTCGGCAACCACGGACCGGCGAGATTGAGCAACAGGAACAGACTCAGCCCGAGCAGGCCCTCACAGATCGCCAGCCACAGACTGCTGCGCGAGCGCGAGTAGGCGTAGCGCACCAGGTTGTGCAGCAGGAGCATGGCGAGGCAGCCGAACAGCAGGCCGAAAATCAGCGTCTGCTTCTGATCGGCGGCGCCTTCGATTGCCGCTTGCAGGGTGATGTGCGGGCGCAGCTGATGGCCGGAGATCATGCGTACGTAGATGTCCAGCGGCTTGTCGGCCTGGGGCAGCGGCAGCATGAAATCGCTGCTCGGCAATGGATGTTCGGCCTGGGGCCGTTCGTTGCCGGTATTGCGTTGCTCGATCAGCCGGTCGCCGTCGAGCACGTAGAGATTGAGTTGTGACAGGTCGGGGGCAAAGATGCGCAGCACTTGTTCGTGCTTGCCCGGCGCCAGTTTGAAGCGCAGCCACAGGGCGCCCTCGGGTTCGGCCGCGGTCAGGCGGTCAAGCTCGATGGGGCTGAATTGATTGGTGTAGCGAGCGGAGCGGATGTCGCTCAGTTGCAGGATGCCCTGATCGTCAAGCAATACCGACCAGCCACTGCCTTGCGCGGCCTGGGCCGGGAGCATGCAGAGCAAGGTCAGCAGCGTGACGGTGAAGCTTATGGCAATCCTGAGCCAGCGCACGGCGAAATCCCTTCGTAGGTTGATGCCAGAATATAACGATGCGCGACGACCGAACAGCCCGGCGAGGAATGGCATCCCGCGCCAGGCCTGATGGATCGCTTACTCCTGGACTTCCCCGCGTTCACGGGCAATGGCGCGGTAGCCGATGTCCTTGCGGTAGAAGCAGCCTTCCCAGTCGATCGCAGCGGCCAGTTTGTAGGCCTGCTGCTGAGCTTCACCGACAGTGGCGCCCATGGCAGTGGCACACAGTACACGACCACCGGCAGTCACGACCTGACCGTCTTTCAGCGCGGTGCCGGCATGGAAGACTTTGCCTTCCAGAGCTGCCGCCGCGTCCAGTCCGTTGATCGCTGCGCCTTTGGCGTAGTCGCCCGGGTAGCCGCCAGCGGCCAGCACAATGCCAACGCTCGGACGCGGATCCCACTGTGCTTCGATCTTGTCCAGCGCTTGCGCCAATGCGGCTTCAACCAGCAGCACCAGGCTCGATTGCAGACGCAGCATCACCGGTTGGGTTTCCGGATCGCCGAAGCGGCAGTTGAACTCGATGACTTTCGGGTTACCGGCCTTGTCGATCATCAGACCGGCATAGAGGAAACCAGTGTAGACGTTACCTTCGTCGGCCATGCCGCGCACGGTCGGCCAGATCACCAGGTCCATCACGCGCTGATGCACGTCGGCGGTGACCACCGGGGCAGGGGAGTAGGCGCCCATGCCGCCGGTGTTCGGGCCGCTGTCGCCGTCGCCGACGCGTTTGTGGTCCTGGCTGGTGGCCATCGGCAGCACGTTCTTGCCGTCGACCATGACGATGAATGAGGCTTCTTCGCCGTCGAGGAATTCCTCGATGACCACCCGCGAACCGGCGTCGCCGAACGCGTTGCCGGCGAGCATGTCGCGCACGGCGTCTTCGGCTTCGGCCAGGGTCATGGCGACGATTACGCCTTTGCCAGCAGCCAGGCCATCGGCCTTGATCACGATCGGCGCGCCTTTCTCACGCAGATAAGCCAGGGCCGGCTCGATCTCGGTGAAGTTCTGGTAATCGGCGGTCGGGATCTTGTGGCGCGCGAGGAAGTCCTTGGTGAAGGCTTTCGAACCTTCCAGTTGCGCAGCACCGGCAGTCGGACCGAAGCAGTCCAGGCCACGGGAGCGGAACAGATCGACGACGCCAGCCACCAGCGGCACTTCCGGGCCGACGATGGTCAGGGAAACGTTCTTTTCCGCGAAATCGGCCAGTTGCTCCAGCGCCAACACGTCGATGGCGACGTTCTCGCACTTGGCTTCAATGGCGGTGCCAGCGTTGCCCGGTGCAACGAAAACCTTCTGCACACGCGGATCCTGAGCCACTTTCCAGGCCAGAGCGTGCTCACGGCCACCGCTGCCAATGATCAAAACATTCAAAGAGAGACTCCTTCGGAGAAAGCTGCAAGCTACAAGCTGCAAGTAAGAGCGACTGCGTGGCGCTCAATTACAGCTTACGGCTTTGAATTAATAAGGCTGCACCTGCAAGAAGGAGCGACACCTGTCTGCTCTTTCTTGCAGCTTGCAGCTTGAAACTTGCGGCTGCTTCAATGACGGAAGTGGCGCATACCGGTAAAGACCATCGCGATGCCGGCTTCATCAGCAGCAGCAATCACTTCGTTGTCACGCATCGAACCGCCCGGCTGGATCACCGCAGTGATGCCAACCTTGGCCGCGTTGTCGAGGCCGTCGCGGAACGGGAAGAATGCATCGGACGCCATGACCGAACCGGCGACCTGCAAACCGGCGTGCTCAGCCTTGATCGCGGCGATGCGGGCCGAGTTGACGCGGCTCATCTGGCCGGCGCCGACACCGATGGTCTGGCGATTCTTGGCGTAGACGATGGCGTTGGATTTGACGTACTTGGCGACTTTCCAGGCGAAGATCAGGTCGTGGATTTCCTGTTCGGTCGGTGCGCGTTTGGTCACCACTTTCAGGTCGTCGGCGCTGATCATGCCGATATCGCGGCTCTGCACCAGCAGGCCACCGTTGACGCGCTTGTAATCCCAGGCAGCGGCGCGCTCAGCCGACCACTCGCCGCAGGCCAGCAGGCGTACGTTGGCTTTCGCGGCAACGATGGCGCGGGCTTCTTCGCTGACCGATGGGGCGATGATCACTTCAACGAACTGACGCTCGACGATCGCTTTGGCGGTCTCGGCATCCAGTTCACGGTTGAAGGCGATGATGCCGCCGAACGCCGACTCGGTGTCGGTGGCGTAGGCCAGTTCGTAAGCCTGACGGATGCCGCCTTCAGCGTCCGGGCTGACCGCCACGCCGCACGGGTTGGCGTGCTTGACGATCACGCAGGCTGGCTTGACGAAGCTCTTCACGCATTCCAGCGCCGCGTCAGTGTCGGCGACGTTGTTGTACGACAGTTCTTTGCCTTGCAGCTGGGTCGCGGTGGCGATGCCGACTTCGGCAGGCTTGGCTTCCACGTAGAACGCCGCGCTTTGGTGCGGGTTCTCGCCGTAGCGCATTTCCTGAGCCTTGATGAACTGGCTGTTGAAGGTGCGCGGGAATTCGCCGCGACCTTCAGTGCTCAAGGTTTCAGCGGCCTGGTTCACGGTGCCCATGTAGTTGGCGATCATGCCGTCGTAGGCGGCGGTGTGTTCGAAGGCCTTGAGCATCAGGTCAAAACGCTGAGCGTAGGTCAGGCCGCCGGCCTTGAGGTTTTCCAGGACGTTGGCGTAATCGCTGGCATTCACCACGATGGCCACGTCTTTATGGTTTTTCGCTGCTGAACGGACCATGGTCGGCCCGCCGATGTCGATGTTCTCGATGGCGGTCGGCAGGTCGCAGCCTGGCTTGTTGATGGTCGCTTCGAACGGGTACAGGTTGACCGCCACCAGATCGATCGGCTTGATGCCGTGCTCGTTCATGATCGCGTCGTCAGTACCGCGACGACCGAGGATGCCGCCGTGGATTTTCGGGTGCAGGGTTTTCACCCGACCGTCCATCATCTCGGCGAAACCGGTGTAATCCGCGACTTCCACTGCGGCAACGCCGTTGTCACGCAGCAGCTTGAACGTTCCGCCGGTGGAGAGGATCTCGACGCCGAGAGCTTCGAGCTCCTTGGCGAATTCGAGGATCCCGGTCTTGTCGGAAACGCTGATCAAGGCGCGGCGGATCGGCAGGCGGGTAGTCTGGTCGGTCATCTCAATTTCCATCAAAAGCAAAGGAAGTCAGCAAAAAAGGCGACCGTTTTTTACGCGGGCGCCTTTCTGGTTTGATTGAATGCTTACAGCAGATCGTACTGCTTGAGTTTCTTGCGCAGCGTGCCGCGGTTCAGCCCCAGCAGCTCACTGGCCTTGGTCTGGTTGCCCTTGACGTAGTTCATCACGCTTTCGAGCAGGGGCGCCTCGACTTCGGACAGCACCAGGTTGTACACATCCGTGACGGACGCGCCCTCAAGGTGGGCGAAATAATTGTGCAGCGCCTTCTCGACACTCCCGCGAAGGGTCTGGCCTTCTTCGCTCGGCGTGTTGAGGTGCTGTTTCAAATTCACGTTGTCGCTCACGGGTGTTGTTCCACTCACTAAAGTCTCGGTCATCATCGTCATGCGGCCACCCCTTCTTCGTCCCCTGTCAGGCTCTTGTAACGCTCGGCGAAGAACTCCCGAACGTCGGCGCATTGTGTTTCCGTACCATCCAAACGATTGAAACGGGCGCGAAACTCCCTGGCGCCCGGCAAGGTTGCGAGATACCAGCCCACATGCTTGCGGGCAATGCGCACGCCCATCACGTCGCCATAGAAGGCGTGAAGGGCAGCCAGATGCTCCAGCAGGATGCGTTCCACTTCGCTCAATTCCGGCGCCGGCAATTTCTCGCCGGTGCGCAGGAAGTGTTCGATCTCGCGAAAAATCCATGGCCGCCCTTGAGCGGCACGGCCTATCAGCAGGCCATCGGCACCGGTCGCGTCTAGCACGTAACGGGCCTTTTCCGGCGAATCAATATCGCCATTGGCAAACACCGGGATCGACACCGCCTGCTTGATCGCGGCAATCGTGTCGTACTCGGCTTCCCCTGTGTACAGATCGGCGCGCGTACGGCCATGTACGGCCAGCGCTGTGATTCCCGCCTGTTCGGCGATCTTCGCCACGTTCAGACCGTTCTTGTTTTCGCGATCCCAACCGGTGCGGATCTTCAGGGTGACCGGCACTTCAACCGCGGCCACTACGGCCTGCAGGATCTCGGTCACCAATGCTTCGTCTTTCAGCAACGCGGAGCCGGCGGCCTTGTTGCAGACCTTCTTTGCCGGGCAACCCATGTTGATATCGATAATCTGTGCGCCCAGTTCGACGTTGGCCCGTGCCGCATCGGCCAGCATCTGCGCGTCGCCACCGGCGATCTGCACCGAGCGCGGCTCGGGATCGCCTTCGTGGATCATGCGCATGCGCGACTTGCGGGTATTCCACAGGCTCATGTCGCTGGTGACCATTTCCGAGACTACAAGCCCTGCGCCCAGACGCTTGCACAGCTGACGAAAGGGCTGGTCGGTGACTCCCGCCATCGGGGCGAGAATCAAACCGTTCTGCAATGTATATGGGCCGATGCGTACCGCCGACATAGGACTTCCCTGAAGTGGGGCCGGATCATGAGAGTTCGAAAAAGGGTGGGCATGATACCCGCTCTCGATGACTGGTTAAAGGCTGAATTGAACAAAATCTGAACAGTTATTCTGTTATCGCCAACGGTTTGGTCGGCCGCGATCAGTCAGAAAAATGCCGTCAATCGGGAAACGCTGAAGCGGTTCATTCCGGTGAGTGGAAGTTCAGGCTGTAATTCACCGCTTTCGGCCCCGGATCGAGAATATCCAGGGCGATGTGGATCGGCGTCTGCGGCGGCATTTCCGCGAGGCCCTCGAGATCGCCGCTCAGGTACTCGCCGGGTTTGAAGCGACGACTGGCGATCAGATGACCGTTGAGGTCGGCAAAACGCAGTTCGAGCAAGGGAAACGGCTGAGAAAACGTCGCCCGGTTGTAAATGATCGCATCGACCACCAGCGCTCCGCTGAATTCCGGATGGCTGCGCACCACGAGGTTGCTGCTTTTGATTTTGCCGATGTCGACTTTGGACGGCACGGTGCAGCCGATCTGCGGGCAGATCTGCTGGAACCACGGTCGGTATTGATCCTGCCGCGCCAGTTCCTCGAAGTGATAGGCAACGTACTGAGCGGCCAGGCCGCCGGCCGCCAACACTACCAGCAGCAGCCAGAGCAGGCGCCGACCCCATGGCGAGCGGCGTTGCTGCCAGTCCAGTTGCAGCGGGTCGTCGGTCAGATCCTGCAGGACCTCGGCGCGCACGCCGGGCTCGGCCCGTTCGCGTTTTTTGCGCGGCGAAGTGATCAATGGCAGATCGTCGTCATCGCTGTCGTCGCTGGCCGAGAAGCGTTCGCGGCGGGCGTTGGGATCGATCGGATCGTGCAGGCGCAGTTGCGGGATCGGCGGCTCGTCATCCAGATCCACCGGTTCCAGTGATAACGAGGGTTCGGTGCGCTCGGGTTCGAGGGTTTCGACGCCGTCGATATCCGGCTCGATATCCGGCGCTACGCTGCGCTCATCGGCAGGCTCACTGAACAGGCTGTCGGGCCATGTGCCTTCGTCCGGTTCCGGGCTGTCGCGCCGGGCGCTCAAGGATTCTTCGCGGGTACGGCCGAATTCTGCGGCCGGCTGGATTTCGCGCTGTTCGAGGCGGGCGAGTTCTTCGTCCAGATCGAGGCTGTCCAGATCCAGTTCCGACGCGCTCCATTGCTTCTGGCTGATGGCGCGCGGTGCGGGGATCTGTTCGACGACCGCAGAATCGCTGACAGGCGCGGGCGTTTCAGGCAGCGCTGGTGCGAGCGGCGTCACCGTGTCCTTGCCGGAATGTTGCTCGAGCAGCTGCTTGGCGGCATTGAACACTTGCAGGCAGGAGCCGCAACGAACCACGCCGCGCGCCACGCTCAACTGAGCATGGTTGACGCGGAAACTGGTCTGGCAATGCGGGCATTGGGTGACGAAACTGTCGGTCATGCGGCGATCCGGTTCAGGCAAGCGGTCATTTTAGCGCCGACGCCCGGTGATGCGCACCCAGCCGTCGCGATTGGCGATCGGGTCGAGCTCGAAGTCCTGCGCATAAGCTGCCGCTACTTCTTCGCCCTGCTCGGCGAGAATGCCCGACAGCGCCAGGCGCCCGCCGCTCTTGACCAGGCTGGACAGTTGCGGTGCCAGCGACACCAGCGGGCCGGCGAGAATATTGGCCACCAGTACGTCGGCCGGAACCTGCGGCAGATCCTCGGGCAGGTACAGCGGGAACAGCTCATCGGCAATGTTGTTGCGCCCGGCGTTGTCGCGCGAGGCTTCCAGCGCCTGCACGTCGATGTCGGTGCCCACAGCTTGTTTGGCGCCGAGCAGCAGGGCGGCAATCGCCAGAATCCCCGAGCCACAGCCGAAGTCGAGCACGTGGCAGTCTTTCAGATCCTGGCCGTCGAGCCATTCCAGGCACAGCGCGGTGGTCGGGTGGGTGCCGGTGCCGAACGCCAGGCCCGGGTCCAGCAGCAGATTGACCGCGTCAGGCTCGGGTGCGGCGTGCCAGCTCGGCACGATCCACAGGCGCTGGCCGAAACGCATCGGCTCGAAACCGTCCATCCAGCTGCGTTCCCAGTCCTGATCTTCGATCACTTCGCTGTGATGTTCGGGCAACGGGCTGCCGGTCAGCAGTTCCAGATGGGCCAGCACCGGTTCCGGTCCGGTACCGCCTTCGAACAGCGCCAGCAAGTGGGTGTGCGACCACAGCGGCGTGGTGTTGAGTTCCGGTTCGAAGATCGGCTGGTCTTCGGCGTCCATGAAAGTCACCGACACGGCGCCGACTTCGAGGAAGGCGTCCTCGTAGGTTTCGGCTTGTTCCGGGGTGATGGCGAGACGGACTTGCAGCCAAGGCATGGCGGGCACCTTTGAAAATCTGTGGGGCAGCCCGAAGCTGCAAAAGCGCGCAGTTTACGCCAGGTCGCCGGCAAAGTGGACACGCTGGTCGGCTGTAACACATTCGCGCGCGCCATATATATATGTACGGCCTGAGCACGCAGGCCGGGAAATAGAGTGAGGGCTCATCTCTACGCAACAAAAGGCTGGGCGACATGGCGGATCAACAAGGGATTGTAGAAGAAACACTACCGGTAGCCGCTGCGTCTGCGGGGTCGGTGCAGGAAATCCTGCTGCGCATCACGCGCTGGCAGGTGATGATCGACAAGCGCTTGAGCAGTCAGATGACGTTGCTCGAGGCGCTGGAGCATTTCGCATTGACTGAACTGCGCAGGCATTACCCGGACGGCCATTTCGCCCCGGGTTTTGTGGTTGCCCTGCTTGACGCGATTCTGCAAAAGCTTATCGACGGCCGGCCAATCATGTTCCTCGCGATCGAGGACGCGCCATTTCGCTGGCCTGGGGGCGCCGACCGCGGATTGCCGTCCAGCCGTCATGAGCACGTTATCCGGACGGTGGATAGCGTATCGCTGCACTTCCTCGACCAGTACAAAAAATACCTGCGAGAACACTGGGCGACAAAAGGGCAAGAAGCGCTGTTTGATCGTCTGATCAAACGCAAGCTTCGGCGCTATATCAAGGACATCGAGTTGCTGCTGCGCCGTGACCAACTGGCGGACCTGGCACTGGATCAATTGCGCAGCAAAATCGACAGGGTTCAGGCCCGAAGCACTCGTCGGTACCGATTGACCGCCCTGGCAACCGGTGCAGAAAAAAAGATTCTAGAGGCGCATTCCTTCGCGCAACTGCCGTCATGGATGAAGGCGCTGAAGGAGCCGGATCGCGCCTCGTTGCGCGACTGTCAGGAGCAGACCTCACTGGCCCAGGCAGCACTCAATGACCTGCTGCAGGGCTACGGCTCGTTGCGCGACTTTGCCCGCCAGCAGGCCATCGAATACATTCAGCTCAAGCTCGACATGACGGTTGAACCAGACCGGATCGACGTGCGGCTCAGATGGCGCTCGGCGGTCGGTGAGCCGACCCACAATCGCAGCCTCAGTGACCTGCTGGCATGCGGGCCGATCGGGCAGGACTTCGCAGCGGTACTGGAGATCAGCAGTCCTGCGCCATTGCGCAATCAGTCACTGAAACCAACATTCATTGCCGACATGCTGGCGGAACAGGATTATCCGGCGGACTACCTGCGAGTTCTCGCTAAACAGTACGAGCGTATAGAGGTGCAGAAGGCACTTGTCGACTGGTTTGCCGTACGGCTCAGGCAGAGCGCATTCGTCGCGCGCTGCGCAGCTCATCTGTCGGATTCCGACCATGAGCGTCTCGAGCAGACGTGGTCTGAGCAAACCACAAAGAAACCGTTGCAAGTGGCGGCATTGACGCTGCCCAACGGCATGCAATGCGCCGATCTTCTGGTGTTCTACCAGGCAGAAACTGAGCAAGCGGTGAATAACCTGGTGCTGTACGCGCCCAACAAACCGGACGGTCAGGAGTGGGTCCGGTTGCCTTCGATTGCGGCGTTGACCGGCGAAGTGTGGAGCTGGACGCAGAGCGAATCCGGTCGCGAGTATCTGTTGCAGCAACTTTCGCCGGCTGCACATCACCCTGCACGGGATTATCTGTTGGCCGCTGCAGCCAGCCCCGCTCTCTGGGGCATGCAGAGTGACCTTCGACGAGCGCCCCTGCCGTTCACAGAATGCGTCGAAGCCGCTGCAAAAATGGGCCTGGCAAACAATCTGCAGCGGGTCGAGCAGGATAACTCGCTGCGCTGGTACACGACGCTCGGGCTCGAGGCTCGCCGGCGCATCAGCAGTCTGAATCAGGAACTGATCGTTCATCAGCAGGTTTTCAACGAGCTGCTGGGCGGTTTCGAGGTGTTTGTCGATTTCGCCAGGCGCACGGTTGCTGCAGCGATCACGCCCTATATGCGCAGCAAGAATGTGCTGGAACCGGTCGATCCGGCCACTGTGTTGATTGACTACAACCCTGGCGTGGCCGACCGCAGAAAGCAGCAGGTAGCCACGCTGCTCGACCTGGCCATTCACGGCTACGATGACAACTCCGGCATCGAGCACCCGAAAAAAGGCGTGCGATCGTCGGTTGGCCAGGATCTGAGCAAGGTGCGCAGCGCCGATCTGGCGCAGTATCTGCGCCGGGCGTGGCTGGGTGAAAAATACGCCAGCGAGATCCGTGGCAAATATCTCGACCCGCGTGATGCTGCCTACGAACCGCGTCGCTTCGCCTACCGCAACGTGCTGCTGTCAAAGATGGACCGTGATTTACGCGTGGCCAGAAGTCAGGCGCGATTGAGCGACGCGGTGTATTCAGCGCTGGTGCGTCAGGTCTCTTTGTTGAGTCAGGTGCCAGCGCCGGGTACGCATTTTCCGGGCGCCAGCATGGTTGAAAGTGACGGCGTGTTCAGGTTCACCGTGCGCCATCACGTCGTGCTCGGGGTTTATGTCCTGACCTCGTTCAACCCCGAGCCGTCCTGGTGGCTGTACACGCCTGACGCGCCCGACGGCATTGTGGTGCGTGCATATCAGTCACTGTTCGGCGACATCGCCGGCGCTTTGCATGACTACTTGATGGCGCGTACGCCGGTTGCCGCGCGCAGCATCGTGTCGCGCACCCTGCATGCGATTGCAGCAAAAAAACAACGCGTCGATACGCTGTACGAAGCGCAGCGCCTGATTGACGCGCGCAGCGAGTTCAATGCGTACATCGAGCGCGCGGTCACGGATGTGCAGGACATCACCACCAGCCGCGCGCAAATGATCGAACGCCAAGTGGTCAAGGGGCTGATGTTTGCAGCCGCACCGTTTTGCATGGTGTTCCCTCCGTTTGCCTTGCTGCTTGATGTTGTGTTCATTGCCGTCAGCGCCGGTCAGGCGGTCGCTGCGCATCTGGAGGGTGACGTCGATGGCGCGCTCGGCCACTGGCTGGAGGCGTCGTGGGGTGCGTTGTTCGCTATGGTCGGCGCCGGCAGTGCGATCAAGTGGCTGGGCGGTGCGGCCAGAAGTCTGAAACACACCATGAGGCCAGTCTCGTTGTTGTCAGAGCGTCTGAACACGGTGGCTCCGCTGCGCAGGGAAGCGCTGCCGGCGATCCGGGAAGTACGCTTCCATGCCAGGCAGGCCGTCAGCAAGGCGCCCGAGCGTTTGCAAAGGGTGACCGAAGAAGGCGTCTTTTTCGGCACATGGCGCAGTCCGCCCAGCGCTGCGCAGCCGCAACCGGCCTATTACATTCGCAACAAGGGCAAGTATTTCCTGGTCAGGGAAAATCCGCATTTTGGTGGGCTGAGCCTGGTCGATGCCCGTCGCCCGACCGCCATTTATCAGCAACCGATTCGGCTTGCTCCGGGGGGCAAGTGGACACACGCCAGGGTCGGGCTCACGGGTGGCAACGTGCGCAACCTTGGGCGCGTGAGCGATTTGAATGATGCTTTTCCTGGAGGTGTCGAGCCAGTGCTGAACCGCGGCGCGCTGCAGGGCGAAGCGGTGGTGGCGCATTTTCGTCCCGGATCGCCAGATAACTATCTGTTTTCTTTGAATGCGCAGAGTTGCGTCATCGCCTCGCTGTATAACCCGACGACAAGGGTGGGGGCGGTCATTCATTTTGATCACAATATTCGCCCCTTGATCGAGCGAAGTGTCACGCAGGTGCTGGAGCGTCTGGGGGGCGCACCGCAGAACATTCGCGCCACGCTGGTGGGCGGCGACTGGCTGTCGGCGGGTGCTGACATCGGCGGTCCGGTCAGGCGCGTTTTGCGCGAACAGGGCCTGCAGCCGACCTGGGATTACTGGTCATACTCGTCGTGCTTGGGCAACAGCTATGGCGTGGTGCTGAATCTGAACAATGGAGTCTCGAGAGTGTTCAAGCATTCCTCTGGTCAGATTGGCAGGCTGTACAACCCGCTTATTGCCAGATCGAGCTATGCCACGGACGGGCTCTCGATACGTGCCCGAAACTTTACGAGACGGTTCACCCGCAGGCCGTTACATGAAAACGCCGCAGGAGCGGTGGTCGATGATGCTGGCCTGCAGGCATCTGCCACAATGGTCGAGCAGCAGGCGTTCTCCACGGTAATGCTCTGATGGCTTTGTTGCAGGCATAAAAAACCCGATCCGCAGGGATCGGGTTTTCCATGCCGCTTCAGCCTTACGACTGTTTGGCCAGCTTGTGCTCGAGGTAGTGAATGTTCACACCGCCCTTGCAGAAGCCTTCGTCACGAACCAGGTCACGGTGCAGCGGGATGTTGGTCTTGATCCCGTCGACCACGATTTCGTCCAGGGCATTGCGCATGCGTGCCATGGCTTCGTCGCGGGTTGCGCCGTAAGTGATCAACTTGCCGATCAGCGAGTCGTAGTTCGGTGGCACGGCATAACCGCTGTACAGGTGCGAATCGACGCGAACGCCGTTGCCGCCTGGGGCGTGGAAATGCTTGACCGTGCCCGGGCTCGGCATGAAGGTCTTCGGATCTTCAGCGTTGATCCGGCACTCCAGCGAGTGACCACGAATGACCACGTCATCCTGAGTGAACGACAACTTGTTGCCGGCGGCGATGCTGAGCATCTCCTTGACGATGTCGATACCGGTGACCATCTCCGAAACCGGGTGCTCCACCTGAACACGGGTGTTCATTTCGATGAAGTAGAAACGACCGTTCTCGTAGAGGAACTCGAAAGTACCGGCGCCACGGTAGCCGATGTCGATGCATGCCTTGACGCAGCGAGCCAATACTTCCTGGCGCGCTTTCTCGTCGATGCCCGGTGCCGGCGCTTCTTCGAGAACCTTCTGGTGACGACGCTGCAGCGAGCAGTCGCGGTCGCCCAGGTGGATGGCGTGGCCCTGGCCGTCGGACAGAACCTGCACTTCGACGTGGCGCGGGTTGGTGAGGAATTTTTCCAGATAGACCATCGGGTTGCCGAACGCCGCGCCTGCTTCGGAGCGGGTCAGCTTCGCCGAGGCGATCAGGTCTTCTTCCTTGTGCACCACGCGCATGCCGCGACCACCACCGCCACCGGCGGCCTTGATGATCACCGGGTAGCCGACTTCACGACCGATGCGCAGCGCCGTTTCTTCGTCTTCCGGCAGCGGGCCGTCAGAACCTGGAACGGTCGGTACGCCTGCTTCGATCATCGCGTGCTTGGCCGATACCTTGTCGCCCATCAGGCGGATGGTGTCGGCTTTCGGGCCGATGAAGGCGAAGCCGGAGTTCTCGACCTGCTCGGCAAAATCGGCGTTTTCCGCGAGGAAACCGTAGCCTGGGTGAATGGCGGTAGCGCCGGTCACTTCAGCGGCAGCGATGATGGCCGGAATGTGCAGGTAAGACTGAGCGGCGGACGCCGGGCCGATGCAGACGGATTCGTCTGCCAGACCCAGGTGCATCAGCTCTTTGTCGGCCTTGGAGTAAACGGCGACGGTCTTGATGCCCATCTCTTTGCAGGCACGCAGAATCCGCAGGGCGATCTCACCGCGGTTAGCGATCAGAACTTTTTCCAACTTCGCAGTCATCAAAGGCTCTCCGCGGTTCAAACGATGGTGAACAGCGGTTGGTCGTACTCAACCGGCTGGCCGTCTTCGACGAGGATGGATTCGATCACACCGCTGGTTTCAGCTTCGATGTGGTTCATCATCTTCATGGCTTCGACGATGCACAGGGTGTCGCCTTTCTTCACGGTCTGGCCGACTTCAACGAAGGCTGGCGAGGTTGGCGAAGATTTGCGGTAGAAGGTGCCGACCATCGGCGAACGGGCCACGGTGCCGTTCAGCGCGGGTGCAGCAGCGGCAGCCGGAGCAGCGGCAGCGACTGGCGCGGCAGCAGGGGCAGCGGCCGGAGCCTGCATCGGGGCTGGCGCGTAGTACTGCTGCGCCGGAGTCTTGCTGTGACGGCTGATGCGTACGGACTCTTCGCCTTCCTTGATCTCGAGCTCGTCGATGCCGGACTCTTCCAGCAATTCGATCAGTTTCTTAACTTTACGGATATCCATGAATCATCAACTCCCAAGGGTCGGTCAGGGGCGTATAGCTTGGTGTTCAAGCTGCTCTAGTGCGGCCTCCAGGGCCAGTCGGTAACCGCTGGCGCCAAGGCCGCAGATCACTCCTACCGCTACATCGGAGAAATAGGAGTGATGGCGGAAAGGTTCGCGCTTGTGCACGTTGGACAAATGCACTTCGATGAATGGGATGCTCACTCCCAGCAGCGCGTCACGTAATGCGACACTTGTGTGCGTAAAAGCCGCCGGATTGATCAGAATGAAGTCCACGCCTTCACCGCGCGCAGCGTGGATGCGATCGATCAATTCGTACTCGGCGTTGCTTTGCAGATGCAGCAGATGATGGCCGGCTTCACGGGCGCGCCGCTCCAGATCCTGATTGATCTGCGCCAGGGTCGTCGACCCGTAGGTCCCCGGTTCCCGGGTGCCGAGCAGGTTCAGGTTGGGGCCGTGCAGCACCAGTAGCGTTGCCATCTGCGTTGTCCTTGTTATCAATGAGCAGTCGTCAGAACCCGGCGACTATGCCGCAAAGCCTTTGTGACTGTCCAGTTCCATGCAATAGGCGGCACGATGGGCGATGTTTGCGCGAAATTTGTGACCGGGTGAGCTGATCCGGTCATTCGCGATGTTGGCAAGGGCCTCTTCGCGAGCAGGCTCGCTCCCACAGGGGGTATGCATTCCAAAGTGGGAGCGAGCCTGCTGGCGAAGGCGGTGTGTCAGACGCGAAAGGCTTGGACGGCTGTGTGCAGTTGGCCGCCGAGAACCAGCAGATTCTCGCCCTGTTCGCGCCCCTGGCCGATGCGCAGCAGGTTATCCCCACCCAATTGATGAATGCGCTCGCTGTGATCGCGGATCTCGCTGACCGCGCCACTTTGCTGCGCGGTGACATCGGCGATGCGCACGGCGGTGTCGGCGATGGTCTGTATCGCGCCGACGATTTTGTCCAATGCACCGTCCGCCGCTTGCGCCTGACTGGCCGTGGCTTCGGCGTGCTCGACCTGCGCGCGCATGCCTTCGACCGATTGCCGCGCGGCGGTCTGCAGGCCGGCGATCAGCGCCTGGATTTCTGCCGTGGCCCCGGCGGTGCGTTGTGCCAGCGAGCGCACTTCCTCGGCGACCACGGCAAAACCACGGCCCATCTCCCCGGCGCGGGCCGCTTCGATCGCGGCGTTCAGGGCGAGCAGATTGGTCTGATCCGCAATCGAACGAATCACCGTCAGCACGCCGCCAATGGTTGCCGACTCTTCCGCCAGATGTTCGATCATCTGCGCATTGCCCTGAACTTCACCAACCAGCGCATGCAGCCCGGTGAGACTCTGGCCGATCACCGTCTGGCCATGTTCGACGGCCAGACCGGCATGACGGCTGGCGTCCGCAGCCTGGCGGGCATCGCCGGCCACTTGTTGAATGGTCGCCTCCAGTTCACCCAGCGAGTCGCGAATCAGCGCAGTGTCACCTGCTTGATGCTCGGCGCCGCTATGCAGGTCATTGCTCAGTTCGGCGAGGGTGCGGCTGCTGCCTGCGACTTGCTCGGCGTTGCCGCGAATGGTGCCGACCAGATCCACCAGATAGGCGCGCAAGCGGTTGAGCGAGGCTTCGATATCGTGCAGTTCTCGATTGGTCTTGCCCAGTTGGATGTCGCGACTGAAATCGCCCTCGGCCCACGTCGACAGCGCCGGGGCGAGGTTGGTCAGGGTGCGGGCCAGGCGCCGCTGCAAGGTATCGATGAGCAGGGCGATCAGCAGAATCAGGCCGATCATCACGCCTTGCATCAGGCGCACTTCGCCCTGGATCTGCCCGTGTTGCGCGCGTACCACCGGTTCGAGACCGGCGATGGCGTGTTGCACGCTGGCGATTTTTTCGTGGGTGGCGGCGCTGAGCTCGGCGCGTTTCTGGATCTGCTCGCGGGTGCGCGCCAGTTCCGCCGGATAGCGGCCGAGCAAGCTGTTCAGTTCGCGTTTGAGGCCGACACCGGCATCTTCGGCGGCGGCTTTATCAGTGGTTTCGATGCCCATCAGCGCGGCGAAATCGTCACTGCTCGATTCGTTGCTGGTGACTACCCCGAGCAAGGGCAGGGCATCGATGGCCTGGGCCTGAGCGCGCATGTTGCTCACTTCGCGCTCGACATCGGCAGCCAGTTCACTGCGCCCGCTGCTGACCAGTTTGTCCCGCGCCAGCGACAGTCTGCCCAGATGCTGCGACGCGGCGAGCAGCGGCGCGAGATAAGTCGCGTTGCCATTGGCGTAGGTGTTGAGCTGGTCGAGGCTGGCGCTGAGTTCGCGCTCGGCCTGCAACAGCAGCGCCTGCGGATCGCCGGCCAGTTTGCCGGCGGCGAGCAGGTCGGTTTTGCTGAATTCATCGAGGCTCGACAGGCTTGGCCGCACGGTGTCGGCCAGCGCCGGGGGCAAGTCACCCAGTTGCTTTTGCACGCTGTTGATAGCCTGGGCGGCGCTGCTCAGGCGCAGCGCGTCACCGCTGGCCAGATAATCCTCGACGTTGCGCGCTACTTCATTCTGAAATTGTTGCGACAGCCCCAGGTAACGCTCCATCAAAAGATAGGGTCGTTCGAGGGCTTTTTGCGACCACCACAGCGTGGCGCCAAGGGCCACGCAGACGGCGACCAGCAGCAGAGTGTTGAGATTGGTGAGCAACTTCAGGCGCATGACGGCTACCAACGGCAGGAATGGTAAGCGCCTGAATTTATTGCGGTTCTATTACAGGGTTATGACCGAATCAGTGGATTCCGATGAAAAAGTGGCACTTTGCTTTGACTGGCGCGCGGTCTGCACCCGATTGCGTCCTGCACCCTTGGCGCGATACAGCGCCTCATCGGCCTGGCTGGCCATCATCAGGCTGTCGGAGTCATCGCACATTTCTACTACGCCGGCGCTGAACGTGCACCAGAGGTCCTGCGGCTGCGCCGGGTAATGAATTTCGGCGAAGCGCTGGCGAATCTCGTCGAGGACTTTGTGCGCCGCGTCGATATCGGTGTCGGGCATGACGATGGCGAACTCTTCGCCGCCGTATCGGCCAATGAAATCGGTCTTGCGCAAACGCTGCTTGAGAAACAGCGCGAGGCTCTTGATCACCCGGTCGCCCATCGGGTGGCCGTGGCTGTCGTTGACCCGCTTGAAGTGATCGATGTCGAGCATGGCAAAGCTCAGCGGCTTGTTTTCGCGGCGCGCGCGGAACGAGCAGTCTTCGAGCAATTGCAGGATGTGCGTGTGGTTGTACAGGCCGGTGAGGCTGTCGCGGACCATCCGTGCTTTGAGGTTGCGCGCGCGGGCGGCGCGGTTGCGCACAGTGGTGATCAGGTGCCGCGGTTTGATCGGCTTGGTCAGGAAGTCATCGCCGCCCTCGCTCATGGCGTCGAGCTGCTTGTCCAGATCGTCCTCGGCCGACAGGTAAATGATTGGCACGCTGACGTAGCGGTCATTGTGACGGATCACTTTGGCCAGCTCGGTGCCGGTGCAGGCCGGCATGTACATGTCGAGGATGATCAGGTCCGGCTGGAAATCCGCCAGCTCGGCCATTGCCTGAATCGGTTCGATCAAGGTGCGAGTGACAATCCCGGCACTGTTGAGCAGACGCTCGGTGTGCAGGGCCTGGGCGCGCGAGTCGTCGATGATCAGCACTTTATAGGGCTCGTACTGGGCGACGCAGGTCAGCACCTCGATTTTTTCCAGCAGGCTCGAGGCTTCAAGGGTGCCGGTGAGGAATTCCTGGCCACCGGCGCGCACGGCGGCGAGGCGGGTCGGGGTGTCGGTTTCGTGCAGGCTGAAGAACAGCAGCGGCAGGGGTTCTTCGAGGCCGACCTGAGCTTCGGCGGCGAGTTTCAGGCCGATGCCGGGGCCACTGAAATCCACGTCCATGACAATCGCCGCGGGCAAGCGCTCGACCATTGACGAGCGAAACGCGGCCACGCTGTCCAATGCCTGCGCGCTCAAGCCGAAAAACTCCAGTTGCTTGGCCAGTCGTTCAGCGCGGTCGTGATCCTGCAACATCACGTAGATCGGCTTGCGCAGCGGCGGCAGGAACGTCTGGTCGAGCTGGTCGCCATGGCGCAGGCCGGTGCGCGACAGGCGCTGCATCAAGCGATTCAGATCAGTGATCAGGCCGCTGCTGAGGCGCCCACGGTTGGCATCCACCGCTTGCAGCGACTGGCTGATGTGGTGCGCCAACTGAGTGTGTTCCGGCTGTTCAAAGCGCTCGGCAAAACGCAGCAGACGCAGATTCGCCTCGCTCAGTTCGGCGAGATCGACGGTGGACCACTCACTGCGTTGCAGGCGCTGCCATATCTCAAGAATCTGACGTGCCTGATGAATTACCCGCTGGGCAAAGTGGTGCTTGAGACGCTCACGGCTGGGGTCTTCTGGCTCGGTCATATCCTGACTACTAGTTAGGGTGCATGCTGAGATCGACTGGTGGCTCTATGCTAGCACCTCTTTTCCCTTAGACGAGTGTCGTACGTCAATAATCTGCTGGACGACACGATTCAGTTTCTGACCGGGTGGTTTTCTCATGCACTTGCAGGTCAGTCAGATGCCCGAAATCCGGACGCTTGATTTGAAGGGCAGGGCAGAACAGTCGGGAATTTGTACATCGCTGCTCGGGCCGAATCCAGATCAGAGTTCACTGCGTTGCTGGCGTTGCCCTATCAGGGAATCCCTTAGTGTGTCGCGAAGCGTCATCGGGCCGCACCATTTGCGGCTTATCGTTAGCGACGGGTGCCCGGCCTTGGCACGTTGTTGTATGGTTGTGGTCGAACCGTTGAACCCAAGTGATTGAAAGGATATCGCCATGCTGGACTGGAAAAACCGCGCGGGCAGCGCGCCTGAACGTGCCGCCGAGCCCAAGTCGGCCACCCGCAGCTATGTCGGCGGGCTGCTGTTCAGCCGGGCGCTGGCCACAGTGGTCGGTCTGTACTTGCTGGTCACCATCGCGCTGGGCTGGTACTGGAGCCAGGAACCGGAGCTGTTTCCGGTGGCGCAGAACGCCCAGGTCGCTGCCGAGAAAGAGGGCAAGCAAATGGTGGTCGGCTACACCACGGTCGAGACCCTGAAGACCGTTGCCGGCACTTTGCTCAACAAGCCGGGCGGTTACATTTCCAATGACCGTTTCCCGCCGGGCCTGTGGATGGACAACACGCCGAGCTGGGAATACGGCGTGCTGGTGCAGGTGCGTGACCTGACCCGCGCCCTGCGCAAGGATTTTGCCCGTTCGCAATCACAGTCGGCCGAAGACGCCGATCTGGCCAAGGCCGAACCGCGCTTCAACTTCGACAACAAGAGCTGGGTGCTGCCGTCCAGCGAGTCGGAATACCAGGAAGGCATCAACTCCCTGAGCCGTTATCAGGCGCGCCTGTCCGATCCGAATCAGAAAAACGCGCTGTTCTACGCCCGCGCCGACAACCTCAACAACTGGCTGGGCGATGTCGGCACCCGTCTCGGTTCGTTGTCGCAACGCCTGTCGGCCAGTGTCGGTCGGGTCAAGCTCAATACTGCGCTGAAGACCGAAGTTCCGGCGGTCGGCGAAGTGCCGCAGGTTGACGAAGAAGTCGTGGAAACCCCGTGGATGCAAATCGACAACGTGTTCTACGAAGCACGCGGTCAGGCCTGGGCACTGTCGCATCTGCTGCGCGCCATCGAAGTCGACTTCGCCGATGTGCTGGCGAAGAAGAACGCCACCGTCAGCGTGCGCCAGATCATCCGTGAGCTGGAGGCTTCGCAAGAGCCGGTGTGGAGCCCGATGATCCTCAATGGCAGCGGTTTCGGCGTATTGGCCAACCACTCGCTGGTCATGGCCAACTACATTTCCCGGGCCAACGCTGCGGTGATCGACTTGCGTCAACTGCTCAATCAGGGCTGATAGGTGAGCCAGAGCACAAGAGAGGCGGCCCATCGCGCCGCCTCGGACGCCGAACAGATCGCCTGGGTCGACGAGCAGGACAACTTGCTCGGCGCGCTGGTGCGCTCCGACTTGCGCGAGCGCGGGCTGATTGGCCGTGGCACCTACATCATGCTGTTCAATTCCGCCGGTGAGCTGTGCGTGCACCGGCGCACGTTGAGCAAGGCGATTTACCCCGGTTACTGGGATGTTGCCGCAGGCGGCATGGTCCAGGCTGACGAAAGCTACGCCGAGTCGGCGGCGCGCGAGCTTGCAGAAGAGCTGGGCGTCAGCGGCGTCGAACTCACCGCTCACGATCACTTCTACTTCGAAGACACCGGCAACCGCCTGTGGTGTTCGGCGTTTTCCGCCGTGTGGGACGGGCCGCTGAAACTGCAGCCGGAAGAAGTCCTCGAAGCGCGATTCATCCCCGTCGAACAGGTCATGCGCGAAATCAGCGAAAAGCCTTATTGCCCGGACTCTCTGGCCGCGCTGAAGCGCTATCTCAAGGCGCAGCAAAGCAACGTCGCAAAGAACACATGAATTGGCGCCGATTGGCACTTAGCAATCGCGATTTTTGCCGTTACACTGCGCGACCTTTTCAAACTGCACCGAACGCTTCCCAAAAGCGCCGATGCAGTAGCGCTGCCCCTGCCTGAGTGGGGCTTCGCGGTCGCTGACCTTGCCCAAGGTTGCGATCAGTCTTTGTCCTCCCGAGAGGATTGCCGGTGGCCAAGAAAGCCGCATCCTTCGCCGCCCTGGGCGGCCTGGTATTTTCCACCGACGCAGGTCGTCATTGCCCGGAATGCAGCAAACCGGTGGACGCCTGTATCTGCAAACAAACCGTGATCCCGGCCGGTGACGGCATTGCCCGCGTGCGTCGCGAAAGCAAAGGGCGTGGCGGCAAGACGGTGACCACCATCACCGGCGTGCCTCTGGCCGAAGACGCGCTCAAGGAGCTGGCGACGACGTTGAAGAAACGTTGTGGCACCGGCGGGGCGTTGAAGGACGGCATCATCGAAATCCAGGGCGATCACGTCGAGCTACTCTTGGCGGAGCTGATCAAGCACGGTTTCAAAGCGAAGAAATCCGGCGGCTAGCAGCCTCTGTGAAACCCTCCGGCGGCTTGATCCGGCTTCGAGTGTTCTCGGATCCGGCGTCGTCGCCATGGTTTTCACAGAGCCTGTTCATGACCGGTTTCTAAACTCCACGCAGTCAGTGCGGTCTACCGCCGCACTGACGAACCGTCATTTTCATTCTTTAGACTGCGCCGGCCTGAACGTCAGGCGACGCACTCTGACTTCTTTATAGGGGACTTCGATGTCCGTACGACGCACACGTAAAGACGATGGCAGCCAATGGACAGTTGCGGACAGCCGCAGCGTTTACGGGATCCGCCATTGGGGGGCCGGGTATTTCGCGATCAATGAAGCCGGTCGCGTCGAGGTACGTCCGAACGGCCCGAGCAGCTCGCCTATCGACCTGTTCGAACAAGTCGACCAACTGCGCAAGAGCGGTTTGTCCTTGCCGCTGCTGGTGCGGTTCCCCGACATCCTGCAAGACCGTGTCCGTCAGTTGACCGGCGCTTTCGATTCGAACATCGAACGCCTGGAATACCAGAGCAAATACACCGCGCTGTACCCGATCAAGGTCAACCAGCAAGAAGCGGTGATCGAGAACATCATCGCCACCCAGAACGTCTCCATCGGTCTGGAAGCCGGCTCCAAGCCTGAGCTGCTGGCGGTGCTGGCGCTGGCGCCGAAGGGCGGCACCATTGTCTGCAACGGTTACAAGGACCGCGAGTTCATCCGCCTCGCGCTGATGGGCCAGAAGCTCGGCCACAACGTGTTCATCGTCATCGAGAAAGAATCCGAAGTCGGCCTGGTGATCGAAGAAGCCGCCTCGCTGAAGGTCAAGCCGCAGGTGGGTCTGCGCGTGCGGCTGTCGTCGCTGGCCTCCTCGAAGTGGGCGGACACCGGTGGTGAGAAATCCAAATTCGGTCTGTCGGCGGCGCAACTGCTGTCGGTGGTCGAGCGCTTCCGTGGCGCCGGCCTCGATCAAGGCATCCGCCTGCTGCACTTCCACATGGGTTCGCAGATCGCCAACCTCGCTGACTACCAGCACGGCTTCAAGGAAGCGATCCGTTACTACGGCGAATTGCGCAACCTCGGTCTGCCGGTCGATCACATCGACGTTGGCGGTGGCCTCGGTGTCGACTACGACGGCACCCACTCGCGCAACGCCAGTTCGATCAACTACGACATGGACGATTACGCCGGTGTTGTGGTCGGCATGCTCAAGGAATTCTGCGACGCGCAGAGCCTGCCGCATCCGCACATCTTCTCCGAGAGTGGCCGTTCGCTGACTGCGCACCACGCCATGCTGGTGGTGCAGGTCACCGACGTCGAGAAACACAACGACGAGATCCCGCTGATCGAGAACAAGGAAAGCCTGCCGGAAACCGTGCAATGGCTGGTCGATCTGCTTGGCCCGACCGACATCGAAATGGTCACCGAAACCTACTGGCGCGCCACGCACTACATGAGCGACGTCGCCGCGCAGTACGCCGATGGCAAGCTGACCCTGGCGGAAAAAGCCCTGGCCGAGCAGTGCTACTTCGCCGTGTGCCGTCGCCTGCACAACTCGCTGAAGGCGCGTCAGCGTTCGCACCGCCAGGTGCTCGACGAACTCAACGACAAGCTGGCCGACAAGTACATCTGCAACTTCTCGGTGTTCCAGAGCCTGCCGGACACCTGGGCGATCGATCAGGTGTTGCCGATCATCCCGCTGCACCGTCTCGATGAAGAGCCTCTGCGCCGTGCGGTGCTGCAGGATCTGACCTGCGACTCCGACGGCAAGATCAACCAGTACGTCGACGAGCAGAGCATCGAAACCAGCCTGCCAGTGCACGCGTTGAATGAAGGCGAAGATTACCTGCTGGGCGTATTCCTGGTCGGCGCCTATCAGGAAATCCTCGGCGACATGCACAACCTGTTCGGCGACACCGACTCGGTGAACATCTACCAGAACGCCGATGGCAGCGTGTACCACGCCGGTATCGAAACCCACGACACCATCGAAGACATGCTGCGTTACGTGCACTTGTCGCCGGAAGAACTGATGACCCACTACCGCGACAAGTGCGCCAGTGCCCGGATCAGTGCCAGCGAGCGCACGCAGTTCCTCGATGCCTTGCGTCTGGGCCTGACCCGCTCCTCCTATCTGTCTTCCTGAGACCCGATAGCGTTCCGCCCGGGTTGTCCGATTTTTTTCCGCAAGCTGTGGAAAATTCGGACAACCCGGTGGGACATCTCCTGATTTTTTCACGAAAACCTGTGCGATCACGGTCAGCAAACTCATCTGGTCTGCTTTTCGCGTAGGTCATTTCCTAAGTTGTACTTCGCCTCTCTACTCGGCCATGCCTCTCGGCGAGAATCCCCGGCCGCCCCTCCTGTAGAGATCCGCCCATGTTCGATCCAGTCAACGAGTCGTCGTTTCGTCTCGATGTAGCGGGCCTGTCCGACCCCTTCGAAGTTCTCGCCTTTACCGGAAGGGAAGCGCTCAGCGAACCCTTTGTCTTCGAGATCGATGTGGTGATCGACGATCCGCATCTGGATCTTGCCGGCCTGCTGCACCGTTCCGCGTTCCTGTGTTTCGGCGCGCCCGACCAGGGTGTGCACGGGCAAATGCACAGCCTTGTCCAGCACGAGCACGGCCATGGCTTGCGCTTGAGTCGCGTGCGTCTTGGGCCCAGGCTCGACTGCCTCGACCTGCGTTTGAGCCAGCGCATATTCAGCGGCCGCTCCGTGCCGCAGATCATCGACCAGGTCCTGCGTGAGCACGGCATCGTCGGGCTGCAACGACGTTTCGACCTGCACAGCGACTACCCGGCCCGCACCTTCTGCACGCAATACCGGGAATCCGATCTGCAACTGCTCCAGCGCCTGTGCGCAGAGGCGTGTATTCACTATTACTTCGAGCATCACCGCGACAGGCATTGTCTGGTATTGGGCGATGATCCGACGCGGATGCCGCAGGCAGACGTCGCGCGCTATCAGGGCGAGCATGACCACCTTTGCGTCACTCCAGCCGTACGCCAGTGGCAACTGCAAGAAGATTCACTGGCCGGCCAGCGCGGACCGAATGCCGAAGGCCACAGCGATTTGTCCGCCCTGCGCAGCGGTCAGTGGTTGCCGTTGGACGGCCATCCCTTCATCGAATGCAACCGCCCATGGTTGCTGACCCGCATCGAGCACCGTGCCGATCAGTCTCTCGAACCGCCCTACGGTAATCGCCTGTTCGCGGCCGCGCGGGTGCCCGTCTTTGCGCCCGCCGCGACGCCAGCCAAGCAACGCATGCACAGCCTGCAGCGTGCCTGGGTGGTTTCGGTCGATGAAGCGCAACCCGATCGCTCGCGGCCGGTCGCGGTGCAATTTGACTGGCTGTATCAGGGCGAAGGCGCAGCGCCGAGCCATTGCTGGCTACCGCTCGCACCAACCCTGAGCGAGTTGCCATCAGCGGCGCTGGCCGATGGCGTGGAAGTCGTGGTGAGTTTCCTCGAAGGCGACCCCGATCAGCCGATGGTCAGCGGCGTTCTCCAGCCTCCGGCGCTGGTGGAGGATACGGTTGAGGACGATGCCCCGTTGCCGGAGTTGCTGGTGAGCGATGGGTTGCAGCAGCTGTTGCAGTCCGGCGAGCCGTTGCTGCTGCTGTGCCTGATGCCGGGAGGTGGGAGCTTCAACCACTGTGCCGAGTCCGTGTGCAGTTGCCGGCTGTTGACCGCGCTTGATCAGAGCAGCGCAAGATGAGCGGCGCGGCGCTTGAGCCTATGGCGCAATGGCTGTTACTCGATACCCCTGACGCGTCACGCGCCCTGCTGACGTTGCGGCAGGGCTTTGCCGATGTGCAGCGGCACCGGTTGTTCGACGGTACCGAATTTCAACCGGTCAGCGAGCACGGCCCGGTTCTTGTCGACTTGCGTGAGAATCCGGCATTGACCGCCTTGTGCCTGCGCGATCCGGACACTTGGCGCGGGCTGCTGCTGAGCTGCGAAATACCGGCGCAGCAGCTGATCAGCCACTTGCAACGCATGCTCACCGTCTCATTCGGCTTGAATCACCGGGCCTTGCTCAGCTATTACAACCGGCAGACCGCCAGCTATTTCTTCGATGCCTGCGATGCCGCGCAACTGAGTCGCTGGCTCGGGCCAATCCGCCAGTTGCGCTGGTTTGGGGGTACCTGGGCTGACCGCGCCATCGGCAGTCAGGGCTGGCAACAGCTGCGCAATCCCGGCCTGCTCGTCGAACCGCTGGGCATCGAAGAAAGCCTGACCCGGCGCCAGCGTGAGCGCCTGCAAACCTGTCTGCTGGAACAACACATCTGGCGCTGGTGCCAATCCCTGTGCGCCGATTACCAGACGATCGCTGTGCATGTGCAACAGGGTCTGGCGCTGGGTTTCAGTGATCGCGCGGTGCTCGACGGCTGGCTGTGGCTGCGCCTGCTGCATCCGCGCGCGGTGCTGGTTGCTCCACCGGCGGGTCTGACCCAGCAGGAGCGCCTCGATCATCTGCGTCGGCAGTGGGGTGCGGCGGACTGACTGATGCCGTCAGTGAGCCTTGCCGCTGAACCAGCCATCGCTGCGTTTCAGCCACAGGGCTTGCGCGCCGAGGGTCAGGCTGCGCAAGACCATGAACAGCAGGAAAGATATCCACAGGCCGTGATTGCCCAGTGCTTGCAAGAACCAGGCGAACGGCAGGAGCAACAACACCGTCAGCAGCATGCCATTGCGCATTTCCCGCGCGCGGGTGGCGCCGATGAACAGGCCGTCGAGCAGGTAACTCCACACCGCAATCAGCGGCAGCACGGCGAGGTAGGGCAGGTAGACGAACGCCGTGTCGCGCACGCTCTGGATGTCGGTCTGCATCTCGATGAACAGGTGCCCGGCCAGCAGAAAAAGCACGGCGAATCCGAGGCTGGCAATCAACGACCAGCCGCCGGCCACCACCAGTGACCGGCGCAGGGCCAGGCGATCTCTTGCGCCGATGGCATGCCCGCACAAGGCTTCAACGGCGTGCGCCAGTCCGTCGAGTGCGTGGGCCGTCAGCAGCAGGCCGTTGAGCAGCAGCGCGTTGGCCGCTACGGTCGCATCGCCGAGCCGCGCGCCTTGCACGGTGATCAGGAAAAACACCGATTGCAGGGCGAGGCTGCGGATGAAAATGTCCCGGTTGACTGCCAGCAGCGGCCGCCAGCTCTGCCAGACTCTCAGCGCCGACCAGATGATCTGCCCCGGATAGGCGCGCAACGCCTTGCGCGTCAGCCACAGGCCGAGCAGGGCGCCGCTCCATTCGGCGATTACCGAAGCGCGCGCCGAGCCGACCACGCCCCAGTCCAGGCCGATGACGAACCATAGATTGAGGACGATGTTGATCAGGTTGGTGCTCAGCAGAATCGCCAGCGGCGCCCGCGCGTTCTGCGTGCCGAGGAACCAGCCGACCAGTGCATAGGTCGCCAGCGCGGCGGGCAGGCCGAACAGGCGCGTGTGGAAAAACGCCCGGGTCAATTGATCCAGCTCTGCCGATGGCTGCATGAAGTGCAGGGCAACGCCGCTGAGCGGCACGCCGAGGCCGCCGAGCACGACGGCCAAGCCCAGTGCCAGCAACAGGCCCTGCAAGAGAATCTGCCGCAACGCCGCACCATCGCTGCGCCCGGCAGCCTGCGCGGCAAAACCGGTGGTGCCCATGCGCAGAAAACCCATCGCCCAGGCGAGAAACGTGTACAGACTGGCGCCGACCGCCACCGCGCCCAGTTGATGGGCATGCGGCAGGTGGCCGATGACAGTGCTGTCGACCAGCGCCACCAGCGGCACGGAGATATTGGAAAGAATCATCGGCGCGGCGAGTGCCCAGACCTTGCGGTGAGTCGGGCGGTCGCGCCAGTCGGTAATCAGAGAGGACATGCAGGCTCCTTGGGGGAGCGGGGATTGTAGCGATTAACGCAATTCACTGTAGGAGTGAGCCTGCTCGCGATAGCGCCCGTTCAGTCACACAAGCTTCGAATGACATACCGCGATCGCGAGCAGGCGAGGGCCTACAGGGGGCGGTGGGTTAATGGATGATCCAGCTCAACAACCACAACCCCAGCAGCAACCAGATGATCCCGGCAATGATCGATGCGTTCATGAACGCCCGGATCGCCGACCACAGCAGCATCAGGCCAACGATCAGGGCGATGATGCTGATGATCGAGGTGTCCATCCCCAGCGTTTGCGCCAGGCCGTCGACAAAGTTGCTGCCGGCATTGCTGAGCATATTGAACAGGCCGCTGAGGCCGTCGACGATAAAACGGATGACCGAACCGAGTGCCTGACCGAGCCATTCGAAAAAGCTTTCTACACGCATGTGTGCATCCCTGATGAAAGAGCTGAGCCTTGGGCCACGCCGAGGGCGGCCGAGTTCCCTGCATGATAGAAGGTTTGCCCGGATCATGTTTGGGAGCGAGCCTGCTCGCGAAGGGGGCGTGTCAGGCAAATCCGGTCTGGATGATCCACCGCCTTCGCGAGCAGGCTCGGCCCCACAATTGATCATCTGCGCTGCTTGCCTTCAGCCCACATCCCCCCGAAGCTATGCGTCTTCAGGAGAGCCCGATGAACCTTGTTGAACTGACCGAACGCCTGCACGCCATTCGTGACCGCAATGACTGGCGGCAATTTCACAGCCCGAAAAACCTCGCCATGGCCGCCAGCGTGGAAATGGCCGAGCTGGTGGAAATCTTCCAGTGGCTGACGGAAGACCAGTCGCGCCAGTTGCCGGCGGACAAGCTCGCCCACGCCGGGCAGGAAGTCGGCGATATCGTCCTGTATCTGTTGCTGCTGTGCAGCGAACTGGGCCTGGACATGAATGAAGTGGTGCGCGCCAAGCTCGCCGACAGCGAACGGCGGTTCAACTGATGAGCGACCGTCATTTCGACCAGTTGGCTACGCGCTTCGCCGAAAAAATCTACGGCGGCGCCAAAGGCGCGATTCGCCTCGCCGTGTTGCAGGCCGATCTGACCGAGGCCTTGCCGGATCGGCCGCTGCGGGTGCTCGATATCGGCGGGGGCCTGGGGCATATGTCGCTGTGGCTGGCCGAGCGCGGCCATGACGTCACCTTCACCGAGCCGGCGGAACCGATGCTCGAAGGCGCGCGCCAGCGTTTTGCCGAAGCCGGACACACCGCGACATTCATTCAGGCGCCGTGGCAGGAACTGCCCGGTCAGCTCACCGAGCCCTATGATCTGGTGATCTGCCACGCCGTGCTGGAATGGCTCGCCGAACCCCATGCGATCCTGCCGGTGCTGCATCAACTGACCAAGCCCGGCGGCTGGCTGTCGCTGGCCTTCTACAACCGTGACGCGCTGATTTATCGCAATCTGCTCAAGGGCCATTTCAAGAAAATGCGCAAGAACGTCATGGCCGGCGAGAAACAGAGCCTGACCCCGCAGCAGCCTCTCGACCCACGGGAATTGGCAACGCAACTCGCTGGAATGTGGCAGGTCGAAAGTCAAAGCGGCGTACGGGTATTTCACGATTACATGCCGGTGGAATTCCAGGCCCGCGCCGAACTGGCGGACTTGTTGGAAATGGAACTCGCGCACCGTCGTCACCCAGGCTTCGCCGGGCTTGGGCGTTACTTGCACTGGATCTGCCGGCCGATCTGAGCGGAGCGCGACATGAAAGCTCGATGCGGGTTATTGCTGATAAGTCTGGGGTTGGCCGCTTGCCAAGGCAGCAACCCCTACGTGGCCCAGTCACGGCCGTTGCCGCCGGCACCGCCGCAAGCCGCCACCACCTTCGACCGCAGCGCCTACCCGGCGCCGCCGCGTGATTACGGGCGCTACCGCAATTGGGCCTGGCGCGACGGGCAGTTGCCGCCGGGCACGGCGTGGGCTGACTCGGCGCAAGTGGCCGAGGCGGTCAGCAACGCCCTCGACCAACGCGGCTTGCGGCCGATGCGCGACAACCGCCCGGCTGACCTGCTGGTCAGCGCCGACCTGCGTCTGGAAACCCGTTTGCGTCAGGTTCGCGATGATTACGGCTACTACGGTGGATACGGCGGCTATGATCGTTATGGTCGCGGTTACGGCATGTACAACAGCGTGCCGGTCATGCGCACTTATCAGGAGCAGGTCGTAGTGGTGCGGGTCGATCTGTTCGATGCCGGCAATGGTCAGCCAGTGTGGAGCGCCAGCGCCGAGACCGGCACCCAGGGCAATCAGATCGAACGCGCCGATGCGATCCGCGAGGCTGTGGAAAAAGCCATGGCGGCGTATCCTCCCAGCTGACGTCGTGTCAGCAGGTTCATGTCTTCACCCGGAGAAAAATCATGTTCCGCCGTCTCGCTCTACTCGCTGTTGCCGCGCTGCTCAGTGCCTGCGCCGCCAATCAGGTCAATCACGATTTCGACGCCAGCCGCGACTTTGCCGCTTATCGCAGCTGGAGCTGGAAAGACCCGGCCCTGCAATATCGCCCCGATGATCCGCGCATCAAAAGCGACCTCACCGAACAGCGCATCCGCCAGGCGGTGGCCGATCAACTCGATCAGCGCGGTTTGCGCCCGGCTGCCGGCGGCGGCAAGGGTGATCTGAGCGTGCAGACCTACCTGATCGTCGAGGACCGGCAGCAGCAGGTGACGACCAATTACGGCGGCGGTTGGGGCGGCCCGTGGAATGGCTACTGGGGCGCACCGATGTACAACGAAACGCGCAACATCACCTACAAGGTCGCGACCATTCAGATCGACCTGCTCGACGGCAAGGACGGCAAACTGGTCTGGCGTGGCAGCGATGAGCAAATGCTCAGCAACCGCCCGAATCCGGCTGACCGCAGCAATGCCATTCGCGAGACCGTCGCAAGGATCCTGGCCAACTATCCACCGCGTTGAACCGCTCTGAACCGTTTCCTGTGGGAGCGAGCCTGCTCGCGAAGACGGTGTGTCATGCAGCATTGAATCCTCTGGCACGACGCTTTCGCGAGCAGGCTCGCTCCCACCGTGGCGGTGGTGACATGAATGGCGCGACGCCAGCAGTCTCGACCGACCGCGTCTACACTCCTTTTCATTAACGGAGGTAGCGCTCGGCACTGCGCCGGCAAAGGAGTGCGCCATGTCGCCAGGATCGCAAGGCAACGGCCCGGCCCGGCAACGCGGGGCGATCGGCTTGATGGCAGCCGCCACTCTGAGTCTGGCGCTGGTGATGATGTTGCTGGTGGTCGACAGCGGCCGCCTGTACATGGAACAGCGCAAATTGCAGCGGGTGGTGGATACCGCCGCCCTCGAAGCGGTCAGTCGCGGCGGCAATTGCCTGCCCGGGCTGACCGCCGCCAGTTATGCCGGGCAAAGTGCGCTGCGCAATGGTTACGTGGTCGATGCCGCCAATACGCTCGCGACCACCTGCGGCACGCTGGCCACCGCCGCCAGTGGTGTGCGCAGTTTCACCGTCGATGCCACGCAATCAAGCGCAGTCAAGGTCGCCGCCAGTCGTACGGTCACCAGCAGTTTCGCCGGCGGTGTACAGGCGCTGTTCAGTGCCACGCCGGTCAGCCTCAATACCACGCTCAATGCGTCGGCAGTAGCCGCCAAACCGCAGCCAACCGTCGCCCAACTCAATATCCGCAGCACCCTCGCCAGCATCGACACGGCGCAGTCGAACATTCTCAATCCGCTGTTTTCCGGGTTGCTCGGCGGCAACGTCAACCTCTCGGCGGTGGGCTGGGACGGCTTGCTGCACACCGATATCAACCTGCTCAAATACCTCGATCAACTTGCCATCGACCTCAACGTCGGCGCCGGCAACTACACGCAATTGCTCAACACCCAAGCGACCGTGACGCAGCTGATTCAGGCCGCAGCGACGGTGGTGCAGCTCAACGGTGCGACCGCGCAAGTGGTTACCGCGCTGGGCCAGTTGCAGGTCGCCGCGAGCAACGCAGCACCGGTCAGACTCGGCGAGATCCTGCAGCTGCAGACCGGCACCACGGCGGCGGGGCTGGATGCCAATCTGCAATTGCTGCAACTGGTGCAGGGCGTGGTGCAACTGGCCAACAGCAAGAGCGCGGTGGCGGCGACCTTGCCGGTCAACGTGCTGGGGCTGGCCGGTGTCACGGTACGGGTGAAGGTGATCGAACCGCCGCAGTTCTCGGCGATTGGCGATCCGGCGCGGGCCAGGGCCGATCCGTTGGGACCGGACCGAATTTATGTGCGCACTGCGCAGGTGCGCACGCTGCTGTCGGTGAATCTGCCGGTGCTCACGGGGGTGACGGGGCTGACCAATGCGGTGCTGGGCCTGGTCGGTACGCTGACGCCGACGCTCAATGCGCTGTTGAGCCTGAACTTGGTGGACACGCTCAATTCAGTGTTCTGCCTGTTGGGTGCCGGTTGCCAACAGCTCGATCCGAAGCTGCTGCCCTCACCGCAGATCGACATCGCGCTGGATGCCGGCGGGGCGAAAAGCTATGTCACCGATTATCGCTGCCCGACCGGCGATACCGACAGCAAAAGCCTGACTGCCGCCACCACGACTTCTCTGGCTGATCTCAAACTCGGCAAGATCGATCCTGTCGCGGCGTTCTCTTCAGTCGCCGAACCAACGGTGGCGCCGCTGCCGCTGGTCGATCTCGGCATCATCACCTGCCACAGGATTCTCGGCATCGGCAGTTGCGATGCCGCCTCCCACGTGCAATACGGCGCCGGCGGCATCGCCATCAAACTCGACACCAGCGTCGCGCAGACCACGCAGAATCTGCTGTTCTCCAGCACCACACCCTTCGCCACCCCGGCCAATCTGAAACTGCCGCCCAGCGTGCTACCGGCCGCGCCGACCAGCAACATCGTCGGCAGCCTGGCGAACACCCTGTCGGGCATCAACCTGATCGTCTACAAACCCGTGGGCAGCAACCCGCTGGGCGCTGTCGTCACCGGTGTGGCTTCGTTGATCAGCGACGTCAGCAACCGCTTGTTGCCAGTGGTCACCGGTTTGATCAGTCCCTTGCTCGACCCGTTGTTGAACAATTTGCTCAAAGGCCTGGGCATCAATCTGATGAACACCGAGGTGGGCGCCAACATGACCTGCGGGCAGACCGGCAAGGCCTATCTGGTGATCTGATCGTCGCTGGCGATCGGCAATTCGATGCAGAACCGCGCGCCCTCCGTGGAGTTGCGCACGCTCAACTGGCCGCCCATGTTGGCGATGATACCGTAGCTCACCGACAGGCCCAGACCGGTGCCGACGCCAATCGGCTTGGTGGTGAAGAACGGCTCGAAGATCCGCTCCAGCAAACGCGGATCGATACCGCCGCCATTGTCCTCGACCCACAGGCGCACGCTTTCCTCGTCGCGCTCGGCGTAGATCGAAATCCACGGCTTGAACGTTGAGTCGCCCTCGCGTTTGCCGAGCAGGGCGTCGCGGGCGTTGACCATCAGGTTGATCAGCACCTGCTCCAACTGATCGACGTAGCCGCGCACCTGCGCCTCGAAGCCGGTCTCGCTGATGCGCAGATCGACACCTTTGCCGCGCATGCCTTCGGCCAGTAGCGACAGGGTGCCTTCGATGGCCTGGGCCGGGTTGAACAACTGTTGTTCGATTTCCGAGCGCCGGCCGAATACACGCATGTGGTCGACCACCTTCGCTGCGCGTTGAACCTGAGCGTCGATGCGGTTGAGTTTGTCGGTCAGATAATCGACCTGCACATCACCGTTGCCGAGGCGCTTGAGCACGTTGACGATGGCCATGCGCATGACGTTGAGCGGCTGGTTGATCTCGTGGGCAAGGCCGGTAGCCATTTCGCCGAGGGTGGCCATTTTCGCGCTTTGGGTGAGTTGCTGTTGCGAGCGGCGCACCTCGGTGTTGTCGCGGCCAACCGCTTGCACTTCGATCAACTGTCCCTGCTCATCGAACACGCCGCGATCCGACCAGACCCACCAGGCGTGTTCGCGTCCGGGCAATTGCAGGCTGATTTCCGCTGTACTCACTGGCTGTTGCGGCGTCAGTTGGCTCAGGCGCTGCACAAACGCGCCGCGCTGTTCTTCGGACATCCAGCCACCCAGATCAACCCCGGGCAGTTGTTCCGGCGTGCATTCCAGATAAGTCGCCAACGGTCGGTTGCCAAAGATCAGCGTCAGGTCCGGGCGGTATCGGCAGATCATTGCCGGCGAATCCTCGACCAGAATCCGGTAGCGCTCTTCGCTTTGCCGCACCTGCTCGGCGGCCAGCGTCGCGTCGGTGACATCCAGCCACAGGCCCACCGCCTCGACCGGCAGACCGAGATCATTGCGCAGCAATTTCGCCTCATCGAGCAGCCAGTGGTAATCGCCGCGACTGTCACGCAGGCGATAACGCGCACGCACCGAACCTTCGCGCAGCAACTGGCGGTTGCGCTGGAAATACAGTTCACGGTCGTCGGGATGGACGTGCTCGACCAGTGTTGCTGCATCGCAATCTTCCAGCGTCCAGCCCAGCAAGGGTTGCAGGCTGGCGCTGAAGAACGCCGGGATCAGCGCGCCTTCTGCGTAGCGCTGCACGTAGATCACCGCCGGTGAACTGGCAATCAGATTATCCAGCCGCGCATGGGCGGCGGCGGCGCGCTGTTGTTGATTCTGGATATCGCTGATGTCGAGCATGAATCCGACCAGGCGCCGATGCTCACCGGTGCCGCTGACCTGGCCCTGAATCCGGTACCACGTCGCGGTTGCGCCGACATCCGCACGGTGCAAACGCACGCTCAGGGTCAGCGCTTCTCCTTGTAATTGCAGGGCGCGCAAACGGCTGCGCAACTCGTCGCGGTCGGCGGGGTGAAACAGCAACAGCCAGTCCTCTACCGGCAGCAGGCGATCGCTGAGATTCAGTGCCGAGGCCAGCGTCGGCGCCAGTTCAATCTGCTCTGCGCCACTGATTTCCCACCAGCCAGTGCCGAGCAGGTTTTGCAGCGAGTCCAGGCGCTCCATCGATTGCACATGGCGTCGCTCGCGCAAGCGGCTGAGCAGCGGCCCGGCCAGCGCGCCGGCCAAGGTCAGCCAGTCACGATCGGTCAGCCATGGCGCCACGTTGTCCACCGTATAAAACCCGCAGAGCAGCCAGGCGACCACGCCCTGGTCATTGCTGTAGGGCACGGCGAAACCGTTGGCGTTGCCGAACGTGGCCTGCAATCGCGAGTGTTCATAGCGGCCCTGCGGCCCCGCGAGGCGTTGCGGCGCGCTGCCGTTGAGGCTGTCCAGCGGCGTGCCCAGCGGCTGGCCGTCCTCCCACAGTTGCGGGGCATTGTGGCCGCGAAACTGTTGATGAATCTGCCAGCCCTGGGCCTGTTCATCGAGTAACGCCACCGCCAGACAGGGGATGTGCCAGCGCTGAGCGAGGGCCTGCAATTGTTCGCCGAGCACCGTCGGCAGACGCGTCAGGCTGCATGTGCGCAGACGATCGCTGACCAGCGCGGCGAGGGTCTGGCAGGCGTCGCGGTCGCGCGCTTGCTGGCGTTCGAGCAGCAGGTCGGCAATGTCGAGCATCTGCAATCGCCAGCCATCCTCCAGCGGCTGCACCCAGCCGCGCAGGTGCAGCGGCTGATCATTCAGGCCGCTGAAATCGAGATCAAGCAATTGCCCTTGCCAGTCTCGCGGCTCACCTTCCACGCTCAACAGGCTATGCGGCAGCAGATAGGCGCGGAGCGGCAGCGGCTGACCCTGAGGTTTGTGCTGGGCGAGCAAATGCCGCAGCGGGCCGGCGATCTGCAACACGGCGCCGTTGCCATCCAGATAAAAATGCAGGCCGATCGGCGGCGCGCCGAGGTGGTCCGGCAAGTCGTGGGCTGCGGTGGGGGCGCGCATGAGCAAGCGCCCGAAAAACTTATCGCCGGCGGTCAAAATTGCAGGCTCGAGCGGGCGGTGAGGTGCGTGGGCAGATTGGGCACCGTGCCGATCCCGGGCAGCACCAGAAACGGCATGATCTGATTGAGCTTGCTTACCGGGTAATTGACGCTGACGGTCAGGGTGCCAGTCCCCGCGTCGTAGGCCGCACTGGTGTCGGTGCCGACCACCAGATTCAAGGCCGAGGGCAGCCATTGCAGTTGTTGGGTCAGTGCGGCATTGGCGGTGTTGACCACCACCGTCGAATAGTTCGGCGTGGTCGGGTCGACCGCAACGCTGCGGCGCACCGCCTCGGCGGTGGCCTGGTTGAACGATTGCATCATCACGAAGGGCAGGCCGTAGCTGACCAGCCCGTAAAACACTGCAAAAAAGATGATGAACACCAAGGCGAATTCGATCGCCACCGCACCTTTTTGCGACCTGCGAAAGCCGTTTTTCATGCGTGCGTCTACCCTGACAGTCACTGCGTAGTATCAGCATAGAATCAATCAGGCAAAACGGACGGCTTTCAGCGGATGCAGATTTCCCTTGTTCTGATCTGGCTGGCGATCTGCGCCGCCCAAGATGCCCGGCAGCGACGAATTTCCAACGCATTGACGTTAGGCGTGGGCGCGCTGGCGTTGGTCTGGTTGTTGGCGACTGGCACTACTTGGCTGGGCGCCAACGCGGCGCAAGGCGGCTGGGCCTGCCTGATCGCTTTGCTGCTGACGCTGCCGGGTTATTTCTTGGGCCGCATGGGCGCCGGCGATGTGAAATTAATGACAGCCCTGGGTCTTGCGACGAACGGCATATTCGTTCTTGGCGCGTTCATCGGCGCGGGCGTGGCCAGCGTGCTGTGGCTGCTGCTCGCGCCAAAAGTCTGGCCTCATATGGCTCAAGGAGTTAGAGAGCATGTGCGTCATCTGGCCCCGGACAAGTCAAAAAAGCTGCCATTTGCGCCGTTCGTGTGGGTAGGTGTGGTGCTTTCGCTGTACTGGATCACCTGATCGCGGGGTGCCACTAGTCCTATGTACATAGTCGGAAAGTGGGTCTACTTTCAATTCAGGCGAATACGCCACCAAAGTGCAGGAATCGTCAGCGTTGGCCGAGCAAATGGAGTGGTTCGTGAACAAGCCTAATTCGGTAAAAATCCTCGTGGTCGATGATCAGCCGCTGATCGTCGAAGAACTCTGTGAGTTTCTCGAGAGCAGTGGCTACCGTTGCGTGCCGTGCGACTCGAGTCTTGAAGCCATCGAGCTGTTCAGGGCGGACCCGGACATCGGTCTGGTGCTGAGTGATTTGCACATGCCGGACATGGATGGCATCGAGTTGATCCAGGCGTTGCAGCGACTGGCCGGCAAGCAGCGGGTGTTCGAGGCGATCATGCTCACCGGGCGCGCTGACAAGCAGGATGTGATCAAGGCGTTGCGTGCGGGGATTGCCGATTACTATCAGAAGCCGATTGATCTGGCAGAGTTGCTTGAGGGAGTGCGGCGCCAGGAACTGGCTTTGCAGGAACGGCAGAAGAATCTGCATCTGGGGCATTTGAATCAGAAGTTGCAGTTTTTGTCCGAGTCGATTGATGACCTTTATCAGGATCTGGACAAGGTGCGGCGTTCGCCCGTGCCGGTGGTGAGTGATGGTGAGCCTGAGTCCGTGGAGATGCCGGCGGTGTTCAGTCAATTGTCGCCCCGGCAGTTGGATGTGGCGCGGTTGGTGGGCAAGGGGCAGACCAATTATCAGATTGCCTGTGAGTTGGGGATTACCGAGAACACGGTGAAGTTGTATGTGTCGCAGGTGTTGCGGTTGACGCATATGCATAATCGGACGCAGTTGGCTTTGGCGCTTTCTCCTGGTAGTTCGGCGGGGCGGCAGCGGGTTACTGCGCATTGACTTGGCGGCCTTTGGGCCGACCATGCTTTGGGTGGTTGGGGTGAATATCCGTTTTTTTTGGTGTTGCTGATTACGGTTCCGCCCTTACGGCGGGTCACTTTTGGCAAACGCCGGAATGCCGGCCCAGCCCAAAGTAACCAAAAGGTCTTCGCCCTGACGTTCGGCCCGCTCGCTGGGGCTCGGGGTTCCTTCGCTCCGGGATCGATCCTGGCGCAGCGGCTACGGTTTGCTTCGCTGCACCTCCTTGCGCTGTGTACGACTGCGTCGTACGGTCGCTGCGCTCCCACGCCCGGATCAATCCCTCCACTCAGCCTGCCGACGGGCTCCCAGATCAAGATCAAAAGCTACTCGAGCTTGCGCTCATTGTTTTGAGTGGTGAAAAGCATGCGGTGTCTGGCTTTTGTTTTGCGCTGGATTCGCCCCTCACCCCAGCCCTCTCCCGAGGGAGAGGGAGCCGATTTGCGGGTTGTTCAAAATTTGCATTCGACTCGGTATCTCAGGTCGGCATACCTGACCCAAACTACTCGGTCGGTCCCCTCTCCTCTGGGAGAGGGCTAGGGTGAGGGTGCTTTTGATCTGCTTCAAAATCTGTGTTCGACTCGGTATTTCAGGTCGGTGTACTTCGCCCAAACAACTCGATCGGTCCCCTCTCCCTCTGGGAGAGGGCTAGGGTGAGGGTGCTTTTGATCTGCTTCAAAATCTGTATTCGACTCGGTATTTCAGGTCGGTGTACTTCACCCAAACAACTCGGTCGGTCCCCTCTACCTCTGGGAGAGGGCTAGGGTGAGGGTGCTTTTGATTTTGATTGTTTAAATCTGTGTCTGATTTGCCAGAACCTTCCCACAAGGTTTTCAGGTTGTCCGTCGGACGTCGGGTCACTAGTCTCTGGCTGTCGCTGACAACTCAGCGGCCAGGTGTGGAAACCTGAAATTCAAGTAGTTGCTTTGCATTGCTACCGTAATCGTTGTCGGCGTGTTCGTTCGTCTGCAAACTGTGTCGCGGCGGCTGTGCGTGGGCAGACTTTGGTCTGGCCGGTTGCCTACTTATCGGTTTTCCACCCTGCGTACAGCTGCCACCTTTTGTCGTGTGGAAACGACAGAAGAGGGCGTCACAGCCAAGTAGGAGTTCTCATGGACAAACTGATCCCAGACCCACCCCCATCCCCCACCACCCCGCTCGAAGACGCCATGCGCGCCGACGATCTGGTGAAAAACCGCGAAGCGATAAAACGCGCGCTCGATTTCTATCTCTGCCCCGAACCTGCAAAACCGCACCCGCCCAGCACGCTGTTCATGGTGGTGCCCAATGTCGATACCGAAAGCCTGTTGGCGCATGCCTGTGAGTCGCTGGCGTCAGCGAGTGCGATGGCGAGTAATTTCGCTGGTGAGTTGAGCGGGTTTCAGCGCAGCACGGCGTTGGCGATTCAGCAGATTGTCATGCTGGCGGAGTTGGCGGTGAATCGGGCGCTGGATCGGGTTGATCCGCAGACCTGACCTGCGACCGCTTTATCGTTCTTCGCGAGCAGGCTCGCTCCCACAGGGGAAATGCATTGCAAACTGTGGGAGCGAGCCTGCTCGCGAAGGGGCCTTCAAGAACACCACCAGACTAGTTCTTGCTCTCGATCTTCCCGCCCGCATCCGGATCGTAAAAATCCGGGATCTCATACTGGTATTTCTTCAGCCAGCGCTGCATCGCCAGTTCGCGTTCGGTGGCGGTGGCGCTTTGCGGTTTCGGCGAGGCGGCTTTGTTGCGGCTTTGCAGGACAAGCCAGCCTTCGGTTTCCTGTTGTTGCGCCGAGGCCGGGCCGGTGTCGATGGCGTGGGCGGTGAGGGGCAGGGTGAGCAGGGTCAGGTAGCACAGGCCTTTGCGGATGGTCATGGCTGTCTCCTATTCGAGCGTCGGCGGTAGCGGGTCGATGAAGGCGGCGACGCGGTCGCCGGGTGTGGCTTTGGCGTGGGTCGGGGCTTTGAGTTTTTCCGCGCGTTGCTGCGCTTCGGTGAATTGTTCCGGGGTCAGTTTCGAGCGGCTGACGATTTCCGCAGCTTGGGGCCAGTCGTTCTGGTAGAGCAGCAGGGTGACCATGTTCAGCGTCGCCAGTTGATTGTTCTGGCTCAGCTCGATGGCGGTGAGGAATTCGAATTTCGCTTCGTTGAGGCGAAGTTGGTTGAGGTAGACCACGCCGAGGTCATTGCGGATTTTTTCGTCGGTGGGCGCCAGGCGCGCGGCGCGTTGCAGGTGGGCCTGGGCCTGGCCGTTGTCGCCACGGGCGGCGTAGACCTGGCCCAGGCCATGTTCGGCCTGGGCGGTGAGGCAGCCGCCGAGCAGGCTGCGGTAGAGCGGCTCGGCTTCGCTGCGGCCGAGCAGGCGATAGACCTTGGCTTTGCGCAGGCGCACTTCGCTGAGGTTGTCCGGCAGGCTTTGCAGGTTGGCGAGGCTGGCGTGGAGCTTGCCGTCGCTGGCCAGATCATCGGCGAGGTTCAGCGACAGCTCCTGCTCCGACGTGAGTTTGCTGCAGCTGGACGGCGACAGCAGCGAGGTCCACGGCGCCTGGCCATCCGTAGCGCAGCCGCTGAGCAGCAACAGACTTGCCATGACTATCAGTACTTTCATCAAACGCTCTCCATGAGCCAAGGTCAGTTTGCGAAGGCGCGGGCAATGGCGGTGAAGCCCGGGCCGGCCAGTACGATCAGCAGGGCGGGAAACAGAAACAGCATCATCACCACCGACATCTTCGCCGACATCTTCGAGATGTATTCCTGCAGCCGCGTCAGGCGTCGGTCATCGAGTAATTGCTTGAGCGCCAGCAGTGATTTCATCGCGCCGCCGCCCTGATGGATCAGTTGCTGGAGGATCACGCAGGTGTCGGTGAATTCGTCCACCGCGAGCATCACCGCGGTCTTGTTCAGCTCTTGGCCCAGCTCCAGACCGGAGTCGACGCGGCTGAGGATCAGGCGCAGTTCGCTGGTCAGCTCCGGCAGCAGTTTCTGCGCTTCGACGCTGAGCACGCGCAGCGCTTGTTCCACGGCCATGCCGGATTCGAAGAGGATGCGCAGCAGCGGAATGAACGTGGAAATTTCCACGGCGATGGTTTTCTGTCGGCGGGCGGCGGCGTAGGCGAGCAGGCGTTTGGGCAGTAGATAGCCGCCGCCCGCAGCGAACATCGGCGCCATCCAGCGATGGCTGGTCTGCGGGAAAAACACTTCCTGCAAAAAGATCGCCAGCCCCAGAGCGAGCAGCGGCGTGCCGATCTGGCAGGCGGCGAAGAGCGCGCGCTCGTTGGCGCGGCGCCAGCCGAGGCGGCCGAGCAGTGTCTGGGTTTCGCTGTCGATGCTCACCGAGCCCCGGCCGAAACGGCTGTTGCCCAGCGCGCGCAGCCAGTGGCCGAAACGGTTTTCCCGGACCAATTGGCCGTGCAAGCGCTGATGCACCTGACGCACGCGGCGGCGTTCGGTGAGCAGGTGATTGCCCAGCAATAACAGCGAACCGAGGAGCAACAGCAACGCCGCGAGCCAGACCATCTCAAACGCTCCGCAACATGCGCCACAGCGCCAGACTGCCCAGCACCTGCAACACGGCGGCGCTGAGCAGCATGGTCTGGCCGCTTTCGTCGTGCCACATGCCGAGCATGTAGCCGGGGTTGGTCAGCATGAAATAGCTCACCAGAATCAGCGGCAGCAAACCCAAGACCCAAGCGGTCATGCGTGTTTCCCCGGTAAGGGCGCGCAACTGCCGCGCGCCCTGGTCGCGCTCGCGGATAAGTTTGATCAGGTTCTCCAGCAGCTCACTGGCGTTGCCGCCGTAGCGGTGATTGACCTTCAGGCCGAGGGCGAACATGCGCAGTTCGTCCTGCTCGTAGAGTTCGGCAAAATCGCTGACCGCATCGGGCAGGTTCACCCCCAGTTGCACGTTGCGCTGCACCCGGCCCATGGCCGCTTTCAAGGGATCTTCACTGGCCTCGATGCCGCCCAGCACCGCATCGCTCAGCGTGCGCCCGGACTTGAGACTGCGCACGGTGTGGTCGAGCAATTGCGGCAGTTGTTCGATCATGCGGCGGATCCGCCGTCGGTAGCGAATGGCGATGTACAGCCGCAATGCAACGGGTGGTGCGATCAGCATGAGTACCAGCCCGCCCCAGCTCGCGGTTAAGAACCCCGCTCCCATCGCTGCTGCCCACAGGCTCAGCCATTGCCCGAGACGTTCGCTCAGCCGACCCAGTCCTGCACGCAAAAACATGCGTTCCAGTCCCACCCACCGGGTCTGCTCGACGACCAGTTGCGGTTGCCCGGCGGCGAGTCGATTGAGGACTTTTTCCGTCGCGGTCTTGCGCAGGCCTTGCAGGAACAGATAGATCGACAGCCCGAGCAGCATCAGGCAAATGGCGATGAGAATGATCGGTCCCAGCATCTGCGTGCTCCTCGCCGTCAGCCCAGGTGAGCGTCGTGGCGCAGCTTGTCGCCGGCCGGGTTGACCGCTTCGCGCACAAAGCCGAACCCCGTGCGACGGTCGAGGCGGAACAGGGTGTTGGTGACGTAGACGTCCTCGCGAATGCCAACCACTTCCACCACTTCACTGACGCAGCGCCGGCCATCGGGCATGCGTGTCAGTTGAATGATCACGTCGAGGGCGGCGCAGATCATCTGACGCAAGGTGCGTTCGGCAATCGAGCGCCCGGTCAGCCCGACCAGGGTCTCCAGACGCAGCAACGCGTCCTGCGCATTGTTGGCGTGCACGGTGCTCATCGAACCGTCGTGGCCGGTGTTCATCGCGGTGAGCACATCGACCACTTCGACGCCACGGATCTCGCCGAGAATGATCCGGTCGGGACGCATGCGCAGGGCGTTGCGAATCAGGTCGCTGGCCTTGACCTCGCCATGACCCTCGGCATTCGGCGGACGGGTTTCCAGACGCACCACATGCGGATGGCCGAGTTGCAGTTCGGCGACGTCTTCGATGGTCACCAGCCGCTCGTGCGGGTTGATCAACTGGCTGAGGATGTTCAACAGCGTGGTCTTGCCGGTGCCGGTGCCGCCGCTGATCAGGATGTTGCAGCGCCTGCCCACGGCGTTCTGGAGGAATTCGAAGATCGCCAGATCGATGGTCTGCATCGCCATCAGGTCGGTGCTCTTGAGCATGTCCTTGCGGAACTTGCGGATCGACAGGCACGGGCCGTCGAGGGCGATCGGCGGGATGATCGCGTTGACCCGGCTGCCATCGGGCAGGCGCGCATCGACCATCGGCGAGGACTCATCGAGGCGGCGCCCGAGCGGCGCAAGAATGCGTTGCATGACCCGCTCGACGTGATGCGCATCGATAAAACGCAGATCGCTCTGATGCAGTACGCCGTCGCGCTCGATGAACACCCGGTGCGGGCCGTTGACCAGAATCTCCGTCACCGACGGGTCACGCAGCAGGACTTCCAGTGGGCCGAAACCGGTGAGTTCGTCGACGATTTCCTCGCCGAGGCGCTCCATCTCGTAGCGCGAGATCGCCAGGTGCAAACGCGCGATGTATTCGGCGACCTTGTCGGTGACGAACTGCGCCAGTTGCTGGCGTGAACCTTCCAGCAGGTTTTTCCCTGACTCCTCGATGGCGTCGATGATGTAGCGGTGCAGGACCAGTTTCAGGCCTTCGTGATCGCTGTTACCGATCGCTCCGCGTGGCGTCGCGCCAAAGAGTTTTTCTGCGCTCATGAGTGACCTCTCAGACGATCAAACCAGGTGACTTTCGGTTTGCTCAGGCCTTCGGAACGCTTGGCCAGACGTTCGCCGAGGGCGCGCAGGCTCTGGGTGAGTTTTTCCCGCGGCGCCAGTTCGAAAAGGCTGACGCCCTGATTTTTCGCGTTCAGGCGCACGTCGGGACTGAAGGCCAGCACGGCGATGACTTCCAGATTGAAGGTCTTGCCCAGAGTCTCGGCATCCGGCGCGACGTTGCTCAGGTAGCGATCGATCAGCAAGCGCCCGTGCTCGAGTTTCATGCCTTTCTCACGCCATTGGTTGAGCACGGCAAGATTGCGTCGGCAGTTGAGGACGTTCTGGTCGGTGTACCAGAGCAGTTTGTCGCAGTGACTGACGAAGGTGCGCAACGCTTCACTGTCGGCTTGCCCGGTGAGGTTCACGACAATGTGCTGGAAGTGCTGGCGCAAGGCGCTGAGCAGCATGTACAGCTCGGCGGCACTGGTGGTTTCCAGCGGTTCGTCAGTGTTGGCATAGGCAAGAATGCGCAGGCCTTGGTCGGCGCTGGTGAATGCGCTGTCGATCAGCGTAGCGTCGAGGCGGCGCAAATGGCGCAGGGCGTCGCCGAAGTGAAACGAACTCTCCAGCCCCAACAACGCGAGGCTGTCGCCACGGGGCAGGCCGAGGTCGAGCAGCAGGGTTTGCTGGCCGCTTTTCTGCACGACCATGGCCATGTGATTGGCGATCAAGGCGCCGTCCGACGCGCCTTGCACACCGTACAGAACGGTGAGGCCGCCGAGCTGCGTGCTGGGGGTAACGGCCGGCAGGCGTTTGCTCAGGCGCCGCACCAGCCCGGCAACTTCGCTGGAGCGCGAGCCATAGGCGACAAAATCCCGCGCACCGGCGCGCATTGCATTGAGTACGAGCTGATTGTCCATGCCGTCGCCGAGAGCAACGATCGCCAGCATCGGCTTGGCTTCCAGCGCACCTTCGATCAGCGCGCTCTGCGCGACGACGTGCTCGCGGTCGAGACCGACGAAGACCAGATTGGCGAACGTTACATCGACCAGTGCGAGCAGTTCGTCGAGGCTGCCGGCACCGGCGCTGATCACCTGGCCGAGTGGCGCGAGGGCGCTTTGCAGCCATTCCAGATCGGTGCTGTTGCGGGTGATGGCGAGAAAGGTCTGGCTGAGATTCTGGTTCATTGCGACAACCCGCTGCGCTTGTCGAAGTTGCCATTCTCGAGGAAGAACATGCGATAGAAATTCGGGTCGTAATTGCGCAGTTTCTCGCCCGGCAACGACGGCAGTCGCGCGTCCGCCGCCAATGGCTGGACCAGGTGCGGGGTGACGATCATCAGCAGTTCGCGCTCCTCGCGCTTGATCTGCGAACCCTTGAAGAACGCCCCGAGGATGGGAATGTCGCCCAGGCCGGGAAACTTGTTCACCTGCGAACTGTTGGTGGTGCTGATCAAACCGCTGATGACGAAACTTTCGCCATCACCCAGCGACACGCTGGTGTCGGTACGGCGGATGGTCAGCGCCGGAACGGTGGTGCCGGCGATGTTCACCGCGTTGGCAAAATCCAGTTCGCTGACCTCCGGGGCGACCTTCAGCGCGATGCGGTCGCGGCCGATGATGGTTGGTGTCAGGGTCAGGCGGATGCCGAATTCCTTGTACTCGATCGACACGCTGTCGCTGCCGGAACTGGGCACCGGAATCGGGATTTCCCCGCCGGCCAGGAAGCTCGCACTTTGCCCGTTCAACGCCACCAGACTTGGTCGCGCCAGGGTGTAGGCGAAGCCGCTGGTTTCCAGGGCGTTGATGATCGCCATGGTCTTGCCGCCGACCCAGGAGAAATTGAACAGCGAGTTATCCACCGGCAGGCGCGGCTGCGGCACGCCGTCAATCGGCGGCAGCGTGCCGGGCGAGCCGAACAGGAAGTTGCCGCGCGTGCCGATCAGCGACGCCGTGGCTTCCTTGAGCTTGGTGCGGCTGACTTCGACGAAACGAATGTCGGTCTGCACCTGCGATGGCAGGGTCGGATCGTCGGACGGCACGCTGCTGGTCAGCGCCGTGGTCGCCGCGCCCTGGACGAAGACCATGGCTTGCTGCGGCTGCGCCGAGCAGGCGGTCCAGACCATCAGGCTGGTCGCGCCGGGGCCGACGCCCGTGAGCAAAAAGGACGAACCGCCATTGGCATGCACGTCGGCAATTTTCGGATCGCCCACTGCCAGCCGAGTGATTGCCACGGGTGACTGCATGTCCTGCTGGAAGCCTTCACCGATCTCGATCACCGAGGGCAGGCGCGGCAGTGCCGAGCAATTGCCCACCGCCGCGAGGGCGGTATCCATCGTCAATCCCAACAACAGCAAGGCCCGGAGCGCCGGTTTCAATGTCGGTCTGAGTCGACTCTGCATGCACGTGAATCCTTGCGCAGTCATGGGGTTTGTTGGCTGATCTGGTTGCCGCGAATGATTTCCACCGCAGGCCTGGGCGCCGCGCCGGCACTGGCGGTGGCAGGTGTTTTTTGCGCGCTGCCCAGGGCGAGTTGAGTGAACTGGAAGAGCTGGCTGTTGGCGCGATCCAGATGCGCGGGCGATTGCGCCTCGCCGGCCCAGTATTTGGCCAGCCGTTGTTCTTCGCTGCTGCGCACCGCGAGGCGCAACGTGCCGACTTGAGTGGCGAGCATCAGGCGGCTGAGCAGTTGTTCCGGCACCGCCAGCACCACGGTGCGTGCGGCGATGCGGCGCTGGTCCTGTTTGAGTTTTTCTTCGGCGCTGAGGTTGGGGGAAGCCGGTTGGCCGTCGTTGGTCAGGCCGTACTGATCACCGATCCCGAGCACGCGCAGGGCCGGAACGGCGATCTGCGCCGACTGCTGCAGATTGCTCGCGTCCTCGCGCAGATACAGCAGCACATCAACGTAATCGCCCGGCAGCAATTGCCCGGCGCCACCGATCACTTCATCGACGGCCACGGTCAGTGCGCGCTCGTCGCGGCGAATCATCCGCGCCAGCGCACCGCCGGCCTGGAAGCTTTCGTCATTCAGCCAGGTGCCGGCGCTGAGGTGGCGCCAAGGCGTGCGGCCGACTGCTTGTTCGATGCTGGTCAGGCTGCCGGCCGGTGCGCTGCGCAGTTTTTCCACGGTCACATCGGCGGCGGTCAACGGCGTGAACGGCGCTACATCGTGGAGCAGCACCACCACCGGTTGGCGGGTCTGGTCTTCGGCAATCGCGACAGTCTGTTCAATGCTGACCGCTGGGGCGACGGGCGCTTCGGCGACCGGGGCCGGCTGACGACTGAGCACCAGCCCCCAGTAACCGACAAAAACCGCGCCGATCAACAGCAACGCGGCGAGGCCCATGGTGACGCGACTGTTCATGACGGCTCTCCCTTTCCTGCTGCACAACCGATTGCATTTGCTTGCGAAAGGCGGACTGCTTCGGCAGCTATGAACATGCAACTATTTCGCTATTTCCAAGCTAGCTGATCCAAGCAAAAGCGCCATTAATGACAGGCGAAATAACCGTACCAAAGTATGACTCTGGCCAGTTAACAGCCGGAAACGGCGGAAAAACGATGGGATTAATGCTTTGTGATTAATGCGTTCTTACAGTTGTTGGGCGGGGGTTTGTTGACAATGCTCAGGTGGCACGGTGGAACCTTGCCGCGGTGGTGATGTCGGCGCCAGAGGCGCGAAGGAGTGGAGCTATGTTTCGTATGACTTTTGATTATGTGATCGCCAAGGCTCGCGCGTTTGCCCGCAGTGAAGAGGGTGCTTCGGCGATCGAGTATGCGATTGTGGTGGCGATGGTGGCAGTTGTTGTCGTCGTGTTCGTGACGCCGATCGGCGCGAAGGTACTCGCGATATTCAACTCGGTACTGACCTCGCTGGGCGGTACAGCGCAAGTGCGTCCGACCACTTGATGGCTATCTCTTCTTCCTGTTCAGTGTCTCTGCGTAAGTGACAGGTGCGCCCAGGCATTGACAGGACCTCCGTTTGCCAGCGTCCGACCATGTCGGCGCGAGGAGAATGTCCATGCTGCTTGATTATTTGCTGACGCGGGTTCGAGCATTTCTGGCTAGCAGTGACGGTGCCTCTGCCATCGAATATGCGATTGTCGTGGCGATGGTTGCCGTGGTGGTTGTGGTGTTTGTGACACCGGTTGGCGCGAAGGTACTGGCGATTTTCAACAGTATCCTGGTGTCGCTCGGTGGCACCGCGCAGACGGCTCCGGTGCAGACGCCCTGATTGAAGTGCCGGTCGCGTCTGGCCAACGGCGCGCTACACTGAGATTTACTTTCAGTATTTCGGGGCTGCCCATGAATTCTCCCTCGCTGCCGCGCCAACAGTTGCTTCTGGTTGATGATGAAGAAGACGCGTTGCTGGAGTTGGCGGAGTTGCTGGAGGGGGAGGGGTTTGTCTGTCATACCGCGACGTCGGTGAAGTTGGCGTTGCATCTGTTGACCCGGCATCCTGATATTGCTTTGGTGATTACTGATCTGCGTATGCCGGAGGAGTCGGGCATGTCGTTGATCAGGCGGTTGCGTGAGCATACGTCGCGGGCGCATTTGCCGGTGATTGTGATGTCGGGGCATGCGGATATGGAGGATGTCAGCGATATGTTGCGGTTGCAGGTGCTGGATCTGTTTCGCAAGCCGATTTATCACGTCAGGTTGTTGGAGACTCTCGATAATTTGTTTCCCAAGCCTCGGGTTGAGGCTGGGTGAACTCGGCGGCCTTTGGGCCGACCGTGTTGGTGGGTTTTGGGTGAATATCCGTTGCTGCGGGTGTGGCGGCTGGCGGTTTCGCCCTTACGGCGAGTCACCTTTTTCAAACGCCAAAAAGGTAACCGAAAAGGCTTGCTCCTACGTTCGGCCCTCGCAGGCTCGGGGTCCTTCGCTCCGGGACTGATCCGGGCGCAGCGGCTACGGTTTGCTTCGCTGCACCTCCTTCCGCTGTGTTCGACTGCGTCGAACGGTCGCTGCGCTCCCACGCCCGGATCAATCCCTCCACTCAGCCTTCCGACGTCGCCGGTGGATCAAGATCAAGAGCACTCGAGCTTGCGCTCATTGTTGAGTGGTGCGGCTTCGCCGCGGGCAGCTGCGCTGCTTTGCTTTTCTGTGGGAGCGAGCCTGCTCGCGAAGGCGGCCTGCCAGCCGACCTGTTTCTCGCTGATGTACTCGATTCAAACTGTGGGAGCGAGCTTGCTCGCGAAGGCGGCCTGCCAGCCAACCTGTTTCTCACTGATGTACTCGATTCAAACTGTGGGAGCGAGCTTGCTCGCGAAGGCGGCCTGCCAGCCGACCTGTTTCTCGCTGATGTACTCGATTCAAACTGTGGGAGCGAGCCTGCTCGCGAAAGCGGCCTGCCAGCCGACCCATTTCTTCCTGATGTACATCAATCCTGTGGGAGCTGGCTTGCCAGCGAAGGCAGCCTGCCAGCCAACCTGTTTCTCACTGAACGCACCCGATCAAACTGTGGGAGCGAGCCTGCTCGCGATAGCGGCCTGCCAGCCAACCATTTTCTTCCTGACGTACATCAATCCTGTGGGAGCTGGCTTGCCAGCGAAGACGGCCAGTCAGTCAACAACGCTCTGCCTGACTCACCACCTGCGCAATCAACCTCTTGCTCTTGTCACTCCGGCACAAGCCTGTCCAGTACGCGGTTGACCGCCAGTTCGCCCAGCATGATCACCTGTTGTATCCCCAGCAGGGAGCTGCGCTGCGGTCCATCGATAAATCCGGCGAGGTCGCTGGCCATGATGCTTGCCGAGGCCAGTGATTCGCAGGCATGGACCAACAGGGTTTCGTTGTCCGCAGCCGGGTCGACGAAGAACAGGGTGCTGGGTTTGCGCGGTGCGGCGGGGTCTTTGATGAGGCGGGGGTTGAGGTAGTAATCGATGGCGCGGTCGGCGGCTTCCTTGAGTTTTTGCGCTTCGAGGAGCGGGTCGGCGAAAGTCGGATCGGCAAGAGGTGGATCGGGCGTTATCTTTTTCACGGGCTCAGTCTCCTGATGGAGTAGGGCCGCAACCCGTTCGCGACTAAACGAAAGGGAGGCAGCTGCACGCAGGTTAGTCGACCGATGAGCCACGAAATCGGCGCGCCCTAAGGCGCCCTGCGCACAGCCACCATCAAGTGCAGGTATGCAAATACCTGGCTGACAGGAACCTGTGCGTCGTGGACAAGCGGGCGACTAAACCCGACCACTGATGAGCAGTGGCAGGCAAACGATAGAACCCGCGACTCAGGCGCACAAGCCGGCGGATTCTGGCGTAGCCGTAGGCAACGGCGCAAGGATTTGTGGGCTGTTGCGAGGTAACGGGGCGTGTGTTTAAACGGCTGGTTTAAGCGCTGCGATAAATCGGTTGAATAGCCGAACGCTTTCGCGAGCAGGCTTGCTCCCACAGGGAAGGCGGTTGTACTCAGCAACCGTGAACCCCGCCGAATCTGTGGGAGCGAGCCTGCTCGCGAAGGCGGTGCGTCAGTCAAAAAATCCTGACTGACACACCACTCGCCCCTCACAACTGATAACTGAAACTGATGCTGTACCGCGGCTTGCGATTGAACGTGTCCAGCGCTTCATCGGACATGGCCTTCGCCACTTCCAGCGCCACGTTGTAATACTTGGCATCACCAAAGCGCAGCCCGAGCGCGGTCGATGACAGGTTGTTGGCCTGCACCGGCAGTTGGTTGAACCAGCTGCGTGAGCGGTCGACTACTACGTAGGGTTGCAGGATGCGCACCCAGTTGCCGTCGCGGTTGAAGCTGTAGTTGACCTCGTAAGCGACGCCCCAACCCTTGTCGCCCGAGGCCTGGTCGTCCGGGTAGCCACGGCCGAAATTCTGCCCGCCGAACACTGCGCGTTCGCTGTCGGGCAAGGTGTCGTCGCTCCAGTACAGCGCTGCCGAGAGCACGCCTTGCCAGTTGTCGAGGAACTTGTCGCTCTGCACGCCGGACAGGCGCACGCGGAAGAAATCCAGGTCGATGTCGTCATAATTGGTGCTCGCGCCGAGGCTGTCGAAGCCTTGATAAACGCCGGCGCTGAGGATGCGCAACTGGCGGGCGTCGGCCTTGCGCCAGTCGCCTTCGAAAGCGAGGGCGCGGACGTCGGTGCGCAGTTCGGTGCTGAAGGGAAAGTTGATGCCGTCGTAGCGCGTCTTGTCGTCGACCGCATACAGGCGCGAGCCGGCGGTCAGCAGTTCGTTGGCAGAGGCGATCAGAGGCATGCTGAAGCCGATCGAGTAGCGGTCGTTTTCGCGGTGGGTACTCAGGCGCCCGCCACCGCCGACCAGCACTTCGGTGTCCGGGTCGGCGCGGTAACGCGAGGCCGAGACGTTGAGTTGCGTGCCTTCGGTATCGAGGAACTGGCTGTAGTCGAGACGGTAGTAATGCTCTTTGTCGTCGCCCGGTGGGAACAGGCCGCTGAGGCTCAACTGTTCGCCCATCGAAGTCTGCGAATTGCTGCTGACACCGAGCAACGCCTGCGGGCCGTTGCGGTTGTCTTCGGTGGTGCTCAGGGTGCTGGTGAACGGTTTGCGACTGGCCTGGGCAACCAGAGTGGTCGCGCCATCAGTGGTGCCCGGCGGTGGCACTTGCGCTTGAATGGTTACCCCGGGAATACGGCTCATCAGCGTGGTGTAGCGCTCGAAGGTCTTGCGCGTCAGCGGGCGTTCGGCCTGGATTTTCGCGGCGAGTTTGTCGAGCAGGCTTTTGACCCGGCCGATGTCGCCCTGCATCTGGATATCGCGCACGTAGCCCTCGACCAGCACCACGCGGGCCACGCCATCATCGAAGTTCTGTTGCGGCAGGAACGCGTAGGACAACAGATAGCCATCCTGCTGATAGCGGCGGGTGATGTTGCGCGTGGCTTCGATCAGTTCGGCAAGGCTGGCCTGACGGCCGATCAATGGTTTGTAGACTTCGGCGAGTTCGTTGAGCGGGTAGATCGTGCCGCCTTCGATCTGCACGGTCTTGAGGTTGACCTTGGTTTCCATCAGCAATGGCTGCGCGGCGGTCGCACCCGGGGCCGGCACTTGCAGCGGCGCCGCGCTCGGCCGATAGGCGTCTGCGGGCAGGTTGGGTACGGGCAGGTTGCGGATGGTTTCGTTGCTGTTGAGAAAGCTGGGCAAGGTGTCGGCGAGGGCAGCGGAACTGAGGCTCAGGCACAGCAGGGATGCCAGTACGCGCATAGGACACTCCATGGTCAGAACACAGCACAGGGCAGATTTTTCCTTAGAAAAAAGGCGGAAGACTCGTGGGAATCTTCCGCCCTCAACCAAGCGTAGGCGCTGTAGGTAAGGCCGTCGAATCGGCCAGGTGCAATTCAGCGTTTGTTGCCGCCCAGCGCGCCGGTCAGGCCGCCGAGTACCCCGCCCAGACCGCCAGTTGTGCCGCCAGTGGCAGTGCCGCCGTTGACCAGGCCACCGACTGCCGCCACAGTGCCGCCAACGTTGGTAACCAGACCGCCAACCGCCGTGGTGACCGGATTGTTGGTTGCCGCAATCGTCCCGCCGAGACTGCCCACCGCAGCGCCGACCTGAGTTGTGATACCTGCAACCGGAGTGCCGAGACCGGTAGCAGCTCCGACTTGTTGTGTGACCGTGGTGACCGCGCTGGTGACCGGATTGAGGCCCGCACCGACTGCGGCGCCGACACTGGCCAGCGGCGACGTGGTTGCAGTGATCGGTGTGCCTGAACCACCGAGTACGGTGTTGATCGACGCAATCGTGTTGCCCAGGCCACCGGCAGTAACACCACCGGCACTGACCACGCCGCTGGTGCTGCCGGCATTCAGACCGCTGCCGACGTTGACCACCGCACCCCCGACGGTTTGCAGCAGGCCGGTACCGCCGAGGCCACCACCGATGCCGCCGATTCCGCCAGTACCCGAGCCAGTGCCATTGGACACCAGACCGCCCGCTTTGCCGACCGCCGTGCCGGTGTTGCTCAGGGCGCCGCCGAGGGTGTTGGTCAGGGCATTGCCGTTGCCAGCTTCGGTGACCTTGCCGCCGAGGCTGTTCACCGTGCCGCCGACCTTCGAAATCACCCCTTTGAGCGGATCACCCAGGCCGGTGGCATCGCCGAGTTTGTCGGTGGTGCTTTCGACCATGGCGATCACCGGCACCAGGCCGCTGCCGACCTTGTTGGTCAACTGGCTGGTCGGGCCGCTGGTCAGTGAGGTGTTGAGGGTGTCGCCAAGCATGGTGACTTTTTCACCGATGCCATCGACCAGCGGTACTACTTTGGTAACGACGCCACCGACTACGGGAACACTGCCTGTCGCTGTGTTCAGTTTGGCGCTGAGATCAGATACGCCGTCACCGACATCCGCGACCACGCCGCCAACGGAGGCCACCGTGGTGGTCAAGCCTTTCGGGTCAGTGGCCAGTTTGCCGATGCCGTTAGTGACTCCATCGCCCAAGGTGCTGACAACGTTGCCAGTGGTGTTGGCGACGCTTTGCACGATGCCGCCAGCGACCGGAACAGTGCTCAGCGAATCGCCGATCTGGCCGACGCCATCGCCGACACCGCTGACGGTTTTGCCGACATCCTGAACAAGTGTTGTGGTCACCAGCGAAGGTGCAGCGGGATTGGTCGGGTTGGTGGGATCGGTCGGGTCTGTCGGATTGGTTGGGTTGGTCGGATCGGTGCCACCGCCGGTACCGCCAGTGCCACCGGTTCCGCCGCCAGTGCCGCCGGTGCCACCAGTGCCGGCAGTATCGCCGCCGGTTCCGCCACCCGCGCCACCGCTGCCATCGGTGCCCGCCGTGCCGTCCGCCGTCGAGCTGCCCGAACTGCTGCGATGACCGCCACCGCCGCTGCTGCAGCCGACGAGGCCGACCGAAAGAATCAGTGCCAGCGCGATTGCCGATTTGGACCACATCACTTGAGTTTTCATGATTGAGATTCCTGCACCTGTCACAACGTTACGTTGCCTTCGATGGCTCGCCGATCTGTCGTCGGCGATGCCTCGTCCGTGGCTGTAATCTCAGTCGACGGCAGGGTTTTCACCATTCTCAAGTTGGTATTAACCCCTTTATATAAAGGGCTCGGCGCTATGCCGAAGGACTAATACCCCGGTAATAAACGGGCAAAAAAAAGCCTTGAAATTCAAGGCTCGGTTTTTTCCAAAGCGGCGGGCAGGGCGCGGAAAAACTTAAGTGATATATACACAATTAACGGGTTTTTCCGCCCCGCCGGATCAGGCGATCGGTTGCCACTGACCGACCATATGTTCCAGGTCGCCGGCGCCGATCAGGCGCAACTCACCGCTGGAACCCGCGGCACTGGCCAGCAATGTCACTTCACTGGGCAGGCGCACCGGTTTGCGAAAGTGCACGGCGATTTCCAGGTTGGCTTTGGGCAGGTGATCGGAGAGTGCCGCCAGTGTCCGCGCCTTGTTCCAAAGTCCGTGCGCGATCGCGGTGGGAAACCCGAACAGTTTGGCGCTCGCCGCACTGAGGTGAATCGGGTTGTAGTCGCCGGAGACTTTCGCATACTGGCGACCGATATCGGCCGGCGCAGTCCAGCGCGCCACTTCGAGCAAGTCCTGTGACGGCTGCCAGTCCTGTGCCAGCGCCTCGCCCTCGAGTTTCACCCCGCGACAGAGCATCCGGCTTTCGGCTTCCCACAGCGGCCCAAGCTGATCGTCCAGGGTGGTGAGCAGATCGAATGTCGCGCCTTTGGCGTGCGGTTGCAGATTGTGCACACGCACGCTGACTTGCCCGCGACTGATCGCGCCCATCGGCCGCAGCACGCGGATGCGGTTGCTCAGGTGAATCAGCCCCAGCAGCGGGAACGGAAAATCCTTGGCCGTGAGCAATTGCATCTGCAAGGCGAAGGCGAGGATGTGTGGATAGGTCGGCGGCAGCAGGCCGTCATCGACGAAACCGCAGACCCTGCGATAGGCCGCCAGCCGTTTGCTGTCGATATCGACCCAGCAGCGCAGGCCGCTGTCGGGCAGTTGCGTACCGGTGATTTTGCGTCGCGTCGCTGCCCGCGAGTACAGCGCGGGCAGACTCGGTTCGCGATCCAGCGTGTGCCATTCGATGGTCATCTTTATGCCCCCAGAACACTTTGCCCACAGACCCGCAACGCCTGCCCGGTGAACGCGCCCGTGCCCGGTTGCGCCAGCCACGCCACGGCTTCGGCGACGTCTTGCGGCAAGCCGCCCTGGCCCAGCGAACTCATGCGCCGCCCGGCCTCGCGGAGGCCGAACGGGATGTGCGCGGTCATTTGCGTTTCGATAAAACCGGGGGCGACGGCGTTGATGCTGATGCCACGTTCCAGCAGCGTCGGCGCCCAGGCCTGGGCCAGACCGATCAGGCCAGCCTTGCTTGCCGCGTAGTTGGTTTGCCCGCGATTGCCGGCGATGCCGCTGATCGAGGCAAGCAGGACCACCCGTGCGTTGTCGCGCAGGGTGCCGCTGTCGAGCAGCGCCTTGGTCAGCACTTGCGGAGCATTGAGGTTGACGGCCAGCACCGCGTCCCAGAATTCCGGGGTCATGTTGGCGAGGGTTTTGTCACGGGTGATGCCGGCGTTGTGCACGAGGATGTCGAGCCCATCGGGCAGCTGTTCGATCAATTGGGTGGCTGCATCATCGGCGCAGATATCGAGGGTGATCGCACGGCCGCCGAGGCGGGCGGCGAGGGCCTCGAGGTCGGTCTTGGCCGGCGGTACGTCGAGCAGAATCACCTCGGCGCCATCCCGGGCGAGGGTTTCGGCAATCGACGCGCCAATGCCGCGCGCAGCGCCGGTGACCAACGCCTTGCGTCCGGCCAGCGGGCGGGTCCAGTCAGTGACTGGCGTAGCGCACGCGGTCAGGCGAATCACCTGGCCGGAAACGAATGCACTTTTCGGCGAGAGGAAAAATCGCAGCGGGCCTTCCAGTTGATCTTCGGCACCTTCGCCGACGTAGATCAGCTGCAAGGTGCCACCGCCGCGCAGCTCTTTGGCCAGCGAGCGCGAGAAGCCTTCGAGTGCTCGCTGCGCACTGGAGGCGAACGGATCACCCAGGCTTTCCGGAGCACGGCCGAGAATCACCAGGTGCGCGCTATGGTCGAGGTTCTTCATCAATGGCTGGAAGAATTCGCGCAGTTGCTTGAGCTGGTCGGTGTGTTGCAGAGCGCTGGCGTCGAACACCACCGCTTTGATTTTCGGCCCGTGGCCGGGGATCCACGCGGTGGCCAGCGAGGGCTCGGTGCCGTAGCTGTAGATCGCGTCGGTCAAGCGATTGGCAAACCCGCTGATCCGTTCGGCCAGCGGCCCGCCACCGATCAACAGGGCGCCCTCGATCGGCCGCAGACGCCCCGCCTGCCAGCGTTCCAGCCGCACCGGCGACGGCAGGCCCAAGGCCCCGACCAGACGATGGCCGAAGGATGAGTTGGCGAAGTCGATATAGCGGTCAGACATGGAACGCTCTCCAGAAGTTGGGGTTCAAAGTGTGGACTGCCTACGGCAATCAATCGTTCGATCGGCGCAATAAGGCCTACGCTTGAACACTCAGGTTTAGCAGGTCTTGCAGATAAATGCGGTTCATGTGGGAGCGAGCCTGCTCGCGAAGGCGCTGTATCAGGCGCTGAAGAGGCTGAATGTGCCGGCCTCTTCGCGAGCAGGCTCGCTCCCACAGGGATTGGGCAAATTTCGACCATTTGGAACAGGAGCTTTTCATGACCCAGCTGCGCCGCGTCGCGATCATCGGCGGTAACCGCATCCCTTTCGGCCGCTCCAACGGGCCGTACGCCACCGCCAGCAATCAGGCGATGCTCACCGCCGCGCTGGAAGGCCTGATCGAACGCTACAACCTGCACGGCCAGCGCATCGGCGAAGTGGTGGCGGGCGCGGTGCTTAAATTGTCACGGGATATGAACCTGACCCGCGAATGCGTGCTCGGCTCGCGCCTGTCTCCAGCGACGCCGGCCTATGACATTCAGCAAGCCTGCGGCACTGGTCTGGAAGCGGCGTTGCTGGTGGCGAATAAAATCGCCCTTGGCCAGATCGACTGCGGCATCGCTGGCGGCGTCGACACCACTTCCGATGCGCCGATCAGCGTCAGCGAAGGCCTGCGCAGGATTCTTCTACAGGCCAACCGCGCCAAGAGCACCGGCGAGAAACTGAAAACCCTTTTGCAGTTGCGGCCCCAGCATCTTATTCCCGAATTCCCGCGCAACGGCGAGCCACGCACCGGCCTGTCCATGGGCGAGCACTGTGAGCTGATGGCGCAGACCTGGAATATCCCCCGTGAAGAGCAAGATCAACTGGCCCTCGAAAGCCACCACAAACTCGCCGCTTCCTACAGCGAAGGCTGGCACAACGATCTGATGACGCCGTTCCTCGGCCTGACCCGCGACAACAATCTGCGCCCGGACCTGACCCCGGAAAAACTCGCCACGCTGAAACCGGCCTTCGAGAAAAGCGCCAAGGGCACGCTGACGGCCGGCAATTCCACGCCGCTCACCGATGGCGCTTCGGTGGTGTTGCTGGGAAGTGAGGAATGGGCCGGAGAGCGCGGTTTGCCGATCCTTGCTTATCTGCGCGACGGCGAAGCGGCGGCAGTGGATTTCGTCAACGGTGCCGAAGGACTGCTGATGGCGCCGGTGTACGCCGTGCCACGCTTGCTGGCGCGCAACGGCCTGACCTTGCAGGATTTTGATTACTACGAAATTCACGAAGCCTTCGCCGCGCAGGTCTTGTGCACGCTCAAGGCCTGGGAAGATCCCGAATACTGCAGAACCCGCTTGGGGCTCGACGCGCCCCTGGGTTCGATTGATCGCAGTCGGCTTAACGTCAAAGGCAGTTCGCTGGCGGCGGGGCACCCGTTTGCTGCGACGGGCGGGCGCATTGTCGCGAATCTGGCCAAGCTGCTGGATGCGGCGGGCAAGGGGCGAGGGTTGATTTCGATTTGTGCGGCGGGCGGGCAGGGTGTCACCGCGATTATCGAACGCTGAAAAAGCCCCTCACCCTAACCCTCTCCCAAAGGGAGAGGGGACTGATGGGGGGATGCTTGAAATCGACGCCGACCTGAGCGCCCTTCACCGAATCCAAAGCTGCGATTCAAACCAGAAGCGCTGCGGTCTCTCAGGTCGATGCATTACGGGAGACACCTCGGTCGGCCCCCTCTCCCTCAGGGAGAGGGCTGGGGTGAGGGCAACTGAAGTTCACTGACCATGTCAGATTCTGTCGCAAATGCCCTTGCCGGACGATACCAATCAATGCCACGGTCTCGGCTATGATTCGCCCGGGTCGCTGCGATTGATCCGGCACAGTGTGTGCATCCTCAAGGTTCACAGGTCGGCAACCCCTCCCCGTCGGGCGAGGATTGCCGTATAACGAGTGACATTCGCGTGTTTGGTAATAAAGGACCCACAATAAAAGCTGATGAAGACTCCAAAACGCATTGAACCCCTGATCGAGGACGGTCTGGTCGACGAAGTGCTGCGCCCACTGATGAGTGGCAAAGAGGCAGCTGTTTATGTAGTGCGCTGCGGCAATCAGTTACGTTGCGCCAAGGTCTACAAGGAGGCGAATAAACGCAGTTTCCGCCAGGCAGCCGAGTATCAGGAAGGCCGCAAGGTTCGTAACAGCCGTCAGGCGCGGGCCATGGCGAAGGGGTCCAAGTTCGGTCGCAAAGAGACCGAAGACGCCTGGCAGAACGCCGAAGTGGCGGCGCTGTTCCGTCTGGCCGGCGCCGGTGTGCGAGTGCCAAAACCCTATGACTTCCTCGACGGCGTGCTGTTGATGGAGCTGGTGGCCGACGAATTCGGCGACGCCGCGCCGCGTCTGAACGATGTGGTGCTGGAGCCGGATCAGGCGCGCGAGTATCACGCGTTCCTGATTTCGCAGATCGTGCTGATGTTGTGTACCGGTCTGGTGCACGGTGACCTCTCCGAGTTCAACGTGCTGCTGACACCGACCGGCCCGGTCATCATCGACCTGCCCCAGGCAGTCGACGCTGCGGGCAACAACCACGCGTTCAGCATGCTCGAGCGTGACGTTGGCAACATGGCTTCGTACTTCGGCCGTTTCGCGCCGGAATTGAAGAAGACCAAGTACGCCAAGGAAATGTGGGCGTTGTACGAAGCCGGCACCTTGCACCCGAACAGTGTGCTGACCGGCGAGTTCGACGATCCGGAGGACCTGGCCGATGTCGGCGGGGTGCTGCGCGAGATCGAAGCGGCGCGTCTCGACGAGGAGCGCAAGCAGGCCATTCGCGCGGCGGACGACGCGCCGAAAGGCAAACCCGAAGAGCCGCCTCCACCGCCGTGGATGCAGTGATCGCGTGATGAGAAACCCGGCTTCGGCCGGGTTTTTTGTTTGAGTCAAAAAGCACCCTCACCCCAGCCCTCTCCCGGAGGGAGAGGGGGCCGACCGAGCCGTCTTGAGCCATACATCGACCTGAAAAAACCGAGTCGATCATGGATTCAACGGAAAACGTTCAGGTCGGTGTATCTCCCAAATATCCCCCAATCGGTCCGCTCTCCCGGAGGGAGAGGGGGCCGACCGAGGTGTCTTGCATCAGACGTCGACCTGAAAAACCGAGTCGATTATGGATTCAACGGAAAACGTTCAGGTCGGTGTATTTCCCAAATATCCCCCAATCGGTCCGCTCTCCCGGAGGGAGAGGGGGCCGACCGAGGTGTCTTGCGTCATACGTCGACCTGAAAAACCGAGTCGATCATGGATTCAACGGAAAACGTTCAGGTCGGTGTATCTCCCAAATATCCCCCAATCGGTTCCCTCTCCCTTTGGGAGAGGGCTAGGGTGAGGGGGCTTTCGGATCCTGGCTTATTCGCGTCTACTGTCCAGCGCTCCAACCACACTCAAGGACTGAATGTGACCACCCCACGCAACACCCACCTGATCGTAACCGCCCGGCTGATCTCCGATTTCGGCGCCTTCCTCAACATGGTCGCGCTGGCCACCTACGTCTACCTGCTGAGCAACAGCGCCATGAGCGTCGGCATTTTCCTTGCCAGCCGCGTCGGTGGCGGGATTTTCGCCAGCCTGATCGGCACGCGCTTCTACCGACGCTGGCAGCGCCGCGCGCCGCTGATTGCTTTCGATCTGTTGCGCGCTGCACTGCTGGCGCTGCTGTTGATCACTCCGGCGAGTCAGCAGGCATGGCTGTTGCCATTCATTGCCTTCGGCCTCGGCCTGGGCAATTCGATGTTCGCCATCGGCCTCAATAGCCATTTACCGCGCTTGATCGCGCCGGCGCAATTGCTCAAGGCCAACGCCTGGATCACCTCGGCGTCTTCAGCAGCGATGGTCGGCGGCAGTCTGGTGTCGGGGTTGCTGGTGGCTGCTTTTGGTTTTGAAACGGTCTTCGCCCTCAACGCGCTGACCTATTTGCTCGCCGCGCTGCTGATCATGCCGCTGCGTTTCGAAAAAACCGATGTAAGCGAACAGCCGGAGCGCGGTGAATGGTTTGCGCTGCGGCAGGGCCTGCGTTCGGCGCCTGTGGTCGCGGCCATGCTCGCGGTGACCATGGCCGACACATTGGGCAGCGCCGCGCACAACGTCGGCTTCCCGATCATTTCGAAACTGCTGACGCCCGAGGCGGCGAGTACGACCTTGGGCCTGGCGCTTTCGGTATGGGCCAGCGGCAAACTCCTCGGCGCGCGAATCGCCAGTCGCCTGAAGGGTTCGGAGAATAGCCACCTCGAAAGAAGATTCTTCTGCGGCGTGGCGCTGATGTCCTGCGGTTTCATTCTGATGTTCCAGCAGCACAGCCTCGTGGGGCTGCTGCTGTTCGCCTTGCCGGCCGGGCTTGGTGACGGGGTTTCCGAAGTCAGCCTGATGTCACGGCTGCAACGGGAACCTGCGGCGTTGCGCCTGCCGATTTTCAGCGTGCTGACCTTGCTGCAGATGAGCGGTTTCGGCATCGGCATGCTGGTCGCCGCGCCGTTCTACGCGTGGTGGACGCCGGGGGCCGTGGTCATGCTGTTCCACGGCATTCCCCTCGGCACCTTGGGTGTGGTGACGCTGCTGGGGATCAGGCGCGGGCGGGTTGCGCGCAGCAGCCCGACGCCAGTTCCTTGAGGATCGGGCAGTCCGGGCGATGGTCGCCGCTGCAATGTTCGACCAGATCCTGCAGGGTGTCACGCAACTCGCCGAGCTCGCGGATCTTCTGGTTCAGCTCGTCGATGTGCTGGCGCGCCAGTGCTTTCACATCAGCGCTGGCGCGCTGGCGATCCTGCCAGAGGGTCAGCAGCTTGCCGACCTCTTCCAGGGAAAAGCCCAGATCCCGCGAGCGCTTGATGAATGCCAGCGTGTGCAAGTCATCGCTGCCGTATACGCGGTAACCGCTGTCGGTGCGATTGGCCGCTTTGAGCAAACCGATCGACTCGTAATAACGAATCATTTTTGCGCTCAGGCCACTCTGCCGGGCTGCTTGGCCGATGTTCATCGGTGTTCCTCCAGGTCCTTGGGTTTCCAGGTTTTCAACAGTAGCGCATTGCTCACCACGCTGACGCTCGACAGCGCCATCGCCGCGCCGGCCAGCACCGGATTGAGGAAGCCGAACACCGCCAGCGGAATGCCGATCAGGTTGTAGACAAAGGCCCAGAACAGGTTCTGGCGAATCTTTGCGTAGGTCTTGCGGCTGATCTCCAGCGCCGCCGGCACCAGTCGCGGATCGCCGCGCATCAAGGTGATGCCGGCCGCATGCATGGCGACGTCGGTGCCGCCGCCCATGGCGATGCCGATGTCGGCGGCGGCGAGGGCCGGGGCGTCGTTGATGCCATCGCCGACCATGGCGACTACGCCGGTTTTCTTCAGCTCGGCGACGGTCGCGGCTTTGTCGGCCGGCAGCACTTCGGCGTGAACACTGCGGATGCCCAGGGCATCAGCCACCACCCGTGCGCTGCCGCGATTGTCGCCGGTCAGCAGGTGGCTCTGGATATCCCGTGCGGCGAGTTGTTGCACCGCTTGCAGAGCGCCGGGTTTCAGCGTGTCACCGAAGGCGAACAGACCCAGCACCTTCGGCTCAGGACTTTGTTCGATCAGCCACGACAATGTGCGGCCTTCGCGTTCCCAGGCTTCGGCGGATGTGCTCAATTCACCGCCACTCAAGGCGCTTTCGTCGAGCATCCGCCGATTGCCCAGCGCCAGGCGCCGGCCATCCAGCGTGCCGGCAATGCCGCGTCCGGTCAGCGCCTGGCTGTCGCTGACGTCGGGCACGTTCAAGCCGCGTTCGGCGGCGGCATCCAGCACCGCTTTGGCCAAAGGATGCTCGCTGCCGCGCTGCAAGGCACCGGCCAAGGTCAGCAGATTATTTTCGTCACCATCGACCGCGTTGAAATGCGCGATACGCGGCGTGCCCGAGGTCAGCGTGCCGGTCTTGTCGAACACCACACTGCTGACTTCATGGGCGCGCTCCAGCGCTTCGGCGTCCTTGATCAGAATGCCATGGCGCGCGGCGACGCCGGTGCCGGCCATGATCGCCGTCGGGGTGGCGAGGCCGAGGGCGCACGGGCAAGCGATCACCAGCACGGCGACGGCATTGATCACCGCCGTTTCCAGCGGTGCGCCGTACAGCCACCAGCCGATCAGCGTGGCCAGGGCGATCAGCAATACGGTGGGGACGAAGATCTGGCTGACCTTGTCCACCAGTTTCTGGATCGGCGCTTTCGCCGCTTGCGCGTCCTCGACCAGACGAATGATCCGCGCCAGCACGGTTTCCGCGCCGAGGGCCTGGGTGCGCACCAGCAAACGACCCTCGCCATTGATCGCGCCGCCGGTGACCTTGTCGCCCGGTTGTTTCGACACCGGCAGGCTTTCGCCGCTGATCAGCGCTTCGTCGGCGTGGCTCTGGCCTTCGACGACTTCGCCATCGACCGGGAAGCGTTCGCCGGGTTTGACCAGCACCAGATCGTCGAGGCGCAGGGCGCTGATCGCAACGTCCTGCTCACGTCCGTCGACCACCTGAATCGCGCGCTCCGGCCGTAACGCCTCGAGGGCGCGGATGGCGCTGGCGGTCTGGCGTTTGGCGCGGCTCTCGAGATATTTGCCGAGCAATACCAAAGCGATGACCACCGCCGAGGCTTCGAAATACAGATGCGGCATGCGTCCGGCCGCGCTGGCCCATTCATAGACACTCAGGCCATAACCGGCGCTGGTGCCGAGGGCGACGAGCAGGTCCATGTTGCCGGCGCCGGCGCGCACGGCTTTCCACGCCGCGACATAAAAGCGTGCGCCGAAGATGAATTGCACGGGAGTGGCGAGGGCGAATTGCGCCCAGGCCGGGAGCATCCAGTGAATGCCGAACGGCTGCAGTAACATCGGCAGCACCAGCGGCAGAGCGAGGGCGATCGCGCAGATCAATGCCCAGCGCTCGCGGTGCAGGCGTTTTTGCTGGTCATCGGACTGTGGCCGTTCAGCTTGCCAGACGCTGGCCGAGTAACCGGCCTTGCTCACCGCGTCGAGCAGGGTTTGCGTATCGACCTGGCCGAGCAATTCGAGGTGCGCACGTTCATTGGCCAGATTGACGCTGACGCTGCTCACGCTTGGGACTTTGTTCAGGGCGCGTTCGACGCGACCGACGCAGGACGCGCAGGTCATGCCGTCGATGCTCAATTCGACGGTTTGCCGGGGCACGCTGTAACCGGCGCGCTCCACGGCTTGCATCAGCGCCGGGAGGCTGTCGCCGGGCGCCTGTACCCGGGCCTGTTCGGTGGCGAGGTTGACACTGACGGCACTAGCGCCGCTGACCTTGCGCAGCGCCCGCTCGACACGCCCGGCGCAACTGGCACAGGTCATGCCGGCAATCGGCAGATCGAAAGTGGTGGATTCGGACATCGGTCGCGCTCCCTGTAGTGGATGACTACAGGATCAACCTTGCCATGCGGGCAAGGTCAAGCACCATTCTTGTGGGAGCGAGCCTGCTCGCGAATGCGCCAGGTCAGTCACCATGATTGCTGAATGATGCACCGCTTTCGCGAGCAGGCTCGCTCCCACAGGTTAGGGATCGCCTCAATAACCGAGATCGGCGCGCTTCAGGTACATACCGTCCTGCGCCATCGCTATCCGGTACTTCTGTATCTCACCAGCTTGCAGTTTAATTTCCTGCGAACCCGGTGCGAGCATGCCGGGATTGCAACCCGGTGCCTGTCCCGGCAGCAGTTTCAGGCGCAGCGAAACCTTGCCCGGCGGCAGGTTGAACGAAGTGCTCTGCTCCTGAAACAGGCGTGCCGAGAGCTGATCCTGGATGTACACGCCGATCTCGCACGAGGTCGCCACTTCGAGGCGCTCGCGGGAAATGATCAGTACCGCGTAATCCTCGCCGGCGGCTTGCACCTGCGGGACGGCGGCGAAAAGGCTGAGCAAGCCAAACAGGCCCAAAGCTGACCAGCGCATGGCTGAATCTCCTGAATTCCAGTCATTGATGCATGCAGCTTGGCCGAGCGCGGCGCCGATTGCCAGCCCGGCAGTTTTTCGCAGAACTTGACCTTGCCATCGTGGCAAGCTCGAGACTGCCGGCAACCTCACTCAAAGGAGTCTTCCCATGCAAGCGTTCAACGTTCAAGGCATGTCCTGCGGTCATTGCGTCAAAGCCATTACCACTGCGGTGCAGGCGCTGGATCCGGCGGCCAGCGTGCGCGTCGATCTGGAGGCCAAGGAAGTCGGCATCGAGAGCGCGCTGAGTGCCGATCAGGTCATCGCAGCGATTCGCGAAGAGGGTTATGAGGTGAAGCTCGTCTGAAATTGATCGTTAGCGAGCTATCGGAATGTTCAAGGCGTCCGGGCGCGGCTAGACTGTCGGGCTGCGACTTGCCCACCTGGATGCCTGATGAATTTCCGCACGATTTTGATACTCGGCGCCTTGAGCGCCTTCGGTCCTTTGGCGATCGACTTCTATTTGCCTGCCTTTCCGGCCATGGCGCTGGCGTTCGGCACCGATGAGCAGCATGTCCAGCTGACGCTGGCGGCGTACTTCCTCGGTCTGTCGCTGGGCCAACTGGCTTACGGGCCGATTTCCGATCGTTTTGGCCGGCGGCTTCCGCTGCTCAGTGGCGTTGCTCTGTTCACCCTGGCGTCATTGGCCTGCGCCTACGCGCCGAGCCTGGAATGGCTGATCGGCGCGCGTTTTGTCCAGGCACTCGGTGGTTGTGCGGGCATGGTGATTTCCCGTGCGGTGGTCGCCGACAAGTGCGACGCGGTGGGCTCGGCGAAGGTGTTTTCCCAGTTGATGCTGGTAATGGGCCTGGCGCCGATTCTGGCGCCGATGCTCGGTGGGCTGCTGGTCAATACCACGGGTTGGCAGTCGATCTTTCTGGTCCTCACCGGGTTCAGTGCGGCGGCGGGTCTGGCGGTGGCGTTGGGGCTGCCGGAAAGCATGCCGGCCCACGTGCCGCGCCAGCCGTTGTCCGGTGCGTTGCGCCAGTACGCGCGACTGGTCAAGGATTCGGTCTACCTCGGCCATGCCCTGACCGGTGGCATCGCCATCGCCGGCATGTTCGCCTACATCGCTGGCTCACCGTTTGTGTTCATCAAGCTCTACGGTGTGCCCGCCGAGCATTTCGGCTGGCTGTTCGGCACCAACGCGGCGGGCTTCATTCTGGTGGCGCAGGTCAATGCTCGTCTGCTCGCCAAGCGTGGCCCGGCGTTTTTGCTGGTGCGCGCAGTGTGGGTTTACTTCCTCGCCGGACTGACGCTGCTGGCCGTCGGCGCGATGCGTCCCGAGGCGTTGTGGCCGCTGCTGATTCCGCTGTTCATCTGCATCGCCAGCCTCGGCTGCATCATTCCCAATGCCTCGGCCTGCGCGATGAACGGTCAGGGCGCCCGCGCCGGCAGTGCGTCGGCGATGCTTGGTTGCCTGCAATTCAGCATCGCCGCCGGTGCCGCCGCGTTGGTGGGTGTGTTGCACGATGGCAGCGCCGTGCCGATGGCCATGGTCATCAGCCTGTGCGGTCTGCTGGTGGTGAGCGTCGCGCTGCTCACCCGGCGCTTGCAGAACGCCCGGGCGCTGGCGCAAGCCCAGGTTTAAAGGCTCGGTTAGAAAACTCAGCCGGCGGCGCGCTGCTGGCTGGGTTCGGGGATCCGGTGGGGCGCGCAGAGTCGCGCTTCGAGGGTGCGAGTGAAGGCCAGGGCCTCGGCTTCACTGCGAAAGGTCACGACGTGCTGGTCCAGGCGCACTTGCCATTGAGACTTTGCCACTTCTTTTATCAGGATCTTCATTGCTGACCTCCCTTGCGTAAAAGACGTATCGCAGAGGCTTCGATTGTAGACCTCGATACCCGCGCAATTGTGACAAGGGTCAAGCAACCGACTGACGGCAAAAAGCCCCGCAACCGCTCTGGCATCACGAGCGTTTGCGAGGCTTTATTTTTTAGAAACCTTCTAAAACAATTTTCCCCTTGGCCTTGCCGCTTTCCAGCAGTTCATGGGCGCGGCGCAGGTTGGCGGCGTTGATCACACCGAAGTGCTCGCCCAGGGTGGTCTTCAAAGTGCCGGCGTCAATCAGCTCGGCAACGCGGTTGAGCAGCTTGTGCTGTTCGATCATGTCCGGCGTTTCGAACAACGAGCGGGTGTACATGAACTCCCAGTGCAGCGACAGGCTCTTGCGCTTGAGCAGGCTGATGTCGAGGGACTTCGGATCGTCGATCAGCGCCAGTTTGCCTTGCGGCGCGAGGGCTTCGACCAGTTGTGCCAGATGCTGGTCGGTCTGGGTCAGGCTGGCGACGTGGGTCACGCTGGTGATGCCTGCGCGTTTCAATTCTTCGCTCAGCGGCTGGCTGTGATCGATGACCAGATCGGCACCGAGTGCGCTGACCCAGTCACGGGTTTGCGCACGGGAGGCAGTGCCGATGACTTTCAGGCCGGTCAATTGCTTGGCCAATTGAGTGAGGATCGAACCCACGCCGCCCGCCGCACCAACGATCAGCAGGCTCTGGCCGTCATCGTTGCTGCCCTCGCTGATTTGCAGGCGCTCGAAGAGCAATTCCCACGCAGTGATCGCGGTCAGCGGCAGCGCAGCGGCTTCGGCAAAACCGAGCGACTTGGGCATGTGACCGACGATGCGCTCATCAACCACGTGCAACTCGCTATTGCCACCGGCCCGGGCAATCGAACCGGCGTAGAACACCTTGTCACCGGCCTTGAACAGGGTGACGTCGCTGCCGACCGACTTGACCACACCGGCAACGTCCCAGCCCAGCACTTTCGCCGCGCCGTTTTCCGGCGTCACGTTCTGCCGCACTTTGGTATCGACCGGGTTGACCGAGATGGCTTTGACCTCCACCAAGAGGTCGCGCGGGCCGGCAACCGGTTCTGGCAGTTCAATGTCTTGCAGGGACTTGGCGTCGCTGATCGGCAGGGACGCGTAATAGGCAATGGCTTTCATAAGTGGCTCCGTACAGTTGATAGAAGGAGGAATCAGGCAATTTTGCCGAGGCGTTTGAGCTGGAAGTGTTCGATGGTGTGGCCGGCGCTGGCCTGAAACTTCTGAAAATGCGCGCTGGCGTTGTGCGCCTCAAGAATCTCGTCACTGGCCCACTGTTCGATCACATAAAAAACCTGTTGATCGGCAAGGTCGCGGTGCAGGTCGTACTGGCCACAACCGGGCTCGGCGCGGCTCGGTTCGACGAGGGCACGCAGCGCCTGTTCGAGAACGTCCTGCTGGCCGGGCTTGGCGGTCAGAGTAGCAATAGCGGTAAAGGGCTGTGACATGCGCGGACTCCAGAGAATCGGGATGAATTTGTTGGAGGCCATCATTGGCTATTTCTCTGCGCGATAAAACCGGCTAAAAGAGCAGTCTCTTTCAATATTTTTTTGATAATCGAGGCTGCGCATGCTGCGTTTTGATGACTTGCAGTTGTTTGTTCGCGCGGCGGATCTGGGCAGCCTGTCGGCGGCGGCACGGGTGATGGACATGTCCGCTGCGGTGGCCAGCGCGGCCTTGAAGCGCATCGAGCAGCAACTCGGTGCACGGCTGCTGGCGCGGTCGACCCGCAGCCTGCGCCTGACCGCTGAGGGCGAAGGCTTCCTCGAATATGCCCGCGCCGCCCTGAGCAATCTCGACGAAGGCCGTCGACTGCTCGCCAGCGGACAGGATCAGGTCAGCGGAATTCTGCAACTGTCAGCACCCTCGGACTTCGGCCGCAATCTGCTGCTGCCGTGGCTCGACGCGTTCCAGCGTGAACACCCGAAACTGACGGTGCGCCTGTTACTTGGCGACCGCATCGCCGACCTGTTCCGGCAACCGGTGGACATCGCCCTGCGCTACGGCGAGCCGGAAGATTCCAGCCTGATCGCCTTGCCCATCGCGCCACACAATCGCCGCGTGTTGTGCGCATCTGCGGACTATCTGGCCCGGCATGGCGAACCGCGCCAGCTCGAGCAACTGGCCCAGCACAACTGCCTTTTGTACATGCTCGGCAGCCGCGTCCACGACCACTGGAGTTTTCACGATGGCAAACGCGAAGTCGGCCTGACCGTGAGTGGCGACCGCTTCAGCGATGACGCTGACGTCGTGCGGCTATGGGCGCTGGCCGGTACCGGTATCGCCTACAAATCCTGGCTGGACGTCGGCACCGATGTGCTCGCCGGACGCCTCAAAGTGCTGATGCCGGAACTGCTGTGTGAGCGCGCACCGCTGAATCTGTTGTGCGCCCATCGCGCACAATTGAGTAAGCCGGTGAACCTGCTGAGGGAGATGCTCGCCAGCCGATGCGCCGAATTGAGTAGCCAATTTCCCGGTTTCCTCAAAGTTGATCATTAGTCGCAGGCAATTAGAGAAATTTCTGTCAGGAACAATCGCCACCTGCCCAGGCCCAGGCGCAGGACGTCTGGCTTAACCCGCTTATACTAGCGCCCGCCTCATGCCTGCACTGACACCCGGCGCGCAGACCCCGTAACGCGTTGCCGGCTTTTGGTGACGGTTGCTACTTCTGCTGCCAGGTTGTGTGCCGGAGCAGCTGGTGTCGGTGGCATCCCTTGCCACCGATCCCGGGCGATTTTCGCGTGTTGGCCGATGCCCCATAACCGGCCAGGATGTCTCCGAGCGGTAGACGATACGATTCAACAGGGAGTGAACATATGGAACATGCACCGTGCATCAGCCAGATCGCGACATTGCTGGCCGACCCCAAGCGCAGCGCGATGATGTGGGCGTTGATGGATGGCTCGGCCCGGCAAGCCGAAGAGCTGGCGCTGCTGGCCGGGCTCTCGCCGTCGTCGGCCAGTGCGCATCTGGGACGCCTGTCCGCAGGGGGGCTGTTGAACATCGAAATGCGTGGGCGCAAACGCTTCTTTCGCCTGGCGGCACCGGAAATCGGCGCGGCGATCGAAGCACTGGCCAGCGCCACCATTGCCAGCGCGCCACGGCAAATCCCTGATGCGCTGAAACGCACGGCTCCCATGGTCAGACCACAGGCGGCGCCGTCCTCGCTGTTGCGCGCGCGGTTCTGCGACGATCATCTGGGCGGTACCCTGGCGGCCGACCTGTATCAGCGCCTGCTCGATGCCGGCTGGATCGAACAGCTTGAGCAGCGGGTGGTGGTGACGCACAAGGGCTCCACCCGACTGGCCCAGCGCGGAGTATTCATCCAGGCTCTGGCCCATCGCAACGTGCAGGTCGCCTGCGCCTGCCCGGACTGGAGCGAGCGTCGTCCGCACATGGGCGGCTCACTGGGCGCGGCGCTATTGCAGTTGTTCATGCAGTCCGGCTGGCTGACCTTGCCCAACGATTCCCGCGCCTTGCAGTTGACCGCCACCGGCCAGCGCGAAATCCATCGCTTTGCCAAGGAAACCGAGCTGGAAACAGCGTTCTAGAGCGTTGCTCGGCGATGAGCTGAAGGCAGACGTCGTCCACGGCTGTGAACAGGTCGCATCCAGTACGACCTCTGAATGACCATGACGCACACTCGATCCGGGGATTTTCCGGATGGGGGAGCACAACATGAATACACAACGCTTTAGTGCGGCTGAGCGCCTGGAACGGCTGCCGCTCAGCGGTTATCACCGCGTCATTTTCATCATCATTGCCTTGGCGTTTTTCTTCGATTCCATGGATCTGGCGATGATGACTTTCCTGCTCGGCTCGATCAAAGCCGAGTTCGGCCTGAGCAGTGCACAGGCAGGGCTGCTGGCCAGTTCGAGCTTCTTCGGCATGGTGCTCGGGGCGTCGCTGTCGGGAATGCTCGCCGACCGCTTCGGGCGCAAACCGGTGTTTCAGTGGAGCATCGTGTTGTGGGGCGTGGCCAGTTACCTGTGTTCGACGGCGCAGACGGTGGAGACGCTGACGCTGTTTCGCATCCTGCTCGGAATCGGCATGGGCATGGAGTTTCCCATCGCACAGTCGATGCTGTCGGAATTGATTCCGGCGCAACGACGCGGGCGCTACATCGCCCTGATGGACGGCTTCTGGCCGCTGGGTTTTGTCGCGGCGGGCGTTCTCTCGTACTTCCTGCTGCCGCTGATTGGCTGGCGCGATATCTTCCTGGTACTGGCGGTGCCTGCGGTGTTTGTTCTGGCAATCCGCTTTTTCATCCCTGAGTCGCCGCGCTGGCTGGAACAGGCCGGGCGCGACGCCGACGCGGACAAGGTGTTGAACGGCATCGAAGCGCGGGTGCGTGCTTCGCTGGGCGGTGCGGCGTTACCGGAACCGGTTCGTTTGCCACGCACGGTGACGCCACCGGGTAATTTCTTCTCGGCACTCAAGCAGATCTGGTCGCCGCAATATCGCCAGCGCACGACGATGATCTGGAGTCTGTGGTTCTTCGCATTGTTGGGTTTCTACGGGCTGACTTCCTGGCTCAGCGCATTGCTCCAGCAGTCGGGTTTCGCCGTGACGCAATCGGTGTATTACACGGTGCTGATCTCGCTCGGCGGGATTCCCGGCTTCCTCATGGCGGCGTGGCTGGTCGAGCGTTGGGGGCGCAAACCGGTGTGCATCGTCACCCTGCTCGGCGGCGGGGTGATGGCGTTTCTGTATGGGCAGAGCGCGGTGTTCGGCGGCAACATGGCGCTGCTGATCGGCACCGGATTGTTGATGCAGTTTTTCCTCTTCGGCATGTGGGCGGTGCTCTACACCTACACGCCGGAGCTGTACCCGACTTCGGCACGGGCAACCGGCTCGGGATTCGCCTCGGCGATCGGCCGCGTCGGCTCGCTGCTCGGGCCACTGGTGACCGGGCTGGTGTTCCCGATTACCGGGCAGGGCGGGGTGTTCGCGCTCGGCGCGGCGTGCTTCGCGATTGCGGCGGGCGTGGTGTGGTTGTTCGGGATGGAGACGCGGGGCAAGACCCTGGAAGAGCTTACCGAGTGAAAATCGATATGAATGTGGGAGCGAGCCTGCTCGCGAAAGCGGTGTTTCATTCAACGAAAATGTTGACTGATTCTCCCTCTTCGCGAGCAGGCTCGCTCCCACATTGGTTTTGCGGTGTTGCTTAAGGTTTTACCAACCGCGCATCCAGGCTGTTCTGCGCCAGGCGCTTGGCCTGATCCTGGGTCATGCCCAGATGCTCGTGCAGCGCATGGAAGTTCTCGGTCACGTACCCGCCGAAATACGCCGGGTCATCTGAGTTCACCGTGACCTTCACGCCGCGCTCGAGCATGTCGAGGATGTTGTGCTGCGACATGTGATCGAACACGCAGAGTTTGGTGTTCGACAGCGGGCATACGGTCAGCGGAATCTGCTCGTCGATGATCCGCTGCATCAGGCGCTCGTCTTCGATCGCGCGCACGCCATGGTCGATGCGCTGGATTTTCAGCAGGTCGATGGCTTCCCAGATGTATTCCGGCGGGCCTTCTTCACCGGCGTGGGCGACGGTGAGGAAGCCTTCGTCGCGGGCGCGATCGAAGACGCGTTTGAACTTGCTCGGCGGGTGGCCCATCTCGGAGCTGTCGAGACCGACTGCGACAAACGCATCACGGAACGGCAGCGCCTGATCGAGGGTTTTCTGCGCTTCGTCTTCGCTGAGGTGGCGCAGGAAGCTGAGGATCAAACCGCTGCTGATGCCCAGTTGCGTCTCGCCATCCTTGAGCGCGGCGGCGATGCCGTTGAGCACCACTTCGAACGGGATACCCCGGTCGGTGTGGGTCTGCGGATCGAAGAACGGTTCGGTGTGGATCACGTTTTGTGCTTTGCAGCGCAGCAGGTAGGCCCAGGTCAGGTCGTAGAAATCCTGCGAGGTGCGCAGCACATCGGCGCCCTGGTAATACAGGTCGAGAAATTCCTGCAGGTTGTTGAAGGCGTAGGCCTTGCGCAGGGTTTCGACGTCGCTCCACGGCAGGGCGATCTTGTTGCGTTCGGCCAGGGCGAACAGCAGTTCAGGCTCCAGCGAACCTTCCAGATGCAGGTGCAGTTCGGCTTTGGGCAGGGCGTTGAGCCAGTCGTACATAGTCTTTTCTCATCAGGTGCAATGCCGGCATTCTACAGAGGCTGGCCGCAACAATTGGCAAAACCTGACCAGGTGATCGATCAAACCACCTCTTGCTCGCGACGATAGGCATAGGTATCGGCGAAGCGCGACAGCAGGAATTGCGCACAGGTGGTGGTCGGATATTTCGCCGGGTGCTGTGCATCCTGGCAACCGGGCAGGCATTCGATGCGCGTGTCCGGGTGCGGTTCGGCGAAGAACGGCATCGAGTAACGATCCACGCCCAGCGGGCTGATCACCCGGTGCGGCGTCGAGCGATAACGGTCGTTGCTCCAGCGCGCCATCATGTCGCCGAGGTTGACCACGAACGTGCCGTCAATCGGTGGCGCGTCGATCCATTCACCATTGACGTTCTTCACCTGCAAACCGCCGGCGCTGTCCTGATAGAGCAGGGTGATGCAGCCGTAATCGGTATGGGCACCTGCGCCTTGCTGCTCGACCGAGCTGGCGGTGTGACGCGGCGGATAATGGATCATGCGCAACACGCTGACCGGTTCGACAAAACGCGTATCGAAGAAGTCGCGCTCGATGCCCAGCGCAATGGTCATCGCCCGCAACAGGGTTTGCGCCAGCGCCTGCATGTCGAGGTAGTGCTGCTCCATCAGGGCTTCCCAGCCGGGTTGCGCCGGATGGCGATTGGGGCCGCGCAAAGGTTTCTCCGCGAGCACCTCGGGATGCTCGGCCGGCAGGTGCAGGCCCATGTCGAAGGTTTCTTTGAGGTCACTGGGTTTGTCCGGGTCCAGTTGCTCGGTGGCAATCGCACCGTAGCCGCGATGGTGGCGGGTCTGAGTAATGTCGATCTTGAGTTTTTCTGCGGCTGGCAATGCAAAGAAGCGCTGGGCGTGATCGAGCAGATCGTCGATGCGCTGCGCCGAGATCGGATGGCCCTTGATGTAGAAAAAGCCCCACTCGCGACAGGCTTGGTCGATTTGTTCGGCCACCGCAGGCCAGGCGTTTTCGTCGTCGCTATAGAGCGGGCTGATATCAATGATCGGAAGCTGATCCATACACAATCCTTGAATACGCTGTGTTTCCAATGTGGGAGCGAGCCTGCTCGCGAAGACGGAGTGTCAGACAACATTTTTGTTAATGACACACCGCTTTCGCGAGCAGGCTCGCTCCCACAGGGTTTTGTGTGGTGAATCGGGGGACTACTTCGGCATCTCGGCCTTCATGCCCTCAACGTAATAATTCATCGACGCCAGTTCCGCATTGGTCGCGCTCACGCCTGCGGGGATTTTTTCCACACCGGCCTGATCCTTGATCGGCCCGGTAAACGGCTGCAACGCGCCGCTCTTGATGTCAGCGATCAACTGCTCGGCCTCGGCTTTCACCGGCGCCGGCACCAGATCGCTGATCGGCAGTTCCACCGTGCCTTCCTTCAACCCGCCCCAGTAATCCTGGGATTTCCAGGTGTGATCGATCACGCTCTGCGTCGCCTGAATGTAGTGCGGCGCCCAGTCGTTGACGATCGAGGTCAGCACGGCTTTCGGGCCGAAGTGGGCCATGTCCGAGGCATAGCCCACGGCATACACGCCGCGCCGTTCGGCAGCCTGGATCGGCGCCGGGCTGTCGGTGTGCTGGAACACTACGTCGACGCCCTGATCGATCAGCGCGTTGGCGGCGTCGGCTTCCTTGCCCGGATCGAACCAGGAGTTGACCCACACCACTTTGATTTCGGTGCCAGGGTTGTACTTGTTCAAGGCCAGCTGGATGGCGTTGATGTCGCGGATCACTTCCGGAATCGGGAACGAGGCGACATAGCCGATCTTCTTGGTCTTGGTCATCTTCGCCGCGAGGAAACCGCCGACGTAACGGCCCTCGTAAGTGCGCGCCAGGTAGGTGCCGAGGTTCTTGTCCTGCTTGTAGCCTGTGGCGTGTTCGAAAGTGACCTTGGGAAATTGCCTGGCGACTTTCACTGTCGGGTTCATGTAGCCGAAAGACGTGGTGAAGATCAGGTCATATTTGTCCTTGGCCATGTTGCGGATCACCCGCTCGGCGTCGGCGCCCTCGGCGACGTTTTCCACGTAGTTGGTGGTGATCTGCGTGCCGAGTTTTTCCGCCAGGGCCTTGCGCCCCTGTTCGTGCTGATACGTCCAGCCGTGGTCACCGATCGGGCCGATGTAGACGAAACCGACCTTCAGCGGATCGGCAGCGCTGGTGCTCAGGCTGATTCCCAGACCGATGGCGGCGTACAGCAGTTTGTGCAGCGGACGTATTGGCATGAACCCGAACTCCATTTTGTTGTGTGTGCCCAGGGCCAATGCAAATTGCTGACCAACAGGACAATAAATAATCCACAACCGCAGTGCGGCCTTCGCGAGCAGGCTCGCTCCCACAGGGGACGCATTTCAATGTGGGAGCGAGCCTGCTCGCGAAGAGGCCGGCAAGGCCAATAAAAGTGCATGCCTGAATCCAGCTGCCATCGCGTGGTGCGCAAAGATGTAACGAAACGTTAGCGGCGCGCAGCAGTCAGTAGCTTCATCAGCTCTTTTCGGCAAAAGGCCCCCCATGTTCTCGATCCTTAAACAAGAAAGCTTTCTGCTGCTGGCAGTCCTTGCCGCGTGCGTCGCTTATCCACTGGAACATTGGCTGTTGCACAGCGGTCAGATCGTCGCGCTGGGCGGCGGTCTGCTGCTGATCGCCTTTATCGTCGCCGCTTCGATGCGCGTCGCTCATCACGCCGAACTGCTCGCGGAAAAGGTCGGCGACCCCTACGGCACGATGATCCTCACGCTCTCGGCGGTGCTGGTCGAAGTGGTGATCCTGGCGATCATGATGAGCAACGAAGCCTCGGCGACGCTGGTGCGCGACACGATTTATTCAGCGGTCATGCTCGACATCAACGGCATCCTCGGCCTCGCCGCTTTGATGGGCGGGATCAAACACGGCGAGCAGTCCTACAACGACGATTCGGCGCGCAGCTACAGCGTGATGATTCTCACCGCGATGGGCGTGTCGATGGTGGTCCCGGAGTTCATTCCCGAGGCCAACTGGAAGATGTATTCGGCGTTCACCATTGGCGCAATGATGGTGCTCTACGCGCTGTTCCTGCGCATGCAGGTCGGCCCGCACAGTTACTTTTTCAGCTACAGCTACCCGGACAAACGTCGCAAGAAAGAGCCGGTCGAGCAGGAGCCGAAGCCGGTCAGCCTGGCGCTGTCGGTCGGCATTCTGGTGTCGGGGGTGGTGATCATCGGCGCACTGGCCGAGGTGATGTCCAAGACCCTCGATCTGGGCCTGGAAGGCACGGGCGCGCCGCCGGTGATCACGGCGATTCTGGTGGCAGCGATTTCCGCCGCGCCGGAGATTCTGACTGCACTGCGTGCGGCACTGGCCAATCGCATGCAGTCGGTGGTCAACATTGCGATGGGCGCGTCACTGTCGACGGTGATTCTGACCGTGCCGGTGATGGAAGCGATGGCGCTGTACACCGGCCAGCCGTTTCAAATGGCGATGACCCCGGTGCAGACGGTGATGATCTTCATCACCCTGATCGTCAGCGCGATCAACCTCAATGACGGCGAAACCAACGCCATTGAGGGCATGACGCATTTTGTACTGTTTGCCACATTCATCATGCTGTCGCTACTTGGTCTCTAAGCCCACACAAAACAACTGTGGGAGCGAGCCTGCTCGCGAAAGCGGTGTGTCATCCAACAAACATGTTGTCTGACACTCCCTCTTCGCGAGCAGGCTCGCTCCCACAGTTTTGAACGGCGGTGACTCAGGTCCCGGCGATCAACTGGCGAGCCGCCTGGCTGTGATCGGAGATCAAACCTTTCAGGTCCAGCCCTTCAACCTGCCCATCGACCACACGCCACTTGCCCCCGATCATCACCCGATCCGCCCGATCCGCGCCGCACAACAACAGCGCCGAAATCGGATCATGGCTACCGGAGAAGCGCAGTTCATCGAGCTTGAACAACGCGAGATCCGCCTGTTTGCCGACGGCGATTTCGCCGATGTCAGTGCGGCCGAGCAGGCTCGCCGAACCTTTGGTCGCCCAGCCCAGTACGCGCTCCGGGGTGATCTTTTCGGCGCCGTAGCGCAGGCGCTGGATGTACAGCGCCTGACGCGCTTCGAGGATCATGTTCGAGGCATCGTTGGACGCCGAGCCGTCGACGCCTAGACCGAACAGCGCGCCGGCGTCGGTCAGCTCGATGCTCGGGCAGATGCCGGACGCCAGGCGCATGTTCGAGCTTGGGCAGTGGCAGATGCCGGTACCGGCCTGGCCGAGGCGGGCGATTTCGTCGGGGTTGAAATGGATGCCGTGGGCCAGCCAGGTACGCGGGCCGAGCCAGCCGACGCTGTCCAGATAATCGACGGTGCGCAGACCGAAACGTTGCAGGCAGAAGTCTTCTTCATCGAGGGTTTCAGCGAGGTGGGTGTGCAGACGCACATCGAGCTTGTTCGCCAGATCAGCGCTGGCCGACATGATTTCCGGGGTCACGGAAAATGGCGAACATGGCGCCAGGGCGATCTGGATCTGCGCGCCGTCGCCACGCTCGTGATACTCGTGAATCAGCCGCTGGCTGTCATCGAGAATCACCTGACCTTCCTGCACCGTTTGTTGCGGAGGCAGGCCGCCGTCCTTCTCGCCAAGGCTCATCGAGCCGCGCGTGAGCATGGCGCGCATGCCCAGTTCACGCACCGTATCGACCTGCACGTCGATGGCGTTTTCCAGACCGTCCGGGAACAGATAGTGATGGTCGGCAGCGGTGGTGCAACCCGAGAGCAGCAATTCGGCCAGCGCCACTTTGGTGGCGAGGGCGAGTTTTTCCGGGGTCAGCCTCGCCCATACCGGGTACAGGGTTTTCAGCCACGGAAAGAGCGGCTGATTGACCACCGGCGCCCAGGCGCGGGTCAGGGTTTGATAGAAGTGATGGTGAGTGTTGATCAGGCCCGGCAGGATCACATGCTCGCGGGCATCGAACACTTCATTGCACGGCGCCGACGGCTGTTGACCGGCAGCGAGCACTTCGACGATGACACCGTCTTGCACGACTAGACCGCCACGGGCATCAAGCTCGTTGGAGGTGAAAATGGCGAGGGGGTTTTTTAACCAGGTACGGGTCGCAGGCATTGTGGCCGGCTCCTCTGAAAGTTGGGTTCAGGGTTGCCAGCTCAGTGTTGCCCTGTCTGCTGATCCAGGGTCGCCGCGAAGGACGAGGCGCGCAGTTTCAAACAAATCGCCGCGCCGGGCAAGCGCCACCCGACCATTCACCATCATCCCCCTGTGGGAGCGAGCCTGCTCGCGAAGGCGTCCTGTCAGTCGATACAGATTTACCTGACAGATCGTATTCGCGAGCAGGCTCGCTCCCACATCGGGATTTTCAGTGCTTACCAGGGAATGGTTTCACCCTTGTAATTGACGAAGTGATGCCCGCCCTTGCCGGTGAACGCATTGACCTGATCGATCAGCCCGCGGGTGCTGGTCTCGACGTCGAGATCGGCGCCTTCGCCGCCCATGTCGGTCTTCACCCAGCCCGGGTGCAGCGAAAGTACGGTCAGTTTCTGCTCGCCCAGTTGCGTGACAAAACTGTTGGTCATCGAATTCAGCGCCGCCTTGCTCGCCTTGTACAACGCCAGCTCCGGCGCGTCGGGCATGGTCACGCTGCCGAGCACCGAACTCATGAACGCCAGCACGCCGCTGCCGTCGCGGATCTGCCCGACGAAACGCTGGGCCAGATTGATCGGCGCCACCGCGTTGGTGAAAAACAGTTGCCCGACCTCGGCCAGTGTCGCGCCGCCCGGCGTCTGCACGTCCGGGCCTTTGACCCCGGCGTTGACGAACAACAGATCGAAGGTTTCGCCCTTGAGTTTCTGGCTTAGAGCGATCACCGCTTGCTGATCGTCCATGTCGAGCTTCTCGATGCGCACGTCACCCAGCGCTTGCAGCGCCTCGGCCTTCTGCGGATTGCGCACCGTCGCGGTGACCTGCCAGCCATCGGCCAGCAGGGTCTTCACCAGACCGAGGCCCAAGCCGCGGGAGGCGCCGATGATCAGTGCGTTTTTTGCCTGAGACATGATGGGTTTCCTTGAAAGTCAGCATTCAGGATTCAATGGACACGCCTGACCGAGCCACAGTTGCAGCGCTTGGCGAAAACAGGCTTTGACCCCGGAGCATACTCCAGGCTCGCTGACTTTCTCGAGATTGTTTGAGCAGGAATTGTTGTGGGTCGTGCTCCAGGTGTTGCCCGTGCGGACGCCTTCGCGAGCAGGCTCGCTCCCAAATTTGCCCGCGTTCACTCAGATCCCCTGTGGGAGCGAGCCTGCTCGCGAAGAGGCCCGCTCTGACATCAACTAATGTCCCGATTGCAACGGCTGCCCCAACGAAACCGGCGCATACAACCGAGTGCGCACGGCATCGCGGGACAGCAACACCAGCACCAAGATCGTCGCCACATACGGCAGCATCGCCAGCAGGCTCGAAGGAATCGCCAGTCCCAGCCCCTGTGCCACCAAGTGCAGGATGCTGGCAAGGCCGAACAGATACGCCCCAAGCAACAACCGCCACACCCGCCAACTGGCAAACACCACCAGCGCCAGAGCGATCCAGCCGCGCCCTGCGGTCATGTTTTCCGCCCACATCGGCGTGTAGGCCAGCGACAGATAAGCCCCGGCCAGCCCGGCCATTGCTCCGCCGAACAACACCGCCAAGGTGCGTACGGTCAGCACCGGCAAGCCCATGGCGCTGGCCGCATCCGGGTTTTCTCCGACCGCCTGAATGATCAGGCCGACACGGCTTTTGATGATCACCCACGCCACCAGCGCAAACAGCGCGAACGACAGATACACCAGCAGATCCTGGGCAAACAGCATCCGCCCGATCAGCGGGATCTCACTCAGATACGGAATCGCCAGAGGCTCGAAACCCGCCAGCGGCTTACCCACCCATGCCGCGCCGACAAACGTCGAAAGCCCGACGCCAAAGATCGTCAGGGCCAAACCGGTGGCCACCTGATTGGCGTTGAACACCAGCGCGACCAGGGCAAACAGTGACGACAACAACATCCCGGCCAACATCGCCAGCAGCACACCCAGCCACAGGTTGCCGCTGTTCAGCGCGACGATAAAACCGATCACCGCACCGAACAGCATCATGCCTTCCTGGCCGAGGTTGAGGACGCCGCTTTTCTCGCAGATCAACTCACCCAATGCCACCAGCAACAGCGGCGTGCCGCAGCGGACCATCGCGTAGAAAATATTGCTCAACAGATCGATATCCATCACAGCGCTCCGGCGGTTACGGCAGGGGTCGAGGCGCGCCGGGTCCAGCGCAGTTTCAGGCGTGGCCGATAAAGAATCAGCACGTCACAGGCGAGCAGGAAAAACAGCATCATGCCCTGGAACAACTGGGTGATCGCTTGCGGCAGATTGAGCGACATCTGCGCGCTCTCGCCGCCGATGTACAGCAGCGCCATCAGCAGACTGGAGAACAGAATGCCGAGCGGGTTGAGCCGCCCGAGAAACGCCACGGTAATCGCCGCGTAGCCATAGCCCGGCGACACCTGCGGCACCAATTGGCCAATCGGCCCGGTCACTTCGCAGACCCCGGCGAGCCCGGCCAGAGCACCGCTGATCAACAGCGCCAGCCAGATCAGGCGCTTCTCTCGAAAGCCGACAAAACCTGCCGCACGTTTGTCCAGCCCGAGCACTTTGATCTGGAAGCCGATGAAGCTTTTCTGCAACAACACCCACACCGCAACCAGCGCGAGCAGGGCGAAATACACCCCGGCATGCACGCGGCCGTCCTCCAGCAGCAGCGGCAAACGACTGGCGTCGCCGAACATCGCCGACTCGGGGAAATTGAAGCCCGCCGGATCCTTCAACGGCCCGTGCACGCAGAACAGCAGCAGGTTCAGCGCGATGTAGTTGAGCATGATGCTGGTGAGGATTTCGTTGGCGTTGAAGCGCGTGCGCAGCCATGCGGTGAGCCCGGCCCATGCGGCGCCCGCCAGCGTGCCGGTCAGCAGAATCAGCACCAGCGCCCAGCGACTTTGCATGTCGATAACGTTCACTGCCAGAGCACTGCCGGCCAAGGCGCCAAGTAGAAGTTGGCCTTCGGCGCCGATGTTCCAGATCCGCGCCTGATAGGCCACGGCCAGGCCGAGTGCGCAGAGCAGAATCGGCAGCGCCTTGACCAGCAATTCAGACACGCCATACAAATCGCTGACCGGTGCGATCAGCAGTGTGTGCAAGGTTTGCAGCGGATCGTGGCCCAGCGCGATGAACAACAGCGAGCCGCAGCCGAGGGTCAGCGCCGCCGCCAATAACGGCGAGCACCACAGCATCAGGCGCGATTGCTGGCCACGGGGTTCGAGAGAAAGCAGCATGGTTGGAACTCCGTTAAACCGAGGCGGCGCGAGGTGAGTGATCGAACTGGCCGGCCATCCACGCGCCGACATCGCTCAGTTGTGTAGCGCCAGTATCTTGCAGCGCCGACAGACGCCCGCCGCACAGCGCGCCGAGGCGATCGCTGATCTGGAACAGCTCATCGAGGTCTTCGGAAATCACCAGAATCGCCGCGCCGGCATCGCGCAGGGCAATCAACGCGCGATGGATGGTGGCGGCGGCGCCAACGTCGACGCCCCAGATCGGGTGCGCAGCGATCAGCAGTTTCGGTTGCTGAAGAATTTCCCGGCCGAGGATGAATTTCTGCAAGTTGCCGCCGGACAGGCTGCGCGCGGCGGTTTGCGTGTCCGGGGTTTTCACGCCGAAGCGCTGGATGATCTGCTGCGCGAGGGCTTCGACTTTGCCGCGTTGAATCAACCCGTGGCTGACCAGCCCGTGCTGAAAAGCACTGAGCAGGGCGTTGTCGGCCAGACTTAACTCAGGAACCGCGCCGTGGCCAAGGCGTTCGGCCGGCACGAAGGCCAAACCCAGTTTGCGCCGCGCATCCGGGCGCAGATCGGCAACGTTTTGCTCTGCGAAGCGAAGGGTCGCCGCCTGCGCGCGCGGTAAGGGCTGTTCGCCGCTGAGCAGGGCGAGCAACTCATCCTGCCCATTGCCCGCGACCCCGGCGATGCCGACGATTTCACCACTGCGCACTTGCAGGTCGATGTCTGTCAGCGAGCAACCAAAAGGGTCCGGGTTGTGCCAGCTCAAACCCTGCACCTGCAGAAACACCGCGCCACCGCTGACCTTCGGATACTCGCCAATCAAAGCCGCCGCTTCACCGACCATCATTTGCGCCAGTTGCTGGTCCGAACATTCGGCGGGCACGCAATGCCCGGCAACCCGACCGCCGCGCAGCACCGTGGCGCTGTGGCACAAGGCGCGCACTTCACCGAGCTTGTGGCTGATAAACAGAATGCTGCAGCCCTCGTCGGCGAGGCGACGCAGGGTGATGAACAATTCGTCCGCCTCTTGCGGGGTCAGCACCGAGGTCGGCTCATCGAGAATCAGCAGGCGGATGTCCTGCATCAGGCAACGAATGATTTCCACCCGCTGGCGCTCGCCGATCGACAGGCTGTGGACAAGTCGCTCCGGCTCCAGCGCCATGCCGTAACGCCGCGAGACTTCGCGAATCTTCGGCTCCAGTTGCTTCGGCGTGCCGGCCGCCGCGCCCATCGCCAGGGCAATGTTCTGCGCGACGCTGAGGGTTTCGAACAGCGAGAAATGCTGGAACACCATGCCAATGCCCAGCTGCCGCGCCTGCGCCGGGTTGCGCATCTGCACGTGCTGCCCCTCCCAGAGCATTTCGCCGCTATCGCACTGGGTGACCCCGTAGATGATTTTCATCAACGTACTTTTGCCCGCGCCGTTTTCACCGAGCAGGGCATGGATTTCACCCGGCGCGATGCTCAGGTCGATGGCATCGTTGGCCAGACATCCGGGGTAGCGTTTGCTGATCTGGCGCAGTTGCAGGCGCGGTGGGGAAGGGGCGATGGACATGACAGGCTCGACTGACTGAGTTGTGCCTGTGGATAAAGCAATTTCCTGGCCATTGAGTCAGGAACGCTTGCGGAGCCAGTCCGCAAGTGCCGACAGCAGCGCATCGGCGGGCGTTTTGTTTTTCAATCGAGCACCAATTCAGCGCAAAGTCATTGAACAGGCTCCAGTTTTGCCCGCTTGCAGTTGGTTAAAAAACGAGCAACTGCCTGGGAGCCAGACAGATCCAGCGGCTGCGGCGGTCATGAACGGCTTATCCACAGGTTGCTCCACAGTAATTGTGCGCAAGCGCCGAGGGTGGGCATAAGCACTGCGATGCTTTGTTCTAATGGTCATAAACGAAGGTAACTGTTTGTTTTTACTCTTGATTTCCCTTTCGTCGGGTCAATTGAACGAAAATTGAACAAATCGCGCAAAGCCGCATGACAGAAGGGTTACAGCGGTGTGTGCTCAGGTTATCCACAGTCGGGTGCACAGCAGGTGTGGGCAAGTCGCCAATTGGGGAATGCCCTAAAAAAGATCGCAGCGTTCCGCAGCTCCTACAATCGGAATGCGATCCCCTGTAGGAGCTGCCGAAGGCTGCGATCTTTTGATCTTCCACTCTCAACGCTGCAACAAAATCCGCCCCCGGCTCAGATCCGCCAACTGACCCTGCAACACGTCGATCTGCGCTTGCCCCACCGCCAACTTCAACTCCACCCCATTGGCCGTGAAGTTTTCCTCCACCACCAATCCACCGAGATCCGCCACGCGCAACTTCACCAGTGCCAACTCGGCAAATCCGCAAGCGCAAGTCAGCGGCACGCGGCTGATCAGCTCGACTTTCTGCGCCGCTTGCAGGCACTTGTTGGCGCCGCCGCCATAGGCCCGGGCCAAACCGCCGGTGCCCAGTTGAATGCCGCCGTACCAGCGAATCACCAGCACCGCGACCTGATCGCAATCCTGAGCTTCTATCGCCGCCAGAATGGGGCGCCCGGCCGTGCCGCCCGGCTCGCCGTCGTCAGTGCTGCGGTATTGCGCGCCGAGTTTCCACGCCCAGCAATTGTGCGTGGCATTCAAATCGCTTTGCTGCTCGAAAAACGCCTGCGCATCGGCGGGGCTGCTGATCGGCGTCGCCAGAGTGATGAAACGGCTTTTGCGAATCTCTTCGCGGTACTCGCAAAAACCGCTGAGGGTGAAAGGCATAAACGTCTTATAGAGAAGGAGTGAGGCCGCAGCCTTTGAGAATGATGCGGATCAGGTTGTTGCCGGCGTCTTCCATGTCCTGCTTGGTCAACTTGCTGCGCCCGGTGACGCGGCAGATCTGCGTGGCGAAGTCGGCATAATGCTGAGTGCTGCCCCACAGCAGGAAAATCAGGTGCACCGGGTCGACCGGGTCCATTTTGCCCGCATCGATCCACGCCTGAAACACGGCCGCGCGCCCGGTGAACCAGGTGCGGTAATCCTGATTGAAATATTCGCTCAGGCATTCGCCGCCGCTGATCACTTCCATGGCGAAGATTCGCGAAGCCTGTGGCTGGCGCCGGGAGAACTCCATCTTCGCGCGGATGTAGCGGGTCAGCGCTTCGGCCGGGTCATCCTCGGCAGTGAGGGTGTTGAAGGTGCTGTCCCACAACTCGATGATGTTGCTCAGCACTGCTACATACAAACCGAGCTTGTTGGTGAAGTAGTAATGCAGGTTGGCCTTGGGCAGCCCGGCATTCTGCGCGATGGTGTTCATGCTGGTGCCTTTGAACCCGTGACGGGCGAACTCGTCTTCGGCGGCTTTGAGAATGGTCTCTTCGTTCTTCTGACGAATGCGGCTGGCGGGTTTGCCGCCGTGGGCTGGGACTTCAAAGGTCATAGGCACTTCCGGGATTGTCTGTGGGTGCAACCAGCTGCGTTGATAGCGCACCCACAGGCATCCGACAAGTCCTGGCGCGGAAAAACAGTTACGCCTGTTCGATCTTGTTCAATGACGCGGGGCTTTTTGTCTCAGCGGTTTTGCCTTCCGGCAACAACAGACAGAGGACGATTGCCGTCAGCCCGCCGCTGGTGATCGCCGAGTCGAACAGGTTCTGCACCAGTTTCGGCAGCAGGTGCAGCAGGTTCGGTTGCGCGGCGATGCCGAGGCCGACGCCGAACGAAGTGGCGATGATCAACATGCTGCGCCGGTCCAGCGGCGACTGCGCGAGAATGCGCGAGAATGCGCACGCCCGCCGCCGCCACAGCGCCGAACATCACCAGCGTTGCGCCGCCCAGTACCGGTTTCGGAATCTGTTGCAGCACCGCGCCGATCATCGGGAACAGGCCGAGGCAAAACAGGATCGCGCCGATGTACAGGCCGACGTAGCGGCTGGCCACACCGGTCAATTGGATCACCCCGTTGTTTTGCGCGAACGTTGTGTTGGGGAAGGCGCTGAAGGTCGCCGCGATCATGCAGCTCACACCGTCACCGAGCACGCCACCGCGCAAGCGGCTTATATAAGAAGGGCCGCTGATCGGTTGGCGGGCAAGCATGCAATTGGCGGTGAGGTCGCCGACGGTTTCGATGGTGCTGATCAGGTAAATCAGCGCGACCGGCAGGAAAGCCGTCCAGTCGAAGTTGAATCCGAACTTGAACGGCGTAGGAAAACTCACCAGTGGCAAGTCAGGCAACGGCTGTGGCAGCAATTTTCCGCTGAACCACGCAGCGAGACTGCCGAGCACCAGTCCGATGATGATCGCCGACAGTCGCACCCACGGCGTATTCGAGCGGTTGAGCAGAATGATTGTCAGCAGCACGAACACGCCCAAGGCCAGATTGCCCGGCGTGCCGAAGTCCGGCGCGTTGAAGCCGCCACCCAGATCGGTGATGCCGACCTTGATCAGGCTGATGCCGATCAGCGTGATGACGATGCCGGTCACCAGCGGTGTCACCACTCGGCGCAACTGACCGATGAAGCGGCTGAGCACAATCTGCACGATTGCGCCGAAAAAGCACACGCCGAAAATCATCGCCAGGATATCTTCCGGGCTGCCGCCGCGCTGCTTGACCAGAAACCCGGCCGACAGCACCGCACCGAGAAACGCGAAACTGGTGCCTTGCAGACAGATCATCCCCGCGCCAATGCCGAACGGTCGCCGCGCCTGGATAAAAGTGCCGACGCCCGAGACCATCAGCGCCATGCTGATCAGGTACGGTAGATGCGCGGTCAGCCCGAGCGCGGAACCGATCACCAGTGGCGGGGTGATGATGCCGACGAAACTCGCGAGCACGTGTTGCAGCGCGGCGAGAATGGCGGCGAGTGGTTTGGGGCGGTCGTTGAGGCCGTAGATCAGTTCACTGGACGAATCGGAATCTGGCTGCATGGCTTTGGCTTCTTGAAGGAGAGTTACCCCTTCTCTGCAAAAACCTGTCCACTTGCTCAGGTTATTCCTCGATTCTGTCGATTAGGCCCAGTCGGGCTGGGCTCTGCGCGCTTATCTATCGCGTTGCGGCCAGACTCTCGAGGAAACTTTCCAGCACCAAATGAGGGCGCCGCCCCTTGCGCGTGACCGATGCCAGACTCAAATCGTAAAAACGCGTGCCGGCCTTGAGCGCACGCAAGCGCCCCTGCTGTACCCAAAGATTGGCGTAGTGATCCGGCAGGTAACCGATGTAGCGCCCGGTCAGAATCAGAAACGCCATGCCTTCACGGTCAGAGGCACTGGCGGTGCAGTTGAGCGCCTGATAATGCGCCTGAATCTCCGCCGGCAAACGAAAGGTCGGCGCAATCGCGTCCTGACTGTCGAGGCGTTGATCATCGAGTTGTTTGTCGTCGACATAAAACAGCGGATGACCCACCGCGCAATACAGCAGCGAGCGCTCGCTGTACAACGGCTGATATTCCAGTCCCGACAAGGCGCTGGCCTGCGGTACCACGCCAACGTGCAGGCGCCCGTCGAGCACACCTTGTTCAACTTCGTTTGGTGCAATCATGCGAATCTGGATCTGCACATCCGGCCCGCGTTCTTTTAACTGCGCGAGGGCGTGGGTGATGCGCATGTGCGGCAGGGTGACGAGGTTGTCGGTGAGGCCGATGATCAGCTCGCCGCGCAGGTGTTGGTGCAGGCCGTTGACCTCAGTGCGGAAACTCTCCAGCGCGCTCAACAATTGCAGCGCTGATTGATACACCTCACGACCTTCCTCGGTCAGGGAAAACCCGGCCCGGCCACGCTGGCACAAGCGCAAGCCGAGGCGCTGTTCCAGATCGCTCATCTGCTGGCTAATCGCCGAGCGGCCGATGCCGAGCACGGTTTCCGCTGCGGAGAAGCCGCCACACTCCACGACACTGCGAAAAATCCGCAGCAAACGGATATCAAAGTCACTGACCTGGGCTAACGGATCGGCGCGGCGGCTGCTCATTTCTTGTTCTCTTTGTTTAGCAATGAACTAACTGAAGGTTAGAAGAGTTGGATTTCACCGACTTTATCGCCGTGGCAATTTAGCTGCAACAACGCTTTCCATCTCCCTGACGCTTATGCCCTGCGAGGTTTTGCCCGATGAACATGCCTGAAAACGCGCCGTCGCCACTGGCCAGCCAACTGAAGCTGGACGCGCACTGGATGCCGTACACCGCCAACCGCAACTTTCAGCGCGACCCGCGTTTGATCGTCGGCGCTGAAGGCAGCTGGCTGTTCGACGACAAGGGCCGCAAGATCTACGACTCGCTGTCCGGTCTGTGGACCTGCGGCGCCGGGCACACCCGCAAGGAAATTCAGGAAGCCGTTTCGAAACAGCTGGGCACCCTCGATTACTCGCCGGGTTTCCAGTACGGCCATCCGTTGTCGTTTCAACTGGCAGAGAAAATCACTGAGCTGACCCCGGGCAATCTGAACCATGTGTTCTTCACCGACTCTGGTTCCGAGTGCGCCGATACTGCGGTGAAAATGGTCCGTGCCTACTGGCGCCTGAAAGGCCAGGCGACCAAGACTAAAATGATCGGCCGCGCCCGTGGCTACCACGGTGTGAACATCGCCGGCACCAGCCTCGGCGGCGTCAACGGGAACCGCAAGCTGTTCGGCCAGTCGATGATGGACGTCGATCACCTGCCGCACACACTGCTGGCGAGCAATGCCTTTTCCCGTGGCATGCCGGAGCAGGGCGGTATTGCTTTGGCCGATGAACTGCTCAAGTTGATCGAACTGCACGACGCTTCCAACATCGCTGCGGTGTTCGTTGAACCGATGGCCGGCTCTGCCGGGGTACTGGTTCCGCCGCAGGGTTACCTCAAGCGTCTGCGCGAGATATGCGATCAGCACAACATCCTGCTGGTGTTCGACGAAGTGATCACCGGTTTCGGCCGCACCGGTTCGATGTTCGGCGCCGAGAGCTTCGGCGTGACCCCGGACCTGATGTGCATCGCCAAACAAGTCACCAACGGCGCGATTCCGATGGGCGCGGTGATTGCCAGCTCCGAGATCTACCAGACCTTCATGAACCAGCCGACGCCGGAATACGCCGTGGAATTCCCCCACGGCTACACCTATTCGGCGCACCCGGTGGCCTGTGCCGCCGGTCTTGCGGCACTCG